>JAGIAQ010000009.1 GCA_017744795.1 Niabella sp. | reverse complement strand
TCATAATAATAGGTACATCCGGAGAGAGGGCATTGGCTTTTTCCAAAAAATCCATCCCGTCCAGCTTGGGCATTTTAATATCACACAAAACAGTATTAAAGGTTTTTTCAGAAAAAAGTTTCAAGCCTTCTTCTCCGTCAACCGCTTCTGTAATTTTATATCCTTCAAACGAAAGGATTTCAGATAAGGTCTTTCTAATCGAAGCCTCATCGTCAATAATCAGTATCTCCTGTTGGCTATCGTTATTTTTATTCTTTGGCACAATTTCATTTTGAGTTCAATAATAAAATACGGATCGCCTGCGTCCTATGCGCGATGTTATTTTTTCATGTACAGCACTTCTTTCACCAGTTTTACCGTTCTTGGCACATCGGGTAAGGCAGCTGCAACAAGATTAGCAGCGTAGTGCAGGGGGGCATCGGCGGCTGTAATTCTTCTGATGGGTGCATCCAGGTAATCGAAAGCGTCTTTCTGTACGCGGTAAGAGATCTCTGAAGAAACGGAAGCAAACGGCCATTGTTCTTCTACAATTACCAGGCGATTTGTTTTCTTAACACTCTTCAGGATCGTTTCCATATCGAGCGGACGAATAGTGCGTAAATCGATCACTTCCGCGCTGATCCCTTCTTTTTCCAGCTCGCTTGCTGCGGCCAGGGCCACCTTCATCATCTTATTGAAGGAAATGATCGTTACATCAGTTCCTTCTTTTTTTACATCGGCCTTGCCTAATTCAATATAATACTCTTCTTCAGGAACCTCCATTTTGTCGCCGTACATCTGCTCACTTTCCATAAACATCACCGGGTCTTCTTCAAAACGGATCGCCTGTTTTAAAAGCCCCTTTGCATCGTAAGGGTTACTTGGCGAAACCACTTTAATACCAGGGATATTGGCATACATGGCTTCAAAAGCGGTAGAGTGCTGGGCGCCCAGCTGTCCGGCAGAGCCGTTACCGCCACGAAATACGATCGGGCAAGAAATTTGTCCACCGCTCATTGCCAGCATTTTAGAAGCTGTATTTAAAATTTGATCTAATGCTAAAACGGCAAAGTTCCAGGTCATGAACTCCACAATCGGACGCAGACCGCTTTGAGCAGCTCCCACGCCAACAGCAGTAAAACCCAGCTCGGAGATCGGTGTATCGATCACTCTTTTTTCACCAAATTCTGCCAGCATTCCCTGGCTCACTTTATAGGCTCCGTTATATTCGGCTACTTCCTCGCCCATAAGAAAAACGCGCTCATCCCTTCTCATTTCCTCAGTCATTGCCTCTCTCAGGGCTTCTCTGAAAGCTATAATCCTTGCCATATATTGTTTTATAATTTTTGGAGAGGCAAATTTAAGTGAGAAGCGCCACAATACCAAAGATTACTGCTGCCTGAAGGGGAGACCATTACAAGGTAAAGGCAACTATCTTTTAACGGGAAATTGATAACTTGCCTTTAAATAAACCCACCCATGGCGCACGAGCATGTTGTACAGCGTTCCAATAGCGCGCAGCATAAAAAAAAGCTGAAAATAGTTCTGGTCATGACCTTCCTGTACCTCATCGCTGAGGTGGTGGGAGGTATCCTCACCAAAAGTCTGGCCCTTTTGGCCGATGCAGGCCATATGCTTACAGATGCCGGCGGGCTGGTACTGGCATTGCTGGCCATTCATTATGCCGAGCGGCAACCCGATTCAAAAAATACGTTTGGGTATTACCGCGCAGAGATATTGGCCGCCCTCGCCAATGCGGTGGTATTAATAGTGATTTCCGTTTTTATTTTATATGGTGCCTACGAACGATTGTTGCATCCGCACCAGGTGGAAACGGGGAACATGATGTTGATTGCGGCAGTAGGCTTAGTGGTCAACGCAGCGGGGATCCTGATATTGCGAAAAGATTCCGGGGCCAGCCTGAACATGAAAGGCGCCTATTTTGAAGTACTGTCGGATGCATTAACTTCCATTGCGGTGATCGCTGCTGCATTGATCATGCGTTATACTAACTGGTATTTTATTGATCCGATCTTATCGGCTGGTATCGGTTTATTTATCCTTCCCCGGACCTGGGGCCTGCTGAAGGCATCCGTAAATGTATTGCTGGAAGGCGTTCCGGCGGAGGTGGATCTGCAGCAATTGCGTAAGGATCTGCTGCAAATAAAAGGCGTTACCGGTTTGCACGATCTTCACATCTGGACATTAACCTCCGGCGTGAATTTAATGAGTGCTCACTTAGTGCACCTGCCGCAGGCAGACCCGATGGAATTACTGAAAATGGCGCAGGAACTGCTGACTCATGAATATGAGATCAGCCATACAACGATTCAAATGGAGATAGAAGGGGTGGAACTGAACGAAATTTCTGTACACGAATAGCGGGGAAAGAACTCCGATAGATTCCCGCAGATTTTAGCAGAACAAAACCAATCCGCGATCATCAGCGAATAAGATCAGCGCTGATTCGCGGGAAAAAGCTCCTGCAGACAACGCTACAAGAGGTCATTGCTCATTAAATATTAAATGCAGCATGTAAAAGCAGATTGAGTTTCAGGAATGAAAATTTGATCTAACGCGTATCCCTTTCTCATTTCTTATTTCTTATTGGGTATTTCTTATTTTACATTTGCGCCATGCAACATATTCCACTTATCATTATCGGCGGCGGGCCTATTGGCCTTGCCTGCGCCATAGAAGCCAAAAAAGCAGGGATCGATTATGTGATCATCGAAAAAGCGGCGTTAGTGAATTCACTCTATCATTACCCGGTAAACATGACTTTTTTTTCAACATCGGAAAGGCTGGAGATTGGCGGGGTGCCCTTCGTTTCCAATAGCCCAAAACCTAAGCGGGATGAGGCTTTGGAATACTACCGGCGCGTGGTTGCTTCGTTTGAACTGCATATAAAACTATTTGAAGAAGTGCTGCAGGTAACCAAAGTCGTGGATCTTTTTGAAGTGATCACTTCAAAAAATACCTATACGGCAGATAATATAATCATTGCGACCGGGTTCTATGATATCCCTTATTTATTAAATGTTCCGGGTGAAGACCTGCCCAAGGTGACGCATTATTATAACGATCCGCACTATTATGCCTTCCGGGATGTGCTCGTGGTAGGCGCCATGAACTCCGGAGTGGATGCTGCTTTAGAAACCTGGCGAAAGGGCGCCCGGGTTACAATGGTGATCCGTGGGGCAGAGATTGGTACCCGGGTAAAATACTGGGTACGGCCCGATATTGAAAACCGGATCAAAGAAGGATCGATACAGGCTTATTTTAATTCAACCCTTCAACAGATCCGGGAGAACGAAGTGGATATTCATACTCCCGAAGGGCTCATTACCATAAAAAATGATTTTGTTATTGCGGCTACCGGTTATCAGCCCAACCTGCAGTTCTTGAAACAAATGGGCATCCAGCTCAGCGATGATCCTGTTCTGGCGCCGTTTCTGGACCCTGATACGCATGAAACCAATGTAAAAGGAATTTACCTCGCCGGTGTTATCTGCGGCGGCATGAACACCCATCGTTTGTTTATTGAAAATTCAAGGGAACATGCGGTGTTGATCATTGATGCAATACGGAAGCAGTAGTCAGTATAAAGTTATTAGTAATCAGCTATCGGTTATCAGTATTGGGAGCTGAGAGCGTCAGCTAAAGACTAAAAGCTTAAAACTGATTACTACTAACTACAATCTTTCCACAACCATCGCGCTGGCACCGCCGCCGCCGTTGCAGATGCCGGCAGCACCATATTTTGCGTTGTTTTGTTTTAATACATTGATCAGCGTAACAATAACACGTGCACCGCTGGCGCCCAAGGGGTGACCGATGGAAACCGCACCGCCATTGACGTTTACCCGATCGGGGTCCAGTTGCATACGGCGGGTATTTTCTATGCCTACAACACTGAAGGCTTCGTTCAGCTCCCAGTAATTAATATCTTCCATTTTTAAACCGGCTTTTTTCACGGCTTTTGGAACAGCAAGCGACGGGGTAGTGGTAAACCACTCAGGCGCCTGTTCTGCATCAGCACAGGACAATATTTTTGCGATGGGCTTCAGGCCCAGTTCGGTTGCCTTTTCTTTACTCATCAGCACCAATGCCGCCGCGCCATCATTCATAGTGCTGGCATTGGCGGCCGTTACTGTGCCGTCCTTTTTAAAGGCGGGTTTCAGTGCAGCAATCTTATCAAATTTTACATTGAAAGGTTCTTCATCCCTGGAAACAATAACCGCATCACCTTTGCGGGTCGGCAGCTCTACCGGCACTACTTCTTCAGTAAATTTTCCGGCTTCCCATGCAGCCTGGCTGCGTTGGTAGCTCTCCACCGCAAAAGCGTCCTGCGCTTCACGGGAAATGCCACACGCTGAAGCACATAATTCTGCGGCCATACCCATTGCCTGGCCGTCATATACATCTGTAAGTCCGTCTTTCGCTAGTCCGTCAACGGTAGTCGCATTGCCGTATTTATTGCCCCAGCGCATTTTGTCCAGATAAAAGGGCACATTGCTCATGCTTTCCATTCCGCCGGCAACAACAATATCCGCATCTCCCAAAGCAATGCTTTGTGCGGCGTTGGCAATCGCCTTCATCCCACTGGCGCATACTTTGTTGATGGTCGTGCAGTTCACTTTATCTGGCAGCCCTGCAAACTTTGCCGCCTGCCGGGCCGGCGCCTGTCCCAGGTTAGCCTGCAGCACGCAACCCATAAGCACATCATCCACCTTATCGGCCGCCACACCTGCTTTTTCCAATGCGCCCCTGATTGCGATAGCGCCTAACTGAGTAGCGCTAAGGTCTTTCAGCACTCCGCCAAAACTTCCCAGGGGCGTACGAACTGCTGCAATTATATATACTTCTTTTGGCAACATATTAATCTGAATTTTTGCAAAGGTAGCTAATAAAACTGTTACATTAACAGTTGTTAGTGTTTGAATTGGCCGATGTATACATAAAACAGATCGCCCGGCAAGCGGGCTTCATCGTTCGGTTTCTCACAAATGCTACCTGTATATGGCCCCAATGGGGCCAGCTGTGGGTAGCTTCAGTAATCCGAAATGCATATAAGCCATGGAGTGGCGACCTGTTTATCAACCGAAAAATTTATGCACCCGGCCTACATTCAGAAGCGGTTTTGTTATTATAAGTTTGAGTTCAAATAAATACCTTTATTCAAAAAGCAGGTGCTATGCAATTATCTGAAAAAATAAAATCTCAACGGCAAAAGCTTGGGTTAACGCAGGATGAACTGGCTGAAAGAAGCAACGTGACAATTCGTACCATTCAAAGATTAGAAAATGGAATTTGCACACCAAGGGCCTACACGCTAAAAGCAATCAGCGCAGCTTTGAACCTTGGATTTGAGGAGTTATCAGCTTATCCAGACTCAGCGGAAGAAAATACTGAAAAAGAAATCAATGTTTGCGATGCCCATAACGATTATAAATTTCTGGTCACTATTCTTTTATCCTGTTACAGCTTTTTAGTTTTGCCGTACGTTCATTACCTGATACCTCATTACATTTCAAAAAAAACAAAGAACGTTTCAGCTAATGCTAAAGAACAAGTGGATAAAATTGTTTGGCGGCAACTAATATGGCAAATTGCGCTGCATGGATTAATGCTTTCTATACTATTTTATAATGTATTCTTACGGCGATATTTCTTTAAACCTCTTATAATAGATTATCTAACAGTTTTCTTTTTAATGATTGGCATAAATAGCATCATAATAACTATGGCTTTAATAAGACTACGACTAAATAATTATATATCACTGAAATACAGTTATTTGTCGCGATAATGTCGGCAATATGACGTAACAGGAGACTCTTTGGTGTATTAGATTTGACAGCAAATAAATTTAATATGCTAATAAGAGTTATTTTATCTTTTTTCCTGTTGTTATCTTTTTTAATTACTCAAGCGCAGAAGGTTGCTTATGTCCGGTTTCCACCATCCGGATTAAAGATGCCGTTCATTTGGCAGGGAGATTCTTTATTCAACAGATGGGAGCCTTATGCGGCGCAATTGATTCCCGTAAGCATTAATGAAGGCTCCAAAGTTTATTATATGCAATTTGATTTGGGGGCAAGTAAAACTTTTTTTTATAAGGACGTCCGCGATAATTATGCTAAAAGAATAGTGTTACATATAGGAAAGCAAAGAATCCGTATAAATGAACCGCTGGTCTTAACGTTGGATTCTACTTATAAAGATCCGAGAAAGAATAATCGTATTGAAATTATTGGAACGATCGGCACCGATTTTATAAAAGATAAGGTGGTGTCAATCGATTTTGTCCGACAAGTTATTCACCTTATAAATAATATAAATTGTTTGAAGGGGGAGAAGGGAACAGCTATGAATAAGTTTTCTTTTTTGCACGGTCGTATTCTACTCACGGGCAATCTTTTATCCAAAGACGGCTTCTTTTTTTACGATAGCGGTACAAGTAGCTTTGAGTTGATCACTGATAAAAATACGTTTGAAGCATTGGCTCTTGACAGTGCTACGTTTAAAACCGGGTTTGTAAATTCCTGGGGCCGGTCTTTGAAAGTAAATACAACAGCATCGCAATCGACTATACGCATAGGTACAGTGAACCTTCCATTGAAAACAGTATCGTACGTCGAGAACCCGTCTTTTGAGCAGGTTCAAATGATGAAAAACCTGGGCATAATCGGATTGATTGGAAATCGGTTATTTATCAAAGGAACTTTGCTGTTAGATATGAAAAAACAGCTATTTGAGTTTATTCAATAAAAAGAACTAAGTATTTCCTGCTCTCTCCGGCGCATTGCTTCGTCCCTTTTTACCTGCTCCAGTGCCTGCTCGTAGGAGTAAGGATGGTTCGACATTTCTTCTGCCTCCCGCAAGGCGGCCATGCTCCTCTGCCAGTGATAGGGTGTTAATGTATCGTCGTCCGTTAAGAACGGAAGCTGCTTGTCTTTTAAGTTCTTCATAATTAATTGTTCCGTTAAGGTTAATAATATCCATAGCGTTTCCATATTAGCGTTAGCAGAATAAAACCATCCCGCATAGGTGTTGTCAAACGGAGGCTTTCACAAAAATACCCCCGTTTTTTGCATAAACCTCAATTGTGGAAAACAAGGAGCCAAATAAATTCTTCACAT
Organism: Niabella sp.; assembly: GCA_017744795.1. Classification (GTDB taxonomy): domain Bacteria; phylum Bacteroidota; class Bacteroidia; order Chitinophagales; family Chitinophagaceae; genus Niabella. The sequence goes on along the minus strand of JAGIAQ010000009.1, from coordinate 57,889 downwards.
TTATCCAATCCCTTTGTATTTTAGTCCAATGAAACGAAACACTATAAAAGGATTGCTTGTAGCAGGAATATTATCCTGTTCTTTTATCAAGGCACCTGCAAATAAAAAAGAGGATCGACAGCATCCGCCCAGGGAGCATTCAATTAAAACCGGAGCCGATCAAACAGAAAAATATGTGCCCTATTTGAAGGGAAAGCGCGTGGCAGTGATGGGGAACCCTACCTCGGTGATCGGAAAGCGGCACCTGGTAGACAGTCTTAAAAGCCTGGGCATAAATATTGTAAAAGTGTTTGGCCCCGAACATGGTTTCAGAGGTAATGCCAGTGCCGGCGCTAAAGTTAAAGATGAGGTCGACCCTGCTACAGGTATTTCCATCATTTCTTTATACGGCCCTAAAAACAAACCCAGTAAAGAGGATATGGCCGATGTGGACATCCTGGTTTATGATCTGCAGGACGTAGGCGTACGCTTTTATACCAATATTAATGCGCTGGCGCGATTGATGGAAGCCTGTGCGGAAAATGGTAAAGAAATGCTGATCCTGGACCGGCCCAACCCGAATGGCTACCTTATTGATGGACCCGTGCTGGATATGAAATACAAATCCGGTATCGGAATGTTTCCCATCCCCATGTCGCACGGATTAACCGTTGCTGAATTTGCGCAGATGGCGAACGGTGAAGGATGGCTGGCGAATAAAGAAAAATGCAAACTGAAGATTATAAAGGTTGCCAATTATAATCATGACATGCCTTATGTCTTGCCAGTAAAACCTTCACCTAATTTAAATACACAACAATCGATTTTGTTATACCCTTCCACTTGTATGTTTGAAGGCACATATATTAATCTGGGCAGGGGAACACAGTTCCCGTTCACCGTATTGGGCAGCCCGGAGTTAAAAGGAAAATACACCTTTAATTTTACCCCGGTCTCCATAAAAGGAATGGCGGAAACGCCTTTGTTTATGGATCAGGTTTGCTATGGGCTGGATCTTCGTAATTATGATGTAACAAAATTGCGCAAAAGCGGAAAGATCAATCTCCAATGGATCATTGAATTATACAATGCGTCACCTCATAAAGAAAAATTCTTTGATTCGAAGCTGAGCAGGGAGATGGGCAAGATCGAAAACCTGATCGGCAATGGTTTATTCCGTCAGCAGATTATCGATGGTAAATCGGAAGCGGCCATTCGCGCCTCCTGGGAGCCTGGCCTTTCCGATTATAAAAAAATGCGGAAAAAATATTTGCTGTATCCGTAAAGAATTAGAAGCACTATATTTTTCCACGTTTCAGCGCTTTTGCGGCTGATTTTTTTGCCACTGATAAACAGAAAAACACGGAGAAAGCTTTTCAATTAACATTCTCCTTTCATTTTATTTCTGTACGTTTGCCCACTATAATTCAGCAATGCAGGCACGATTCGAAATAGATGGCGGTCAATTTATTGACCCTGAAAATGGTGTACTGGTGGCGCAAGCCGGCCCGGGGTATTTTGCGTACGCCTTTTGTGATACATTGGGTTCCAGACTTGGAGAACTGAAGTGGTTTGACACCTCTCATACTTCACTTTCCGGGATAACCGCAGCGTTGCCTGCGCTAAAAGATTCCTGTCAGAAGAAACTGATCCTTTTTGATTACCCGGTTTATTCACTGCTTCCCGTAGAATTAAATGATGGCGATAACAGCGCCTTGTTGCACCTGGCGGGTGGCAATATCCAGGATCACATTCTTACGGAGATTGTTGATAAACAAATAGCGGTTAATTATTCCGTGCCGTTCACTTTGCTGAATCAATGCATCGCTGATCTGCCGGGAGCGTCCTACTGGCATTTACAAAGTGTGCGGATCACAGAAGCCCTGCAGCTCCGGAACGGCGCAGCGATCTATATAAATATTATCGACAATAACTGTTCTGTTGTAGTAACACGGGATGAGCAATTATTGCTGGCACAATATTATAGTTTCCGGGCGCCGGATGACCTCTTATTTTATTTATTAAAGATCGCCGAAGTGTATGATCTGTCACAACAGGAAGTACAGTTGTATATATCCGGACTTGTGGAAGCCGATTCGAAATTGTACCGGTTATTGTACGACTATTTTTTGAATATTCATTTACTGAACGCCGGCTGGATGGACGAACAGTCGCTGCCGTTTCCTGCACATTATTTTACCACCTTAAAACAGGCTGCTATATGCGCATTATAGCAGGATCCCTCGGGGGACGAAAAATTAATCCGCCTTCAAAAATGCCCTACACGCGTCCCACAACGGACGTAGCCAAAGAAGGACTATTTAATGTATTGCAGCATCGGATAGATTTTGAGGGGATGAAAACGCTCGATATTTTCGGGGGGACCGGCAGTATCAGTTACGAACTGGCCAGCAGGGGCGCCGGCGATCTGACTATTGTTGAGAAGGATAATACCATGTTCGATTTCATAAAAAAGACGGCTACGGCGCTTAAAATTGAAAACATGAAATTTGTAAAAATGGATGTTTTCAAATACCTGGAATCCTGTACCACCACCTATGATTTTATTTTTGCGGGACCGCCTTATGCATTAACTGCAATTGATGAGCTGCCAAAGATCATTGTTGAAAAACAATTGCTGAATGACGAGGGCTGGTTTGTATTGGAACATACGCCCCGTAATAATTACAAGCAGTTTGAAAAATACAGTTTCGAAAAAAATTACGGTACCACCATCTTTTCGGTTTTTATTAATAACTAGTGCTAGGCAAATCGTGCAATGGTGTATAGTATCGTGAGGAGTGAAACGGCAAATGTGAGTTTCTCGGGTGCTGCTTAACATTGGTTGAATTATCTTATCTTCGGGAATCTTGCCCGATTTTAAATAACGATACCTGCACATGAGCTCCCGAATTTTACTATTGTATAGTATTCTTATTTTTTGTCCGTATCTAAATGCACAAACGTTTAAGCTGGACCTTCCGGTTACACCTGTTGGAATGGATGCCTACCGTATGTGGGATCTGTGGCCGCAGCAGCGGATTGGTGTTCGGGCGTATATGCGCAGTACTTACGACCGTGACGGCGCCAACCAATCGGCAGATGCCGGTCATTATCTTTTTGCCAATGAAGAAGATCAAAATGTTTCGCTGGACGTAAAAGGAAAGGGGATATTGTACTTTTTCAGAGCAAACCACTGGCACGGAAGCCCCTGGCATTTTATAATTGATGGAAAAGATAATATTATTAAAGAAACGGGAACATCCGATCCGCTTCGTGCAAAAAGAAACTCTAAAAACACCACGTTCATTCCCGAAGCTGCCTTTCCTGAGCCGCTGAACTGGACCTGGTCTGCCACTAAGGGTGCCGACCTGATCTGGACACCAATGCCCTTTAAAACCTCACTGCGGATCGCGTATGCGCGTACCCGCTACGGAACCGGTTATTACATTTATCACTTACTGGCTAATGAAAAAAATGTGTCGCGCCCCATTCGTTCCTGGAATATCAGCGAGCGTCCGGACGCGGACGTGCTGGAACTGATCAACCGCTCCGGAACAGATATTGCCCCAAAAATGATAAAAAAACAAACCGGAACTATAAAACTCGATAGAGAAAAAGTATTGTTAGCATCCATTAAAACTCCAGCATCCAGCATCAGGGCTGTAAAACTGATACTGCCGCTGGAACAGGCTATGGATCTTGAACGCATAAGATTACAGGTAACCTGGGATGGAGCAACACATCCGTCCATCGACGCTCCGCTGTGTTTGTTCTTTGGCGCCGGCACACTGTACAACCGGGAAAACCGGGAGTATTTGGTAAAAGGCTTTCCCGTCAATATCCGTTTTGACTACGCCAATAAGAAAGTGGAATTAGCCTGTTATTACCCGATGCCCTTTTTTAAATCAGCACGGTTTGAGCTTGCCGGGATCGCACCCGGTACTGCAAGCATTGGTTATGAAATAAGATATGAGCCTTCGAAAACCGCTCCTGTTACAAGCAGTTATTTTCATGCCACTTATACGGATATTCCGCAGCCTGAGGCGGGCAAGGACATGATATTCCTGGACACCAAAGGGGCTGAAGGGCATCAGGAGTGGTCGGGTAGTTTTGTGGGCAATTCGTTTATTTTTTCGCACAACGCATTTTTGGGAACATTGGAGGGGGATCCGAGATTCTTTTTCGACGACAGCCAAAGCCCGCAAGCGTACGGTACGGGAACGGAAGAGTGGGGCGGCGGCGGCGACTACTGGGGCGGAGAGAATATGACCCTGCCTTTTGCCGGCCATCCTTGTGGGGCTGTCACTAAGGATAAAGCGCAGAATGCAAAGGACAGGATTGAGTCGGCCTACCGGTTTTTGCTGGCCGACATGATGCCTTTTGGGAGACGGGCAGTTATCGGTTTTGAACACGGCGGAGAAAACCTGTCAACCGAGCATTACGAGGCCGTTTCCTACTGGTATGGCCTTCCCGCGCCGTCATTGATTAAAACTGATTCCATAGACATTGGCAATATCCAAAGCGAAAAGCAACACGCGTATACTTCACCCGAGGCTTCACCCGTTGTATCCGTTACGTCCCGTTATGAGTTGGGTATCGATCAGTTTCCGGCATCGTTTGATACGAATCAGATCCCGGGCTACAAAGAAAAAGGCCGGGAAGTTTATCCCGCGCATACGGAAGATGGAAGATATACACGGGGCGCTTCGAACTTTGTAGTGCACCTGGCTGCTGATAACCAGGGCGTATTGCTGCGGCGGACACTGGATTACAGTTTCCCCAATCAAACCGCGCTTGTGTCTGTTGCAGATGTATCCGGGCCCGAGGGGCAGGAACATTGGGTAGAGGCCGGGGTATGGTATCTGGCCGGTGCCAATACGGCACTGTATTCAGACCCGCCGGGCGAGCTGGATCCGCGATGGAGCCGCACCCAAACTTCTAACCGCCGGTTCCGGGATGATGAGTTTTTGATCCCCGCAAAGCTCACAAAAAACAGGAGTGCCATAAAAGTGAAAATCGCATTTGTACCCGATACCCAACAGTTGTTCCCCGATTTTCCTTTTCCAAAGCCCAGTGCCTGGAGTGAATTGCGGTATGCCGTATACAGCTATATTCTGCCAAAATTTACTCCGCCGAAATGACCTACCCGTTTTCCCTTAATGAACCTTAATTCTTAATGTTTTAAAACATCGCCGGAGGCGATAAACCTCGCATGGCCGGTTTTTGTTATTTTTACTAATGCTAAAAACTGAGGTCAGGAAAATATACCTGCAAAAGCGCAGGGCGATCAGCGCCAGGGAGCAACGGGTCTGGGACGACCTGTTATTGATTCAATTTCAGCAGCTGGCATTACCACCGGTTCACGCTGTGCTTACTTATGCTGCAATGGAGGGTAAAAAGGAGGTCAGCACCGATGCGCTGTTGGGTTACCTGGAATTCCGCAACCCAGGAATGCAGATCGCTTACCCTGTTTTTGATCAGCAAAAAGGGATCATGAATGCCATCCGGATTACAGAAACTACTTTTTTCGAAGTAAATAATTTGGGCATCAGCGAACCGGAAAATGGGCAGGCGGCCGCCCCGGAAAGCTTTGACCTGATCCTGGTTCCCCTGCTGGGCTTTGATGAAGCGGGGTTCCGTGTGGGCTACGGCAGAGGCGTATATGACCGATACCTGAAACTGGCACGGCCGGATGCTATTAAAATAGGGTTAAGTTATTTTGAGCCGATCCCCAAAATTGAGGACACTGATGAATTTGACATACCTTTAAACTATTGTATCACTCCGCAGGAGATTTATGAGTTTTAAAAACCTTATCAAAAAAAAGAATAAACTGTTACTACCCGTTTCCTGGCTTTATCTTACCGGTGTCCGGTTTTTTAATTTTTTATATGATTCGGGATTAAAGCAATCGACCTCTTTTTCACTTCCGGTTATCTGCATCGGGAACCTTTCCGTAGGAGGTACCGGCAAATCACCTATGGTTGAATACCTGGTACGGCTGTTAAAAGACCAATATAAAATTGCAGTGGTTAGTCGCGGTTATGGCAGAAAAACCAAAGGAGTGCTTGTTGCTGATCGTAACAGCACCGCTGCCCACCTTGGCGACGAACCAATGCAGTTTCACCAAAAATTTCCTGCCGTTACCGTTGCCGTCGGAGAGCGCCGCGCGGAGGCAATGCAAACTATTTTACCCGATCAAAAACCTGAAGTGATCATCCTGGACGACGCCTTTCAGCATCGGGCGGTTAAAGCCGGGTTCAACATTCTGCTTACGGAATTTACTAATATATTTACAGGAGACTATTATTTGCCCGCCGGGCAACTGCGTGACCTGCGCTCCAACTACACCCGTGCCCAGTGCATCGTGGTAACCAAATGCCCGGAACGTTTAACACAGGACGCGGCGCATCTGGCAACCCGGTCCATCCAACTTAAGGAACAGCAGGCATTGTTTTATGCAACCCTCGCGTACGATCCACCGGTGCCGGTTTTCGGCGGAACGGAGCTGCATTTCGATTCTGTTAAAACCCTGTTGCTGGTTACGGGCATAGCCAATCCACTTCCCCTCCAAACAGAATTGGAGAAGCATGGTAAAGCCATTGTGCCCTTTTATTTTGATGATCATTATGATTTTCAGGAACCCGATATTGATCGCATTCTGCAGGCTTTTAAAGGGCTGCCTGCCGGTACGGCGGCGATGATCACAACAGAGAAAGACAGTACACGCCTGCAGCAATTTAAAGAACAATTACAGCATTTTCCGGTTTATGCGCTACCGGTAAGGCACCGCTTTTTGTTTGGCGGCATGGAAAAATTTAATATCTTGATTGCTGATTTTATCAAAAAATTTGAAAAACCTTAGAAGACGGTATGGCAAAAAAAACAAAAAAAAGAAAACCCAAAGCAAGCTCCGGTAGTGAACAATTGTTGAAAGGTGTACTGGAAGTTACAAAGTCGGGGCGCGGGTTTGTGATTGTACCGAATCTGGAAGAAGATATAATGATCCGCCCGGAAGACCTGCGCAATGCGATGGATGGCGATACGGTTCGGGTAAAGCTGACCTCTGGTTTTGACGCAAAACTGAAAGGCAAGATCACGGAAGTGGTGCAGCGGGGCAGAACCGAATTTATCGGCTCCCTGCAAATGAACCGGGGTTTTGGTTTTGTTGTGGGCGACAGAGAAAAAGGGCTGCCTGATATTTATATACCAGAGGAAAACCTGAACGGGGCGCTGAATGGTCAAAAAGTGGTTGCCAAAATGCTGCGCTGGGAAAAAGAAGATAAACGACCGGTAGGAACAATCCTTTCTATATTGGATGAGGCCCGGGCCAGCGATATAGCGATGAAGGAAACCTTGCTGGAAAAAGGATTTCCTTTATCTTTTTCTGATGAAACCATGGAAGTTGCCAATCGCATTCCGGATGTGATCACGAAGGAGGACCTTGCCAAGCGCAAGGATGTGCGGGGGATCCTGACCTTTACCATTGATCCCGAAGACGCCAAGGATTTTGATGATGCCATTTCCTTCCGCGTTTTAAAAAATGGAAATTACGAAGTAGGCGTGCATATAGCCGATGTAAGTCATTATGTGACCCCCGGTACCGCATTGGATGATGAAGCGTACCAGCGCGCTACGTCCGTTTACCTGCCAGATCGAGTAAACCCGATGCTGCCGGAACATATTTCTAATGTGTTGTGCTCCTTACGACCCAATGAAGATAAATTGACCTTCTCGGCGATATTTCAATTGAATGACAAGGCCGAAGTGAAGCAATACTGGTTGGGGAAAACGGTTATTCACTCCAACCGGAGGTACACCTATGAAGACGCACAGCAGATCATAGAAACAGGAGAAGGGGATAACGCAGCGGAGCTGCTTACGGTGCATAAATTATCGCAGCGGCTGCGCCAGAACCGTTTTGACGAAGGGGCGATCAATTTTAACTCGACCGAAGTACGGTTTAAGCTGGACGAAAATGGCGTACCGGTAGGTATTATGCTCAAAGTAAGCAAAGAAGCCAACCAGCTGATAGAGGAGCTGATGCTGTTGGCGAATAAATACGTGGCAGAATCAGCATCCAAAGTAAAGATCAATAATAAAACGCTGCCCTTCCCGTACCGCATACATGATACGCCGGACGAAGAAAAGCTGTTGCCTTTTGTGGCATTTGCCAATAAATTCGGCTATAAATTTGATATTTCCAGCGCCGAATCAATCGCCGCTTCTTTTGATAAACTGCTCAAAGACATAAAAGGCCGGCCCGAAGAAGCGGTGCTGCAGCAGCTGGGCATCCGTACCATGGCAAAAGCCAAATACACGTCCTCCAACATCGGGCACTATGGGCTGGGGTTCGAGAATTACTGCCATTTCACTTCGCCGATACGCCGCTACCCGGACATCATGGTGCACCGCATCCTGGAAGAGATCCTGGAAGACCGCGCCCGTGCTGATAAAAAGCTGGAAGAAAAATGCAAGCATTGCAGTGAAAGAGAACGCGCTGCTATGGAAGCCGAGCGCAGTGCTAATAAATATAAACAAGTAGAATACATGCAGCAGTTTGTGGGCGAAACTTTTGATGCGATTGTGAGCGGCGTGTCCAAGTTTGGTTTCTGGGCAGAAACAGTGGATCATCTATGTGAGGGTATGGTAAGCATGACCAGCCTGGCAGAATATGATTCCTTTAAACATTCGGAAGCTGACTATGCGCTGGTCGGTATGCGCACCGGCACCAAATTTACGATGGGCGATAAGGTGCGGATACAGGTTGTAGCGGCAAATATTGAAAAAAGAGTTTTGGATTACCATTGGGTGAAACCCGAAGCGCCCGCTGCACCAAAGAAGACGCGCGGTAGCAAGAAAAAATGAGCAAATGAACTTGGCCACGAATTCACGAATATATATTTGATGCGTATGCTGGCACTTGGCAAATCTGAGATATGCGCATCTTTGCCCTATTCGTGCATTCGTGGCATTGCCAAGCTTTAACATGTTGCCGATAGCAATTCCATCGCTGACGGGCTGCGCCGCTTAGCCGGATATACCCCCGCCGAAAGCGGGGGATAGGAGGCGGGCGGCGGACTGTAGTTGGAGAAGAATCCTGCCGCCCAAAGCCCCAAAAAAGCGATAATTGAGGAAGAACCACTATTTTTGAGGCATGCATACATTTGAAGAATTATCGGCATTGTTCTCAGAGAAGTTTGACAAATCGCATTTTCCAAACGCCCCCCGGACCTTATATGAACCCAATGATTATTTTTTGTCGCTGGGCGGAAAAAGATTACGTCCCATTTTATGCTTAATGGCCAATGAACTATTTGGAGCGATCAGCCGGGATGCCTGGCAGGTTGCTGCGGCCATTGAGCTGTTTCATAATTTTACGCTGATCCATGATGATATTATGGACAAGGCCCCGTTGAGAAGAGGTAAACCAACAGTACATACCAAATACAATGAAAGCACGGCGCTCCTGGCGGGAGATGTGATGCTGATAAAGGCTTACCAATATATCGGTGCTATTGATGTATCATTGATTCAGCGTGTCCTGCATCTTTTTAGTCAGACCGCGGCTGAAGTTTGCGAAGGGCAGCAGCTGGATATGGATTTTGAACAGCGAACGGATGTCACCTTTGACGAATATCTGAAAATGATCACTCAAAAAACTTCGGTGCTGCTGGCGGCAAGCCTTCAACTGGGCGGCATTTTGGGCGGTAGCAGCCTGGGGAACCTGGACCTGCTGTATCAGGCCGGGAAAAAGATCGGACTGGCGTTCCAGATGCAGGATGATTACCTGGATGCCTTTGGTGACCCGGAGAAATTCGGGAAACAGGCCGGCGGCGATATTTTGGCTAACAAAAAGACGTTTTTACTGATACGGGCATTACAAACGGCAACCGGCGCTCAAAAACGGGAACTGGATCAATTGCTGGCAGGAAATGAACCCGAAAAAGTGGAGAAGGTTTTAAAGATCTACCGCGATTGCAAAGTGGATGAATGGGCGCTGGAGTTAAAAAGCCGGTTCCTGAACGAGGCGTTACAGCATTTTGACGATATGGCAGTGGTGTCAAAAAGAAAAGCCCCATTAAAAGAGCTTGCGCAGCAACTAGTAAAAAGAGAGCATTAATCAATTATCGTATGCCCAATCCACTACTGCGAAAAAAATCGGTGCAACTCATATTAAAGGAAGCAGAGAGCGGTCTCACAGACGCACATAGCTCGGGGCTGAAGAAAGTACTGGGTGTAAGGGACCTTACTGCGCTGGGTGTGGCAGCTGTAATTGGAGCCGGTGTGTTCAGCAGTATCGGCAAGGCTTCTGCAGAAGGGGGCCCGGGTGTGGTGTTCCTGTATATTTTTACGGCGATAGCCTGTGGGTTTGCAGCGTTGTGCTATGCGCAGTTTGCTTCAACAGTGCCGGTTTCGGGCAGCGCGTATACCTATTCTTATGTTGCATTCGGGGAGATCTTTGCCTGGATCATCGGCTGGGATCTTTTGATGGAATATGCTATCGGCAATATTGCGGTGGCTATTTCCTGGAGCGATTATTTTACTCACCTTACTGACAAAATAGGTATTCATATCCCCGACTGGCTTACGATGGATTATATCACGGCCAAACGGGGCTTCGCCGAAGCGGCCGCTACTGGCCTGCACCAGGTGGTGCCAGGGATGGATGCGGCCCTGGCTGAAAAAGTAGCCGCCTGGACGAATGCGCCGCAGATCGCCGGGTTACGTATTATTATGGATCTGCCAGCATTGTTTATTGTGGTAGTGATCACCTACATTGTTTTTGTTGGAGTGAAAGAGTCCCGGAACGCCAGCAACTTTATGGTGGGGCTGAAGCTCGCCGTTATATTTGTTGTGATTGTGCTGGGAGCCTTTTATGTAAACCCCGATAACTGGTCGCCTTTTACACCTACCGGCATCGGTGGTATTTTAAAAGGGGTGTCGGCTGTGTTCTTTGCCTATATTGGGTTTGATGCTATTTCCACCACGGCGGAGGAATGCAGAGATCCCCAAACGGATCTGCCTAAAGGTATGATCTACTCGCTGATCATTTGCACCATTTTATATGTATTGCTGGCATTGGTGCTTACAGGAATGGTTCCTTATACTCGTTTGAATGTGGGCGACCCTCTGGCAATGGTGTTCGATATGCGTGGGCTAAAATTCATTTCTGCGGTAGTGGCCGTGAGCGCCATCTTTGCAACCGCAAGCGTATTGCTGGTGTTCCAGATGGGACAGCCCCGGATATGGATGAGCATGAGCCGTGACGGATTGCTGCCTAAAGCCTTTTCGAGGATCCATCCTAAATACAAAACGCCTTCCTTTGCTACTATTATTACGGGGTTGGTTGTTGCCGTTCCTGCTTTGTTTTTAAACCTGGATACGGTGCTGGCCCTTACGAGTATCGGTACATTGTTTGCATTTGTACTGGTTTGCGGTGGGATACTGGTGCTGGATAAACAACCGGAAAAAGCGGCTTCGCGGTTTAAAGTGCCGTATATAAACGGGCGTTATATTATTCCGGCTTTGTTTGTAGTGGTTATTTCTGTAATCATTGTGAAGCTGCCCACCTATTTTAAGGACATTGCAACAATAGAAACCTTCCCGATGGTACTGTTTTGGCTGGTGCTGGTTGTTATAGTTGTATTGTCTTACCTGAAAAAATTCTCTTTAATACCGGTGCTGGGGATGGTGAGCTGTTTTTACCTGATGGCCCAGGAAAGTCATACCAACTGGCTCCGGTTCTTAATATGGCTGGCGGTAGGACTGGTAGTATATTTCAGTTACAGCCGCTTTAACAGTAAACTGGCCCTTGTAGAAAATGAAATACCAGATAGGCGATAAAGTATTAATACTGCATTCAGAAGAAGAAGGAACCATTATTGATTTTATAAATGATAAAATGGTAATGGTAGACGTGCGGGGTGTAAAATTTCCCGTTTATTTAGATCAGATCGATTTTCCTTATTTCCGCAATTTTACCCAAAAGAAAAAACAGCAGCCGGCAAAGCCGCGGTCCTTTATAGATGATATTAAAAAGGAAAAGAAAACACCGGAGCCGCGTAAAGAAGATGGGATTTGGCTGAACTTCCTTCCTGTTTCTGACACCGACGAGTTTGGCGATGAAGTAGTGGAGTTACTGAAAATACACCTCGTAAATAATACCTATACTGCCTATAATTTTAAATATGCACTGGGCTTTTTTGGTGAGCCGGAATTTGAATTAAAAAACAACATCCTTCCTTTTCAGCATTTTTACCTGCATGATGTGCCCTTTGCGGATATGAGCGACAGTCCTTCATTTGACTTTGAATTTTCCCTGCAAAAGCCAGACAAAACAAAGGCGCCCCATTATGAAACATCAGTAAAGCTGAAACCCAAACAACTGTTTGAAAAAATTGAAACATTACGGAAGAAAAATGAGGCCAGTTTTTCGCAAAAGCTGTTTGACGTTTACCCTGAAAGGCAGCCCGAGGAAAGCCCGATGGATATTTCCATGAGCAAGCTCAGCCAGAAATTTAAGGTGTACAATGCAAAGGAGGCCAGGAAACACCTGGAGCCGGCGCGGAGCGTTGTGGACCTGCATATTGAGAAGCTAACAGATAACGCTTCCCGGATGAATAATTTTGAAATGCTGACCCTGCAGCTGGATACTTTTGAAAAATTTTATAACCTGGCAGTAGCCCATATGCAGCCCATGCTTACGATCATACACGGAGTAGGCACGGGCAAGTTGCGCGATGAAATACACGACGCACTGCGACTAAAAAAAGAAGTGAATTATTTCGTAAACCAGTATCATCCGTCGTATGGGTACGGCGCCACAGAAATACATTTTAAATATTGAATATTGAATGTAGAATGAAAAATAATGAATGCCACCATCATTCATAAAACAACATATTACATTTAAAATTCTACATTTTACATTTTACATTCTAAATTTGCACCGTTACAAGCCGGGTTATCGTTCCCGCCCCGGCGGGAAAGGAAAGTCCGGACAGCGCAGGGCAATGCACCGGTGAACAGCCGGGTGTTCTGTTTCGGCAGAGCAACAGATAGTGCCACAGAAAATAACTGTCCAGTCGCAAGGCAGGATGAGGGTGAAAATGTGAGGTAAGAGCTCACGGTGTTCTGTAGTAATACAGAATGCGGGTAAACCTTGTATGCTGAAATGCCATGTAAATCCTGCTTTTAACCAGGCAGCTGGTAAAAGGTGAGCGGCCCGTTCACTATTTCGCCCCGGCGGGATGGCAGGAAGGGTAGGCAGATTGATTCATTGAGGTAACTCTTTGAACAGATAAATGATAACCGCCCCCGCCCGTGGCGGGGGTACAGAATCCGGCTTACAGGCTTGTAACATTTTTTAAAACTTTTCTTCCGCTAAAGGCGGAAATCATATTTGGCCGGGAATTCGAAAAATCTGTGAGAAAAAATTGTCTTGCTTATCGATTAAAAACCTGTTTTTGCAAGCTGTATAAAAAATATATGAAACGGATCCTGCCGCTTTTATTGGTATTGTTAATTGCTGTTTTTGGCTTTAAACAAAAAGAGATCAGATGGGTGGCCATTGGCGACAGCATCACCTACCTGAACGATCATTTAAATGAGACTGGTAACCGTGTTACAAAAGGATATATGACCCGGGTATCGGAACAACTGCCTTTCGTTCATTACGTCAATAAAGGATACAATGGCTGGACCTCGGTAAAGATTGCCCAGCAATTCGATTCACTGCACATACCGGCAGCGGATGTCTATTCCATTTTTCTTGGAACCAACGACTGGTGGCAGGGCAAGCCCATCGGCAGTTTTACAGATTATGTAACAAATACGGGCACTCACACGATCTATGGTTCCTTTCGGATCATTATTGAAAAAATAAGAAAGCTAAATAATGCTGCGCGCATTATCCTGATAACGCCCTTGCAGCGTTCCGATTTTGTTTACCTGTTCAACAAAAAAAATAACGCCTGGGGGTCTTATAAAGAAAAGGACGGACAATCACTCAAAGCCGTTGCGGCTGCGGTAAAGGATATCGGCAGGAGGGAGCATATTGAAGTGATTGATCTGTATAACGACCCCTTGCTGAACGAAAAAGACCTGGTCCATTTTAAACGCCTGAAAGATCCTCAAACGGGTGTTTATAAGAACTATCCCTATCCGGACTTTCATGATATTCCTTTTAATCCGGAAACGGACGAATATCCTTATCCTGCAGATGCGGTCAGCCTCACTTACGACGGGCTGCATCCTTCTGATAAAGGCAATACCATCATTGCTAACCGGATCGCGGGCCTGCTGAAAAAGTAGTTTTTTCGCTATAGAAACACTGAAAAGTTTCTGTGATTCTGTGTTTCAGTGGCTTTTTCGCCGCGCACCGAAATTTATTTTTTTCGGATTAAAACAGTTTATATCTTTATGATATCATTTTAATATCAAATTAAAACTATGGAAAAAATTTTAAGGCCCATATCGGGCTATCTTGCTTTAGTAATTGCGATTGCTTTAATTGCAATTGGCGTGTTCCTTTTCATCAATTCCGAGCAACGTGTTGGGTTTGTTGTTCTGGGCGTGCTTTCCATTGTGCTGAGTTTTTTCTTTATAAAAGGATTGATGATCATTCAGCCCAATCACTCCCGGGTGCTGAACTTTTTTGGTAAATACGTTGGATCGGTAAAAGAGAATGGGCTGTTCTTTGTAAATCCACTGTACTCCAGTTACAATATCAGCCTGCGGTATCAGAACTTCCAGGGGCAAACGTTGAAGGTGAATGATAAAATGGGCAACCCGATTGAGATCGGCGCTGTGATCGTGTGGAAGGTAGGTGATACATATAAGGCTGCTTATCAGGTAGCAAATTATATCGATTATGTACGCACCCAGAGCGAAGCAGCCGTTCGTCACCTGGCCGTTAGCTTTGCCTATGATAGCATTGAAGATGAAAATGCCGACATGACCTTAAGAGATGGCGGCGACCGGGTGAATAAGATACTGGAACAAGAGTTAACAGATCGCCTGGAACCTGCGGGTATTCTGATCCAGGAGGCGCGTATCAGTCACCTGGCTTATGCTCCTGAAATTGCGGGGGCGATGCTGCAGCGCCAGCAGGCAACTGCTATTGTTGCCGCGCGTACCAAGATTGTGGAAGGTGCCGTTGGCATGGTGGACCTGGCGTTAAAAAAATTATCTGAAGAAAATATTGTTGTATTGGACGATGAGCGCAAAGCCGCAATGGTAAGCAACCTGATGGTAGTGCTTTGTGGTGAAAAAGCCGCTACACCCGTATTAAATGCAGGAACCCTTTACCAATAAAGGAGGCAATTTTGAAGGAAAAGAAAAGTTTTATATTACGGATCGATCAGGCAACCTTTAACCTGCTGGAAAAATGGGCTTCGGATGAGTTCCGGAGCGTGAACGGCCAGATAGAATACCTGTTACAGCAGTCATTGATCGAATCGGGAAGAAAAAAAATAAAAGGCGCTGGAGACACATCTGCTGCGTTAAAGAAGGGATAGGCCTGTCTGGTAGAAGCAATCAGGGCGAACGCATAAATTGGTTAAGCCACGAATGCACGAATAGAATGATTAATCTATCCGTAAAATAATGAACACAAATAGCGCCGGCGGCGCATGGAATTCGTGTTTATTTTCTGTGAATAGGGCACAACAGCTATTTTATTCGTGTATTTGTGGCAATCTTTTAAATTTATGCGTTCGTCCTGTAGAAGCAATTGACTTTTTCATTTATGTGATACTTTTAGTATATTGCCTGTACAAGGTTTATCTATGAGAATAATTCCTTTTTTAATTACAGCAACCATTACTGTGGGATTAACCGTGCTGTTGAGCCGTCCTCTGGGAGATAAGATCCCGATGCCTGTCGGTAATTTTTTGAGCCCGCAATCTGGTTTTTGGCAGAATGCCGAAGATACTTCAGCAACCTTTAACGGGGATCTTTCCTTTCCTGAGCTAAAGGGAAAAGTACAGGTATATTTTGATGCGCGCCTGGTGCCCCATGTGTTTGCAGAAAATGATGAAGATCTTTATTTTGTGCAGGGCTATCTGCATGCAAAATTCCGGCTGTTTCAGATGGATCTGCAAACCAAAGCTGCAGAAGGAAGAGTAAGCGAGATAGCAGGCCCAAAGGCAATTAACTACGACCGGGAACAACGCCGCCTGGGAATGAAATATGCGGCGGAAAATTCGCTGGAAGTAATGGAAAAAGATTCCAAGGCCCGGGCAATATATACGGCCTACACAGCAGGCGTAAATGCCTATATCCACTCGCTGAAAGTAAAAGACCTTCCGCTCGAATATAAGATACTGAATTTTGCACCGGAAGAATGGACCAACCTGCGCACTGCATTACTGTTGAAAATGATGGCAAAAATGCTGGCTTCAGGGACGGAGAAGGATCTGGCCCTTACGCGCCTGCATACTGTCTTTACAACCGATCAGCTGAATGCGCTGTATCCGCAGGTTCCTGATTCATTAAAACCTATTGTGCCGCCGGGAACGGCATTTGAAAAACCAGCGCTTAATTTAAAAGTTCCCGCGGGCGCAGACACGGCTTATTTTAAAGAACCGCATAAAATAACTGCTTTTGAAGAATATACGCCCGACGCGGACAATGGCAGCAACAACTGGGTGGTAGCCGGCAGTAAAACAGCCAGCAAAGCGCCCATTCTTTGCAATGATCCGCATCTGGAGTTATCGCTTCCTTCTATCTGGTATGAAATGCAGCTAAGCACGCCGCAAAGCAAAGTATATGGCGCCACACTGCCCGGCAGTCCGTATGTGATCATCGGTTTTAATGACAGTATCGCCTGGGGCGTAACCAATGCCCAGCGCGATGTGAAGGATTATTATTCCATAAGATTCAGGGACAATACCCGCAGTTCCTATTGGTTTAACAATGGATGGAAGCCGGCGCAGCAGCGGATCGAAGCCATCAAAGTCAAGGGACAGTCTACTGTTTATGATACTGTTTCCTATACGGTTTTTGGACCGGTTATGTATGATGCCAGTTTCAGAGATACGCTTACTAACAATAACGGATTGGCAGTAAAATGGATGGCTCATCATACCGGAGACGATGGCAGCGCTTTTTATTTTTTAAACCGCGCAAAGAACTATGACGATTACTTGAACGCGATCAAATCATTTGAATGCCCGGGACAAAATTTTGCATTTGCGTCCAAATCGGGCACCATAGCGCTCTGGCAACAGGGAAAATTCCCCGCCCGATGGGAGAACCAGGGCCAATATGTAATGCCGGGAACCGACAGCAGTTACGACTGGCAGGGATATATTCCACAAACCGAAAACCCGCATGCCGTGAATCCTGAGAGAGGTTATTTGTTTAGTGCCAATCAGCGCCCGGCGGATGCTGCTTATCCGTATTTTATTCCCGGCGCCTATATTACGCCACGGGCCAGGGCTATCGACTGGTACCTGAGCCAAAGCAATAATATTACTACGCAAACAATGATGGACCTGCAGAATAATTATTATAATATTACGGCGCGGGATATGGTGCCCATGCTGATCCGCTACACCGATCCTGAAAAGCTAACGCCCGAAGCACAGAAATATTTTGAGATAGTGAAAGGCTGGGATCTTTTTGCAGGCCCGGCTTCATTAGGGCAAACGATTTACCAATGCTGGATGGATTCATTGTCTACCGGAATCTGGCAGGACGAGATTGACAAAACAGGTTACAAGGCCGAGTTGCCGGCGGAAGAAACCCTGATGGAATTATTAAAGAAGGATTCTACCGTTATGGGCTTTGTAGATAATATCAATGCGCCGGAGCAGCAAACGATTCATGATGTGGTTACTGATGCCTTAAACAAAACCGCGGTAGTTATGGCGCAGGCCGAAAAAGAGGGCAGGTTACAATGGGCAAAATTCAAAGGTGTAACGATCTATCATTTACTCAAAGATGCATTATTGCCTTTTGCGCGTACCGGGTTAAATGTGGGCGGCTGGGGCAATATCATTAATGCCGTTAAAAAAAGTCATGGTCCCAGCTGGCGGATGATCGTTCAATTGAGCTCGCCAACCGAGGCCTACGGCGTATACCCGGGTGGG
Source organism: Niabella sp. (assembly GCA_017744795.1). Classification (GTDB taxonomy): domain Bacteria; phylum Bacteroidota; class Bacteroidia; order Chitinophagales; family Chitinophagaceae; genus Niabella. The sequence continues at coordinate 39,809 of JAGIAQ010000009.1, read as the reverse complement.
CAAAGCGGCAACCCCGGAAGCCGGTTTTATGACAATGCGGTAGATACCTGGGCCTCCGGGCAATATTACCCCTTGTGGCTGATGAACGCCGGGGAGCGGGGAGATGCCCGCGTTAAATGGACCCTGAATTTTTCAAAAGGTTAGTTAAGTTGCCCTGCAACCTGAAACTTGTAACCGTGATCCGATAACTTATTTAACCGAAAAACTTTGTTTTAAAAATGAAATTCTTCTTAAGTATTCTGCTCATTGCATTGTTGTCCTATATCGGTGGTATATATTTTCCCTGGTGGATCATTGCCGTGGTGGGATTCATCATTATCCTATTGCTGCCGCAACGGCCTTCGGCAGCCTTTCTTTCCGGGTTTATTGCCGTGTTTTTATTGTGGGCTGTTTTAGCCGCGCGCATCAACACTGCAAACGGTGGCATACTGGCAGGCAGGATCGGCCTGTTATTAGGAATTGGAAAAAGCCCGGTAACCTTGGCGCTTATTACCGGCGTAATAGGCGGGTTGGTTACCGGGCTTGCTGCTTTGAGTGCTGCTTATCTGCGGCCTGCGGCTAAGATTTATTTAACGTCTTGAATAGAAAAGGTGATAGGCTGTTTTCTATAGGCTTTTACTGTACGATGGTTTTGTTCGGCAGGATTCCAGTTGCCGGAAAGTTTGATCACCCGCATAGCTTCCTGGCCAATGCCAAATCCAGGATCTTTAATGCACCTGATATCACTTACTGAACCGTCTCTGGCTACAACGAATTGAATAATTGCTTGATAGTTGCCGGCCGGCGCTCCGTGTTCAGTTGCCACACTTGCATTGAGATTGGTCATTAAATACCTGCTCCAATCTCCCGGGTAGGAGGCCTCCTTCTCTACTTTTGTGAATATTTCCGGTTCTTTTTTTAATCTCGGAACAGTATCTGCCAGTTGCGTAACAACTATCTGATTTAAATTTTCCAGACTGGGCAGCTGGATCTTTATTTCTGGGGCAGGCAGACTGTTTATTACTTGCTGCTGTTTTACTTTTGGTTTGGTCTTTACGGTGTTCAATTCACGGGCCACCAATGCAACGGTCTTCGCGTCCGATAAATCCTCTGTTCCATTGTTCAGTATTGGATTGCGGCTGTTCACTGCAATGGTTTTCTTTATGACAGCAATGGAACGCTCGAGGTAAGTAAACGAAAATAGCAGCATAGCAACGGCCAGGAGGGGCAATACCATTAATTTTCTAAGGTATTGAAATGCGGGTTTGTTGTTTTTTGTAAGCATGGCAATTCTTCTTTTTAATTGGTTGGTGAAAAAAGGGGTTATTAATTTGTGAGCAGGGGCGGTCCTCATCGCATGCAGCACCAGCAATTCAGCATATTGGTATTTATTATTTTCGTTGGCAGCGTATTGGTCGGCAAGGAATTCATGGGTCGTTCTTAATTCTTTTCTGACAAAATAAAAAATGGGATTGAACCACATAGCGGCAATAATAACTTCAATGAACAACAGGTCCCAGCTGTGGCCCTGCCGTACATGATAGGCTTCATGATCCAATAATTGTTTTCCGGATCCGGTATTGGGATCGGTTCCGGGATTCCAGAAGATCCAATTGAAAAAAGAAAAAGGCACATCGGAATGCCTGCATTCGATCAGCTGCAAGCCGCCTGCGTTTTTTACCGTATGCTGCAGCCTTAAGCGGATTACTTTCGCTACGGCTACCCCTATCCGGAGTAAAAAAATAAGCATAATAAACCCATATAAAAACGGCATCGCATACCGGGTAGTGGGCGTCTGCCGGTGGCTGGTGACGATCACTTCCGGGAGGGTGACGGATAGCTGGTTCAATTTGTTTGCCATAACCAACACCGTTTCATTCTGCAATGGCAGTGTAAACCGGAACAGCGGGAGCAAAAAACTTAATGGCATAAGGGCCAGCAAGTAAAAACGATTGTATTGATGAAACCGCTCATTCCTTAAAACAAAATGGTAATAGCTGTACAAAAGAGTGGAACAGCAGGTTACCTGGAGGAGATAAACAAGCATAGTATTAGTTTTTAGATTGTTGCTGATTTTTGATTTGCTCCAGTAACGCCTCCAGCTCACTAACACTTAAATTGTTCTCCTTTACCATAAAGGACACCACATTACTGAAAGAACCATCGAAATATCCTTTTACGATCTGTTTGATCGTTTTTTTCGAATACACATCCTTGCTTACAGCCGCCACATACTGGTGCTGCCGCCCAAATACATTTACGGTAACAAATTCTTTTTCCACCAGGATCTTTAAAATGGTGGCAACTGTGTTTTGATGCGGCTTTGGGGGAGGCAATGCTTCCAGTAATTCCCGCAGAAACATCGGTCCTCCCTGCCACAATACCTGCATGATCTGTTCCTCCGCTTTCGTTAATTGTTTCATGGTATTTTTATTTTAACAGCAAGTTAAAACTAATTATTTAGTTTAACAACTATTTTTTTAGTTTTATTTTTTGGACAAGGATTTTGATCTCACAGACGCCGCAGATCTGCACAGATTTTAGACGCCTTCTGCGAAAATCGGTGGAATCTGTGAGCCATGTAATAATAGCTGCTTTGGCTATTCATTAACAATCCTTTATCTTTGCGGCGAAATTTGGTGCAGCCTGCAACTGTCCAATTATTATTAATTTTCACGTCCGCGTGAATCAAATTTCAAAAAACCAATGGCGCTACATAACCGTATTTCACGCAAAGAGCTTAAGGAACGTATTTTAAACGATCCAACCCCTCGCACGACCATCTCCTTTTATCGCTATTTTAAAGTGGCAGAAGCTGAAGCGTTGCGGAACGAGCTTTACCGGTCTTTTGAAAAAATAGGGGTACTGGGCCGTATTTATATAGCTGCCGAAGGTATTAACGCGCAAATAAGTGTTCCTACAGACAACCTTCAGCAGCTAAAAGACGTCCTTGCGGCAGTAAGGGGGCTTAATGAGCTCCGGTTGAATATAGCAGTGGATGATGACGGCAAATCGTTTTATGTGCTGGATATTAAAGTGCGGGAAAAAATAGTTGCAGACGGAATAAACGACCCGGGCTTTGACATGTCAAACAATGGAAAGTATGTAAATGCGGAGCAGTTTAACGATTTAACAAATGATTCGGATACGATCGTTATTGACATGCGGAATCATTACGAATACGAGGTCGGGCATTTTGAGAACGCGATTGAGATACCGAGCGACACGTTTCGCGATCAGTTGCCCATGGCCGTGGGTATGATGCAGGAACATATTGACAAAAATATCATCATGTACTGCACGGGCGGGATTCGTTGTGAAAAAGCGTCGGCGTACTTGTTGCATAAAGGGTTCAGAAACGTGTACCATTTGGAAGGGGGAATTATCAATTATGTGCGGCAGATCAAAGAGCAGGGGATCGAAAATAAATTTCGTGGCAAAAATTTTGTGTTTGATCAGAGGCTGGGAGAGCGGGTGACGGATGAAATCATCGCACACTGTCACCAATGTGGCAAACCAGCTGATACGCATGTAAACTGTATCAACGACGCCTGTCACCTGTTGTTTATTCAGTGTGAAGAGTGTCAGAAAACGTATGACAGATGTTGCAGTGAGGAATGTCGTGATTTTATTCACCTGCCCGAAGATGAACAAAAAGAGCAACGAAAAGGGATCGACCTGGGGAGAAATGTCTTCAATAAGTCGCGGGCCCGGTTAAAAAACTTAACTAAATCATAATACTAATATAAGCCGGATAAAATATTTTTTTATTCTTTTGTTACGAAAACGCTAAAACCTACGTCAGAAATATTCAAAAACGCTTTTTTTATGAAACGAAAACTCTCTATCCTCTTACTGGTCTTTGTTGCGGCAATTCCCTCTTTGCTGTTTTTAGCATCGCATGAGGTTAATGATCAAAGTAAAACCATTGTATTAAAACGAAATCACGTCAAAGAACGGATGTCACAGGGCGTGCTCCTGTCATCTAACATAATAGCTGAATAGCAGATACCGCTTTTTTAGGTACCTCCACAAAAAAACCGGCCCTGATTTGACCGGTTACTAACATCGCTGAATAAACTACTGCTCTTAAATACGCTCTAAGCCACTAAAAAAGAAGTCTCCTTCAATTTTCGCATTTTCATCGCTGTCACTGCCATGCACTGCATTTTCACCCAAAGAGGTTGCGTACAGCTTACGAATGGTGCCTTCTGCAGCTTTTGATGGGTCTGTGGCGCCGATCAATTCTCTAAAAGCTGCTACAGCATTGTCTTTTTCAAGAATGGCTGCAACAATGGGGCCACTGCTCATAAAGGCAACCAGTTCTCCGTAAAAAGGTCTTTCTTTATGTACGGCATAAAATTCACCCGCTTTTTCTGCAGAAAGCTTTGTCGCTTTCAACGCAACGATTCGGTATCCTTCTTTAATAAACCGATCAATAATTACACCTGCATGTCCGTTTTTCATGGCGTCAGGTTTGATCATGGTAAAAGTACGATTGCTCATATTTGCTTTAAATTTAATTTGGGGTGCAAATTTAGGAAAAATCGACTAGTTCAAATCACAGATTTACCTATTTTTGCGCCTCATTGAAAGCAATAGCAGATATATATCCATTATTAGAGCAAGCCGGAACGGTAGTTATTACAATGCACCAGAAACCTGATGCGGACGCGATGGGGGCATCGCTGGCATTAAAAGGGTATCTGCAAAAGCTGGGGCACACAGTAACCGTTGTGTCGCCTACCAACTGGGCCAACTGGCTGAACTGGATGCCGGGGATAACAGAAGTGCTCAATTACGACAAGGAAAAAGAGAAAGCGCAAAACATACTTTCGGCAGCAGATTATCTTTTCTGTCTGGATTTTAATATTTTCCACCGTACCAAGAATTTCGCACCCGATCTTTACAAGGCTACCTGTAAAAAGGTCCTGATCGATCATCATCAGGAGCCGGACGTACATTCGTTTGATTTTGGGATCAGCAATGTCCGAAAGAGCTCTACCTGCGAAATGGTGTACGACTTTATTGTGGGCGCAGGGCGTGAGGAATTGCTGGATACTGATATTTGCTCCTGTTTGTACGCAGGCGTGGTTGCTGATACCGGATCCTTCCGTTTTGAAGCAACTACTCCGGCGGTGCATCTTATGGTGGCCCGGCTGATGGAGCGGGGGATCAATCATACCAGGATCTTCAGCCAGTTATACGATAACTTTCTTGAAAACCGCCTGCGTTTTATGGGCAATATGTTCAGCCACAGGCTGGAGTTTTTTTATGAATATAATACAGCGCTGATCGTTATTCCGAAATACGATTTGTTAAAATATGAAATAAAGACGGGAGATACGGAAGGTCTTGTTAATTTTCCACTTTCCGTACAGGGAATCAAACTGGCTGCAATAGTAATTGACCGGGAAGAAGAACGCAAATGGAGCTTCAGAAGTAAGGATACTTTTGATTGCAACAGTTTTGCCCGGAAATATTTTAACGGTGGCGGACATTTCAACGCGTCCGGCGGCGGTACAAAAGATTCACTACAGGAAACAGTGGAGCAATTTAAGATTGCATTAAAAGAAAATAAAGATTTATTACAATAAAAAATAACAACAAAAACAACAATGAAACAATTAAAAACGTTGAGCCTGATCCTGCTTGCTGTCACGGCTTTTACCGCTTGTAAAAATACTGACTATCAAAAGTCGCCAGGCGGACTGATGTATAAACTGGTTAAAGGGGAGGGCAAAGATTCTTTAAAACAGGGCGATATACTGAAACTGTATGTTACACAAAAGATATCAGGTGCAAAAGATACTACGCTGATGGATAGTTATACTTCCATGCCGCAGTATATGCCTTTTCAGCCTGCAATGCCGGGCCAGGGCGATTATAACCCGATGGAACTGGTAGCTAAAATGCACAAAGGAGATAGCCTTATTTTGTTTGTGTATGTTGACTCTCTGATTAAAAAGGGCATCTTCCAGGAAGCCCAGCTGCCTCCGTTTATTAAAAAAGGAGACCGTTACTTCATGACCTTTAAACTGGCAGACGTGTTTAAAAACGATAGTTTGGCACGGTTAGATCAGCAGAAAGAAGGAGAAGCGTATCAGAAAAAAGAAATCGAAAAGAACCGGGCAGATTCTATTGCATTTGAAAAATCAGGAGCAAAAGAAAAACAGATCAGCCAGGTGCAGGATTACCTGAAAAGCAAAAATATTACAGCTACCAAAACCCCGTTGGGAACTTTTGTAAAAATTGACAACCCGGGCGATGGCGCACCTGTAGTGGACGGTAAATTTGCAACCGTTACTTATAATGGTAAACATCTTTTAACCGACAGTTCTTTCCAGGCCAGCAGCTTTACCGTGCCCATTGGCCAGGGAGGCAGCATTCCGGGTTTTGAGGATGGATTAAAACAATTTAAAAAAGGCGGTAAAGGTGTTATTTATATTCCCGGTTTCCTGGGCTATGGTAAAAATCCTCCTCCGGGATCTCCTTTTAAAGAATACGAACCGCTTTATTTTGAAGTAGAAGTAACCAACGTTACAGATACGATGCCGCAGCAGCATGCGCCGGTAGTGGCAGCACCCCATCCGGCACAAGGAGGAGCAGTAAAACAAAAAAAATAATACATTAAAAGGAAGCAAAAATGAATAGTATGAAGAGAATTATTTTTTTTCTGTTTGTGGCAGTCATTTTTGCTTCCTGTAAAAACGCTGGTTTTAAAACAACGCCCGGTGGGGTTCAATACCGGATCTTTGACAGCGGAAGTAAGGATTCAACAAAGGCCGGTTATGTGCTTAAAATGAATCAAACGATAAGGGTTTCCGGTTCCGGCGATTCGTTGCTGCACAGCACCTACGGCGGTATGCCTTTCTTTACACAGGTGCAGCCCGGAACACCTGCGGTTTATGCTCCGGATGCTGTTTACCCACTTTTGAAAAAGGGAGACAGCGCAGTGGTCATCCTTTCGGTGGACTCGCTTTTAAAAAGAGGCCAGCTTCAGGAAGCGCAACTGCCCCCTTTCGTAAAAAAATCGGATCAGCTGGTATATACTTTTAAAGTGCTGGACGTTATAAAGGATGAACAGGCGGCAAGGCTTGCATTTCAAAACGAGTTAGGCGAAGAAGGTTCACGGCAAATTGCAAAACAGGAATCCGACTCCGCGACGCTTGAAAAATCGGGAGAGAAACAGCGGCAAATTGCAGCAGTTGAAAGTTATCTGAAAAAGAAAAACATTGCGGCCTCCAAAACTTCTGCCGGGGTATTTGTAAAAATTGATAACCCCGGAAACGGAGCGCAGGTAGCTGCCGGCAAAGAAGTAACGGTTAAGTATACCGGTAAAACCTTAAATGGTGACCGGCCTTTCGACAGCAATGTTATTACGGCTGAGATCAGCACCGATGGAGGCGATATCCCGGGGTTGGAAGAAGGGCTGAAACAATTTAAACAAGGCGGCAAAGGAGTGATCTATATTCCTGGCTTTCTTGCCTACACGCGTGATGTTCCGTCCGATGCGCCTTTCAAAGCTTTTGATCCGTTGTATTTTGAAGTGGAAATTCAAAAAGTAGCAGACGCTGCTAAAAGCAGCCGATAATTTATCATCGCTGTACAAAATAATAGATGGCTGCCTGCATAAGGCGGCCATTTTTTTTAACATGAACCGTTTTGTATGCCCCTGATTGTTGGCTATATTTACTCCAACAAAAGCATTCAAAATGGCAGCAACCTTTCAATCATTAATCAATGGCGATAAGCCGGTGCTGGTAGATTTTACGGCTACCTGGTGCGGTCCGTGTAAAATGATGGCTCCCGTATTACATGACCTGAAAACAAAAGTGGGTGAAAAGCTTTCCGTTATTAAAGTAGATATTGATCAAAGCCCGCAGGCCGCGGCGGCATATCAGGTGCAAAGTGTTCCCACTTTTATTTTGTTTAAGAACGGGAAGGTTTTATGGCGACAGAGCGGTGCGATGCCCCTGTCGCAGCTGGAGCAAAACCTGAATACCGCCGGGGCGTTTGTTTAGTATTGGGCATGCAAAAAAAATTATAAGGTGCTTCGGTCAGGAGCAACCTGTTTATAGCTTAGTCAAATGACACGGATTTGGGCTCCAAAGGAGCCGGATCATTGTTGTACCAGCATAATATTTGGAATTGGGGAAGGAGCGGGTGAATCCTTTAATAATATTCGCATAATTTGATCACTTCTACAGCTTCTTTTACATCATGCACCCGTAAAAGGCTGGCCCCATTAAGTATTCCCATTGTGTTTAAGACGGTGGTGCCGTTAAGCGCGGCTTCGGCGGTAACGCCCAGGGTACGGTAAATGGATCCCTTACGGCTGACGCCCAGCAGGATCGGGCGCCGAAGGACAGAAAAGGCATGGAGGTTTTTTAACAATGCAAAATTGTGCCCGGTTGTTTTGCCAAAGCCGAACCCCGGATCAACAATAATATCATTTACACCGGCCTGTTGCAACAAGGCGATCTTTTTTACCAGGAAATCCAATACCTCGGTTACCACATCTTTATATTCGGGCTGCTGCTGCATGGTTTGCGGGTTGCCCTGCATGTGCATCAGCACATACGGAACCTGCAGGGCCGCAACGGTGGCAAACATAGCCGCATCGATTACGCCGGCGCTGATATCGTTAACGATGGCCGCTCCGGCGGCAACCGCTTCTTCGGCAACGGAGGCATAGAAAGTATCCACTGAGATAATTGCCTGCGGAAATGCCCGGCAGATGGCGGCGATTGCCGGAACAACAGCAGCCGCTTCTTCCGGCGCCGTCAGCCTCTTGCTTCCGGGACGCGTACTTTGTCCGCCTACGTCCAGAATAGCGGCTCCCGAATGCAGCATGGCTTCGGCGGCATGCAATAGGGCGTCATTTATTTTGTGCCGGCTGCCTGTATAAAAGGAATCTTCCGTGACGTTTAAAATACCCATCACTGCCGGCTTTTGAAGTGATACCAACTTTCCACGACAATTAAGGGTGCACATCAGCATTTGTTTGTTATTTTTGGGCATAAAGATAGGAAGTTGTAAGGGTTTGAGGTTTCTTGTGAATGGTTGGATTTTATATTTTAACCGCGAAGGCGCGATGACGCGAGGTGTAGTTTTGATGATTGTATTTGAAAAGATTTTCTTCGCGCCTTTGCGTCTTAGCGGTTATAAACTCTTAACATAGGGCCCAAGCCGATTTGTGAACCGAACCCTGAAGAGTGCGACGCAAGGATGTTGAGCAATGCACCACTGCCGGGCTAATAAAAATTTATGAATAGAACGATTCAGCAATACGATGCAGTTATTGCAACATGCAAAGAGGTGTTTTTAAAGAAAAACAAGGATTATGGCACTTCCTGGCGGGTGCTGCGTACGATTTCTGTGGTGGACCAGCTTTATATTAAAGCACAGCGCATTCGCACGATCCAGGAACTGAAACAGCAGAAGGTGGAAGATGATATTGCCGGTGAATTTAAAGGCATTATTAATTATGCGGTGATCGGGCTGATACAACTGGAGCTGCCCGGAACGGCCCCTGAAGATCTTAGCGAAGCAGAAGTGACCGGGTTATACGAAACTTATGTGGGCAAGGCGCGCGATTTGATGCAGGATAAAAATCACGACTATGGTGAGGCCTGGCGCAGTATGAGCCAGGAAAGTTTTGTAGACCTGATCCTGGTAAAGTTGCGTCGCATCCGGCAGATACTGAGCAATGATCAGCAAACCCTGATCAGCGAAGGCATTGATGCCAACTATAATGATATCCTTAATTACGCTGTTTTCGCCTTGATCCTGCAAGGGGAACAACGGGCTGCAAAATAGAAATGCAATGAAATTTTTGATAAATATTTGTCGCGTCCTGGTGGGCGTATTGTTCATTTTTTCCGGATTAATTAAGGCAAATGATCCTATTGGCCTCAGCTATAAGATGCAGGAATTTTTTGATCTCTGGAAAATGAGCTGGCTGGATGGTATTTCACTGGCGTTGGCGATAGCGATGATCGCTTTTGAAATTATTGCCGGCGTGGCGCTCCTGCTGGGATGGAAGAAAAAACTGATCAGCTGGTTGCTGTTATTGCTGATCGTGTTTTTTACATTCCTAACCGGTTATGCTTATTTGTCTGGCAAATTCAGCAATTGCGGCTGTTTTGGGGATTGCATCCCGATCAGCTCCCAAACCTCTTTCCTGAAGGATATTGCGTTGTTGCTCCTGATCCTGGTGCTGTTCTTTAACCGGACGTATATTCAGCCACTGTTTGCAGCACGGGCGACAGGTGTTTTATTATTGATATCTGCGGCGCTTTCGTTGGGTATACAATGGTATACGCTGCATTATTTGCCGGTGCTGGATTGTCTGCCTTTTAAAGTGGGGAGTTATATTCCCGATAAGCTGAAAGTGCCTGCCAATGCAATCCCCGACAGTACGGAGATCACTTTTGTCTATGAAAAAGCCGGCAAAAAAATGGAGTTCAACGCGGATCATTTTCCAGACGATTTTAATGACAGTCTCTATAAATTCATTGACCGGTACGATAAAGTGATCCGGAAAGGAACCAACGCCATACCGGAGATCCGGGGATTCGATTTTCAGAACAGTGCCGGGGCGACCATTACACAGGATATTCTGAATGCCGGTTATGCGGTGCTTTTGTTTCATGAGGATCCTTCTATCGCATTAAATAAATGGGCGGGTGGCTTTGCCCCGATATATCAGGCTGCTGCGCAAAAAAACATCCCGGTATATATTATCAGCAGCCTGGCACCGTTAGTAAAACAGGAAATAGCGGCAACCGGTTTTAAGAATGCGGAAGTACTGGCCGGCGACCGGGTGATGATACGTATGGCTTCGCGCACCAATCCTACGGTGTACCTGTTTAAAAAAGGTACTGTTATGGGCAAGTGGAGTTATAAAAATTTTGATGCCGCGGTTCATGCGCTGCAAGGCTTGCCGGCTTTGCCGCCTCCCGTTCATCAGGACGCGGTTCTGACGGACTCATTGCTAAAAAAATAAAACGTCTTTGCTACAGTATATTTTAAAAAAAATAGGGTATAGCGTACTGGTAATGGCCGGTGTAGTGTTGCTGGTATTTTTCCTGTTCCAGGGTTTTGGCGATCCATCCCGCCTGGTAATGGGACAAACCGGCGATAAAAAAACACAGGAAAATATCCGGAAAGAATTGTACCTGGATCAGCCCAAATGGAAGCAATTTATTTTATATTTTAATGATGTGTCGCCCATTGCTGTTCATAGTGCTGCAGATATCAAAAGCAAGCAACTGAAAGGCGTTTTTATTGGCGGCGACACGAAGTTTGCAATCAAACTTCCCTACCTGCGCCGTTCCTATCAAACAAAAAGGTCCGTTAGCAGTATGCTTATGGAAGCCCTGCCCGGCACTATTTTGCTGGCTATTGCAGCGATGGCGCTGGCGATTGCCATTGGCATTCCGCTGGGTGTGGTATCGGCAGTGAAACAAAATTCCTGGCTGGATACTTCAGCCATTTTTTCAAGTATCATCGGTATTTCAGCACCTTCTTTTTTTACGGGAATTGTCATTGCTTATATATTTGGCTTTGTACTGACGAACTACACCGGTTTACATATAACCGGCAACTGGTTTGATATAGATGGCGTAACCGGGCAGCGCCGGCTCACTTTAAAAAATCTGATCCTTCCCGCTATTACTTTAGGCGTGCGGCCGCTGGCGATCATCACGCAGCTAACGCGCAGCGCAATGCTGGATGTGCTGGACCAGGATTACATACGCACGGCTTATGCAAAAGGACTGAAGAAACGAACGGTTATCTGGAAACACGCGCTAAAGAATGCATTAAACCCAGTAATAACTGCGGTAACAGGGTGGTTTGCCGAATTGCTGGCCGGTGCTTTTTTTGTGGAATATATTTTTGGCTGGCAGGGGATCGGTAAGGTTACCGTAGATGCCCTGGAAAAGCTGGATTACCCGGTGGTGATGGGCTCTGTATTAATTTCCGCTGCTTTTTTTGTGCTAATGAATATTGTTGCGGATATTTTGTATGGCGTGTTTGATCCGAGGGTGCGAAATGCTTAACGCTAAACACCGAATGCTTAATGCCAGACGCTGAATACCGATTACTAAATACTAAGTACTACTATTTTACAATTACCTCTTTAATTACTTTTTGTCCGAGGGCTTCGTTCACCCGCTGGATGATCTTTTCCCGTTGGTAGATCAGTTCATTTTTTAAGGGAGCTACAGTGGTGGCAATGATCAGTTTGTCGCCTATAATTTGTAATTTGTCGGTATAGCGGGCAACGGTTTTGCCCATAATATCTTCCCATACCGCGTCGATGCGCAGGGCCTGGATATCGCCCTTCAGCCGGCTTTTGTTCAAAAACTCATTTAATGCTTCTCCTAACGAATATTGCGCCACGGGTAGTTGTTTTAGCAAAGGTAGGATTAAATTGCTGTTTGAGTGGCTAGGCAGATGGTGCAGCTACAACTCGGAAAGGAAAAAGATCAATAACTAGCTGCGAAACAGATTTGTGAGCATCAACGGAAAAATTGACAACTTTTTACAAAAAAAAGAGCCGCCTATTGCGACCCTTTAAACTCTTAAACTTAGTTACGTTGCTCAATAGCAAGAGGCTTGACTAAGCATCACAAAGTAAAGGTACACAGTATTTCCGATATTTGCAAAATATAATTAACCTATGAAGTTCCAAAAAATAAGAGAATATCTCTCTTCCCAGCGCATTGGCAGATACCTCATTGCAACCAATAATCAAGAGGGGAGCGCCATTAAACTATATATAGCGAACTTGAAGATAGCACAATCCTTTCATCCTTTGTTAGGCACATTAGAAGTATTAGTGAGAAATCGGATAAATACAATATTGACAATTCACTTCTCAGACCCGGTTGGATTATCAATCAAAAGGCCCGGTTTATGACTGCTCCTTCGCTTACCCATATTGAGCGAAGGACAGGAAAACAGATTATAAATGACTTTCTAAAAGTATCCGTAGAAAAATCCGAAAAACGACTCAGACGTTTGGAAGTTCCTGTTACAAGCGGTAAAATTATTGCAGATCAATCCCTGGGCTTTTGGACTGATTTATTTGAAGTGCATCATTATAAATTGTTATCGGGCAGACCCATTCAGATTTTTAATAATTTTCCTCCCGGGCATGGGCGAAGCGATGTCTGCGACAGGCTTAACAAAATAAGACGTTTTAGAAACAGGATAAATCATAATGAACCAATATGTTTTAACGGTTCTGTTATTGATTTCGCATATCCTGCAGAAATTTATAATGCTATAGCGGAAATACTAATCTGGATAGACCCAGAACTGATAGAATGGATAAAAGAATTTGATCGCGTTAGAGAAAATATTGTCAGTGCAGAAGACATATAACCAGCAGACCAAAAGGCAAAAGAGATTTCGAATAGATTAAGAAAATAAAAGATGGAGACCTCAAAGTTTGATATTGCAGATTATTTAGATAGCAACGAAACAATCGCCGAGTATCTTAATGTGGTTTTGGAAGAAGGAAACAATTCTGAAATAATTGCAGCAATCGGGCATGTTGCAAAGGCAATAGGAATGACTAAAATTGCTGAAGAAACAGGATTGAGCCGGCCAAGTTTATATAAAGCATTGTCCGACGGCGCCAAACCACAGTTTTCAACAATAATGAAAGTTTTGAAGGCTGTAGGAGGGCAGATCAGGGTTGCTCCTATATCTGCTTAAGAAGATCAGGCACTAAAAGGTTTATCCTACCTGCCCTCATACATTTTTTGAGCCTGTCGGATTTCCTTCTCCCATGTATGCTCCATTTCTTTCACAACTTCGGGTTTTGCGGCAGCGATATTTTTATTTTCCCAGGGATCCTGCTGATGATCATACAATTCAACCACCGGCATAGCCTCCCGAAAATACCGGGTAAACCGGTAACGGCTGGTCCGGATGGTAATTCCTTTATTAAAGTAACTGATGGCCGTATTTCTCCAGGCGGTAGCTCCTGGATGCCGCAATAATCTGGCAAAGCTTTCTCCATCTCCATTATAAGGCATCTTAAGTTTACATAGGTCCATCAGGGTAGGGTAAATGTCTGTTGCACTAATGATCTCCTTGCGAACAGTTCCTTTTTTCATTGCGGGTGTTTTTAAAATAAAAGTACTGCGCAGCGCCCATTCAAAAATGGTATGCTTTCCCCAAACCCGGTCGTCACCCAGATGCCATCCATGATCTCCCCATACAACGATGATTGTGTTTTTATCCAGGTTGTTTTCTTTTAAAGCCTCCAATACTTTGCCCACCTGCGCGTCAATATAACTGATTGCTGCATAATAGGCGTGCCGGAGCTTTCGGGCGTAAGCATCTGAAAGCGGCGCGGACAAGCTGGCCGCTTCATCCCCCAGTTTATACTGGTTGAATTCAGCGCTTTGATTCAAACTTGCCGGATTCACGCCTGAAGGAATATCAGGTGATGGGGTAAGTGTAAGGGTAGCTTCATCATATAAATCCCAATAACGCCTTGGCGCATTAAAAGGCAGGTGGGGTTTAAAAAAACCGACACCCAGAAAAAACGGCTGCCCGGTTGCGGCCAGTGCGCGGATCTTTTCTACTGCCAGGTTCGCCGTTAAGCCATCAGGGTATCCTTCATCATTGCATTCCCCGGCTTCGTATGGCTTTACCTGTCCTTTTTTCCCTTGTCGGTTAAAGCCGCCGGCATAGCCAAAGAAAGCGTTCCACCCGGTTTTCCATTGGCCGGGATTAAAAAGCATTTCATTCCAGCTGTTAGGCAATTCCAATTTGTTGCTGCGTGGTTCTGAATACCCATAAAGGTACCCGTCGGCCGAATGGCTGATCTTTCCGATGCCTACCGTGTAATAGCCATTTCGTTTTAATTGTTCAATAAATGTTTCCGGAGCAATGCCGGGCGGTTTGCCTGAGATCATTTTCTCAGCGGCTTCATTTTCTAATGCGGCCTTTTCTGCCGGGTACTTTCCTGTTAGCAAGCTAACCCTGGATGCGCCACAGGTAGGCACGGCCGCGTATTGATTGGTAAACAGGATTCCTTCACCCGCCAGCCGATCCATATTGGGGGACTTAATAATCGTATTTCCATAGCACCCCAAATCCGGTCTGAGGTCATCTGCGAAGATGAAAACAATATTAGGCTTTGTTTGCGCAGAAAGTCGTACGGCAATGGCACAATAAAACAATAACTGAAAAAAATATCGCTTGCACATCCCGTCATTATTATGTTTTGAAAAAATTGTGCAGCAAACGGCTCAGTTTTATAACCTGATAAACAACTTCCTCTTATAAAGAAAATACCCTACCAGCCAACACACCAACATAAAACTTACGGACCATAACAACGATGGAATATGCCCTGTTCCTAACTGGCCGAAGCTTGTATCGTACATTACTTTGAAAAAATTGCGCTTGTCCGGAACATGCCAGGCAGACAATAATATGGGCACCACTTCGCTGAACAGATAAATGAATAAGGCATTTTTTCCAAAGACCTCGAAAAAGAAAACGCCTGTCCGTTTTTCTTTAAAATCGATGAAATACAGGATGGTGGCGATGATCAGACAGTCGAGGCCGGTGGTCAGACAAACAAAACTGCTGGTCCATAGTTTTTTATTGATCGGGAATGCAAGATTCCATAAATAGCCTAGCGCCAGTAATAAAAATCCAGCGACTGCCAGCCGGGCCAGCATCTCATAGCTTTTTGGATTCTTGCGGATATGAATGCCTGCGAGATATCCGATCAATACATTTACGATGGCAGGAAAGGTGCTTAAAAATCCCTCGGGATCGAAAGCGCGCGCTGGGTCTTTTATATATAAGTGACTCCGGGTAAATAACAGTATATCCAGTTTTGTTTCGGCTGCACCATTTACGGTGTAATCGCCAAAGGCCATCATAACAAACCAATAGCCCAATAGCAGGCAAATACTGGTAACAATGATCGTTCTTACAGATGCGAAACGAATGATCAGCGCGCCGATCCCATAACAAAGGGCAATACGCTGCAACACCCCAAAGATCCGGGTTTCACCGATAGGGAAGGGGCGTATATTGTTTTGCGGATCTATTTTTACAAAGGGCAGCCAGTACATCAGGTAGCCGATCAAAAATAAAAGACAGGTCCGCTTCAATATTTTTAAAAGCACTTCTTTATTGGATTGCTGATCCCATTTTGATTTTGAAAAGGCAATAGCATTTCCCACGGCAAATAAAAAGGACGGGAATACCAGGTCGGTTAAGGTAAACCCGTTCCATTGCGCATGTCTTAATTCGGGAAAGGGGTTGGGACCGCCCGTGTTCACGATGATCATAAAGCAAATAGTCATACCCCGGAAAATATCAAGGGCCAGGAACCGGCCGGGTTTAACAGCAATCGGATTGTTCATTTATTTTAAAATTGACTTACCTAAAGTAAAATGAAACGTTGGCCTGTCCAAAAAATATTTATAGCAACGATAAAAAAGGGTCTCTAACAAGCCATTCATCCAAGCAAAAAATAGATTGGCGCACAAAAAAAGAATTAATAAATTTGGTTATGTATATCCAAAACCATCTTATCGTTTCCAAACGATTACTTGCAAGCTTCCTGTTTATCAGTATCCTGAATATAGCTTCCGCCCAGGTAAATAATTCAGCTGTTTTTACAACAGTAACCAATAAAAAAGGGCCTGCACTTGGCTATGCGCCCGGCTCGGGTGTAAAGATCCTGGTAGTAGACGGCCGCTCTTTTAAGGACCTGAACAAAAACGGGAAATTAGATCCCTATGAGGACTGGCGGCTGCCGGTTGACGAAAGAGCAAAGGACCTTGCGGCAAAAATGTCGATCGAACAAATTGCAGGTTTGATGTTATACAGCGCGCACCAGGCCATACCTTCCAATGCCAAAGGTTTTGGTGCCGGAACCTATAACGGCAAACCCATTGATTCCAGTAGCGCAACGCCGGACGCTATCAGTGATCAGCAAATAAAATTTCTAAAAGACGACAACCTGCGCCATGTATTGATCACGCGGGTGAAAAGCCCGGAAACCGCGGCACGTTGGAACAACAACGTGCAGGCCTTTGTAGAAGGGCTGGGGCTGGGCATTCCTGCCAACAACAGTTCTGATCCCCGCAATGCGGTAGTAGCCAGTACTGAATATAATTTAGGAGCCGGCGGCACTATTTCGATGTGGCCGGAATCGATTGGCATGGCAGCTACTTTTGATCCGCAGCTGGTAGAACAGTTTGGTCATATTGCAGCACAGGAATACCGCGCCCTGGGCATTGCTACCGCTTTATCACCGCAAATTGACCTGGCTACGGAGCCACGCTGGAGCCGTTTCAATGGCACTTTTGGTGAGAACCCCAGCCTGTCGGCGGATATGGCAAGGGCCTATGTGGATGGCTTCCAGACTTCGACGGGGACGCCGGAAATACAAAACGGATGGGGCTTTCATAGTGTAAATGCTATGGTGAAACACTGGCCCGGGGGCGGGCCGGAAGAGGGGGGCCGTGATGCACATTTTGCCTACGGGAAATTTGCCGTTTATCCGGGAAATAATTTCCAGATGCACCTGATCCCCTTTGTGGACGGGGCTTTCCGCCTGAAAGGAAAAACGAAAACAGCGGCCGCAGTAATGCCCTATTATACTATTTCTTATAATCGTGATGAAAAATATAAGGAAAATGTGGGGAATGGCTACAGTAAATATCTCATTACCGATCTGCTGAGAAATAAATACGGCTACGATGGCGTGGTGTGTACCGATTGGCTGGTGACCGCCGATGAAGGCAAACGGCCGGATCTATTTATGGGCAAATCCTGGGGCACTGAAAAACTTTCGGTGGCAGACCGGCATTATAAAGTCCTGATGGCAGGGGTAGATCAGTTTGGCGGGAACAACGCGGCCGGGCCCGTGCTGGAAGCCTACCAGATGGGGGTAAAAGAACACGGGGAAGCCTTTATGCGCAGGCGTTTTGAGCAATCTGCCGTGCGGTTGCTACGCAACATCTTCAATACAGGCTTGTTCGAAAATCCTTATGTGGATCCCGAAGCATCGGCCCGGACTGTAGGCAATGCGGAATTTATGAAAGCAGGCTATGAAGCACAACTGAAATCCATCGTACTGCTGAAAAACAAAGCGCAGGTATTGCCCATTTCAAAAAATAAAACGGTTTATATTCCCAAAAGGGTCGTGCCGGCGGGGAGGGATTGGTTTGGTAATGTAACACCGGCGCGGGTGGAATACCCCGTCAACCTCGACATCATGAAAAAGTATTTCAATGTAACGGATGATCCCGCTAAAGCGGATCTGGCCATCGTATTTGTAAAAGGGCCGGATGGGGGCGTGGGTTATAGTGCAGCCGACCGGCAGAGTGGGGGCAATGGCTATGTGCCCATCAGCCTGCAATATGGAACGTATAAAGCCACGGACGCCAGGGAGCAAAGCATCGCTGCCGGTGATCCGGTGGTTGATCCGACTATTACCAACCGATCCTATAAAAACAAATCAGTGACCGCGGCCAATATTACCGATCTGCAATCGATACTGGATACAAAGGCGGCGATGAAAGGAAAGCCCGTAGTAGTATGTATGAATCTCTCCAATCCCGCTGTTGTGGCTGAGTTTGAGCCAAAGATTGACGGGTTGCTGGTTTCTTTTGGGGTACAGGATCAGGCCATTGCTGATATCCTGTCCGGCTCCGTTGCACCATCCGGTCTGTTGCCCATGCAGCTTCCTGTGGACATGGAAACCGTGGAGAAACAAAAAGAAGATGTACCGCTGGATATGCAGCCCTATAAAGACACGGAAGGGCATATTTACAATTTTGCTTACGGATTAAACTGGAACGGGATCATCAGCGATAGCAGAACGGCGCAGTACGGGGATTTGAAGAAATAACTTATAGCTCGATCAAATGAAAATCGACACCCAGTGCCTGCATGTGCTGGGTAATGCGTTCTTTATTGGTGTCGGTGATAAAAACCTGGCCGTCGTTTTCAATGCAAACCTTTGCCAAAAGATTACTGATGCGTTCTTCATCCAGCTTTTCAAAAACATCGTCCAGTAAAAGAACAGGCGAAAACTTTTTCTCCGCCGCCAGCAGTTCCAGCTCGGTTATTTTTAAAGCAAACAGCAGGCTTTTGCGTTGCCCTTGTGAAGCGATGTTTTTGAAGGGCTGCGCGCCCAGCTGAATAGTAATATCGTCGCGGTGAATACCATTGGTAGTGCGGGCCAGCAGGTTGTCTTTCTGCCGGGAGGCCTGCAATAATTCTCCAAATTCCGTTTCCAGCAACCGGCTTTCGTACAGCAGGGAAAGGTATTCTTCCTGTTGGGCAATTTCCGTGTATAGTCGTTTTACTTTGGGCAGGAAAGCGAGCAGCGCATCACGACGTTTGGAAAAAATAAAGGAACCCGGGGCCTGTAGCTGCACGTCCAGCACTGATAAAAGTTCCTCATCGAAACTGCCCGTTTCAGCTGCCGTTTTTAAAAAACTATTCCGCTGCTGCAGGATTTTGTTATATAGGATCAGCTGTTTCAGGTATTCCGGGTCCAGCTGCGAAAGGAGCGCATCTATGAACGCCCGACGCTCTTCGCTGCCGCCGGTTATTAAAACGGCGTCATCCGGCGCTATTACCACGCAGGGGTAGCGGCCAATATGCATGGAAAATTTATCGTAGGGAGCAGCATCAATTAAAAACTCCTTCTTTCCTGTTTCTCTTAAAATGCAGACGGCGGTTTCGTCCTGGCTGTTCAGGGTAAACAGTCCTTCGATACGAAAGCCGCGGGCACCCTGTTGCACATTGATCGCATCCGTATTGCTGAAATAACTTTTTGTAAAACACAAATAATGGATGGCGTCCAGTATATTGGTTTTCCCCATCCCGTTTTTGCCGCAGATGGCCACCACCTTCTTCGGAAATTCAAAACTCCGGTTGGTGTAGTTTTTAAACTGCAGCAATGATATGGCTTTGAGATAAAGCATTGCCGGTAAAGATATAATTTGATCGGCAACTATTTCTGTGCTTCTGAGCTTCAGTGGCTTTTATGCGGCTGAAACACTAAGAAAAACAGTTGAGGTCGCCGGTTCCAAAGATGGCAAAAATTCGTGTTTATTTCACTTGAAAACCGCCTGATAGATGCTTTATTCGTGTATTCGTGGCAGCTTTTGCATTTATGTGTTCGCGCAGCTGATCCCATCCTCCCATAATCAGAAAATTTCCCTTACATTTGCTTCCAAAATTTTAGACGCGTGGCAACAAAATTTTCAAAAGAAACCTACCTGTATTGGTATGAGCTGATGGAGCTGATTCGCACTTTTGAGCTTACAGCCGAGGAAAAGTATAAAATGGAAGGCAAGATCCGCGGTTTTTTCCACGCCTATGTGGGCCAGGAAGCCATTGCTGCTGGATGTATGACCGCCACTAAGCCCGAAGATATTTTTATCACAGCCTATCGCGACCACGGTCTGGCGATTTCAAAAGGTGTTTCGGTAGACAGCTGTATGGCGGAACTTTATGGTAAAGCTACCGGTTGTGCAAAAGGAAAAGGAGGAAGCATGCACTTTTTTGGAAAAGAGCAGCATTTCTTCGGCGGACATGGAATTGTAGGCGCACAGATCGGTACCGGAACAGGCCTGGCTTTTGCCGAGCAGTATAAAGGAACCGATAATGTAGTGCTTTGTTTCTTTGGCGATGGCGCTGCCCGCCAGGGAATTTTGCATGAGTCCTTTAACCTGGCGATGTTATGGAAGTTACCTGTTATTTATATCTGCGAGAATAATAATTATGCCATGGGTACTTCGGTAGAAAGAACTTCCAATATCCACGACATTTATAAATTGGGTTCGGCTTATGATATGCCTTCTGAAATGGTGGATGGAATGAGCCCGGAAACGGTTCATGACGCGGTGGCGAAAGCAGTAAAAAGAGCCCGTGAAAACGGCGGTCCTACCTTATTAGAAATTAAGACTTATCGCTATAAAGGGCACTCAATCAGTGACCCGCAAAAATACAGAACAAAAGAAGAAGTAGACGAGTATAAGGCGAAAGATCCCATCAATCAATTGAAAAAGTATATCCTGGATAATAAAATTCTCACCGAAGCCCAGGTTAAGGAAATCGATGCCCGTTGTGAGGAAGTGGTTGCTGCATCAGTAAAATTTGCTGAAGAAAGCCCCATCCCGAATGATGATGAGGTATTAAAAGATGTGTATGTGGATCAGAACTATCCATTTATCGTAGATTAAAAACTAACAATTAATATATATTAAAATGACGGATAAGCGTAGCATAGATGCTGTAAATGAACATAGTACAGGATCTAACGCAATTGACAACTTGAGAGTATTCTGGCTGCAATACGGAAAAAAGATCAGCCTTATTTTAGGGGCTGTGGTAGTAGTGGCAGCGGGTTATATGTTATATAAATCTTTTGTACAAAAACCCAAGATCGAAGAGGCATTGGACAAAGGATTTAAAGCCGAGGAGTATTACCGGAAGGATTCTTTTAACCTTGCGCTGAACGGCGATGGGGTAAACCCTGGTTTTGTGGCGATAGCCAGCAAATACAGTGGCACTCCCATGGGTAACCTGGCGAATTTTTATGCGGGAGTTTGTTATGTAAAACTGAATCAGAATGATAAGGCGGTAAAATACCTTAATGATTTCAAATCTGATTCCAAACAAGTGCAGCAGCGTACCTATAAATTATTGGGTGATGCTTATGGTGATTTGGGTAACGGGGCCAA
Organism: Niabella sp.; assembly: GCA_017744795.1. Lineage (GTDB taxonomy): Bacteria > Bacteroidota > Bacteroidia > Chitinophagales > Chitinophagaceae > Niabella. The sequence continues at coordinate 18,069 of JAGIAQ010000009.1, read as the reverse complement.
GGCGCTGGAAAATTATAAGAAAGCGGCCACCGAATTTGAAGCAGATCAGATGGCGTCAGCCGATGCGCTGTTCAGCGCTGCTTACCTGGCCCAACATATATTGAACGACAAAAAACAGGCAATTGACCTGTACACCCAGTTAAAAGAAAAGTACCCCCGTACCCAGCAGGGCTTTGATGCGGATAAATACCTGGCACAATTGGGGGTATATAATGTAAACTAATGGCAACACAAGGAAACAGTTCTTTATACAATATTAATGCGGGCATTCTTAAAACGGATGCCTGTGTTGTTTTGGTGAAAACAGAGTGGAACGCTCCCATAGTGGATGCACTGGAAGAGGGTTGTAAACGCGTCTTTGAGCAATACAAAGTACACTATCAGACATTAATCGTTCCGGGTGCTGTGGAGCTGCCCTTTGCAATCAAACGCCATTGGGCGCGCACGCATGCCGAGCGTGGACCGGATGCCTTTATTGCGCTGGGTTGCGTCATAAAAGGTGATACCCCGCATTTTGATTACGTGTGTGATACCGTTACCCAGGGCGTATTGCAGCTGAACCTGTTGCTGCCCGTGCCCACTATTTTTGGCGTGCTCACGGTAAATACCGAAGAGCAGGCGCAGGAGCGCATCGGCGGGATCCACGGGCATAAAGGGGAGGAAGCGGCTATTACAGCGATTAAGATGATCAATTCATGATAAGAACATTCTTTTGTAACTGGATTTGTTTAACCACATAGACACATAGAGCGCAATGGCAGGAAGGAAATATAAAAGCACATAGTCTCCTGACAATTGAAGGCAGCAATTTCCGCCGTTGGCGGAATCTATGTTTTCTCAAAAGAGCCGCTGCTACGTGTCTCCTTTGCAGGACTGGTGTTTTAAGAAGAGCAACATTCTTGTTTCTGTTCTTGGGCAATAAAAACTATGTTCCTATGTGGTTTTTTAATCACTGAATATATTTGAGATACAATGAACGTACAGTTATTTATACCTTGTTTTGTAGACCAGCTTTATCCTCAGACGGGCTTTAATATGATAAAAGTGCTGGAGAAGTTCGGATGTAAAGTTACTTACAATGCTGAGCAAACCTGCTGCGGACAGCCTGCTTTTAATGCAGGTTTCTGGGAAGAATCAAAGGCAGTATGTACCAAGTTTTTAAATGATTTCAGCGGAGCTGATTATGTGGTGGCACCCAGTGCCAGCTGCGTGGGCTTTGTACGCAATTATTATCCGAAGTTGTTCGATAATTCATCCGTACACAATGAGGTCAAAGCCCTGGGCGCCCGGATCTATGAGCTTTCTGATTTTCTGATTAACGTATTAAAAGTGACCGACACCGGCGCTACATTAAAAGGGAATGCCACCTATCATGATAGCTGTGCGGGCCTGCGGGAGTGTAAGATAAAATCAGAGCCGAGAACATTGCTTTCGAATGTGCGTGGCCTGGTATTAAATGAAATGAACGATGTGGAAACCTGCTGTGGCTTTGGCGGCACTTTTGCCGTAAAATTTCCCGGTATCTCCATTAATATGGGAGAACAAAAAGTAGAGAATGCCATCGCCACCGGCGCAGAATACCTGATCAGTACCGACCTTTCCTGCCTGATGCACTTGCAAGGCTATATCGATAATAAAAAATATTCCATCAAAACCATGCACCTGGCGGATGTACTGGCCAGCGGGTGGTAGTGGAATGAGACGAGGTTAACCAAAAAGTATTTTTGTTCAGCAAAGCAACGAGTAACAAACCATTAAGGGTTAAGATGCTCATTAAGCTGTTTTCTCAATGAGCTTAAAACCTTAATGGTTCAAAAGTTGCTTCCTGGCTAGTCTCGGCTGACGCCATTTCCTATTCTCAATAATATGCGTTTTTAGATTAATTATATAGCATAATTGCCTTATATTTAATTCTCCTGATTTTATTAAAACGCAATTTAAAAATGGAAAAGAAAATTCTTTTGAACGAGAAGGACATGCCTACCCAATGGTACAATATCATTGCTGACATGCCCAATAAGCCCTTGCCGCCGCTGCATCCGCAAACCAAACAGCCCATTAGCGGTGAAGATCTTGCTCCTTTGTTTCCCATGGAGCTGATCCAGCAAGAGGTTTCTGCAGAACGATATATTGATATTCCCGAAGAGGTACAGGAAGCCTACCGTATCTGGCGACCTACACCGCTGATCAGAGCTACTGAACTGGAAAAAGCGCTGCAAACGGATTGTAAAATTTATTATAAATATGAAGGCACCAGTCCCAGCGGTTCGCACAAGCCCAACACGGCTATTCCTCAGGCTTATTACAATAAAAAAGCAGGTGTGAAACGCATCATTACCGAAACCGGTGCCGGGCAATGGGGCACGGCGCTTAGTTTTGCCTGCAGCCATTTCGGCATCGATTGTGAAGTGTACATGGTGCGCATCAGCTATGATCAAAAACCGTATCGGAAGATACTGATGAATACTTTCGGGGCTAAAGTTTATGCCTCACCCAGCACTAATACACAGGCCGGAAGAAATGCCCTGGAGGCCAATCCCAACACACCCGGGAGCCTGGGACTTGCAATATCTGAAGCCATTGAAATTGCGGCAGGGGATGCCGATACCAAGTATTCGTTAGGTTCTGTATTGAATCATGTGCTGTTGCATCAAACCATCATCGGACAGGAAGCAAAAAAACAATTGGAGTACACAGGCGATTACCCGGATGTGATCATTGCGCCGCTGGGCGGCGGCTCCAACTTTGCCGGACTTTCTTTTCCGTTTATAAAAGATAAAATTTCAGGTAAACAAGTACGTTGTGTTGCGGTGGAGCCAGCATCCTGTCCCAAACTGACCAAAGGGAAATTCATGTATGATTTTGGTGATACACAAGGATATACTCCCCTGTTGCCGATGTATACCCTGGGGCATACGTTTACACCAGCGGCCATACATGCAGGCGGGTTGCGGTATCACGGCGCCAGTGTATTGTGCAGCCAGCTGCTAAAAGACGGATTAATTGAAGCCAATGCCATCCAGCAACTGGAATGTTTTGAAGCCGGCGTTTTATTTGCAAAAGCCGAAGGCATTATTCCGGCGCCGGAAGCGAACCATGGTATTGCCCAGGTGATACGGGAAGTAAATAGGGCGAAAGAAGAAGGCGTAAGCAAGACCATCCTATTTAATTTATGCGGACATGGATTTGTGGATATGGCTGCCTACCAGGATTATTTCGCAGGTAAGCTGGTGAATCATTCGTTTACCGACGAAGAATTAACCGGCGCCCTTAAAGATATTGAGGTGCTGCAACCTCAGTAAGAGATTGTTTTACTATCTGTCCCGGAGGTCTTCTGTTTTACAGGAGACCGCTTTTTTATTGCATGGGTTACCTGCAATGGAGTTCGGGTATTAAAGGGCAGATCAGAGAACGATTGATGCCACAGACGCAAAACCTTCCAAAATGAAAAAGAAATCAATCATTCAATTGCTGCTCTTTATTGTTGTTCCGATTGGAATTGGATTGCTTCAGGGTTGCGACTATGCACAGATAATGATTCTGCAGGCAACTGGTGAAAACGGTGATTCAATAGTTCTGTACGGAAACAGGATGATAGCCGGAGCCAGTTATCCCGGAAAAATAGTGATCCGGGTTCCTCAAAATGATACAACCCGGAAAACATTTTATTTTGGTCGCGGCAACTGGAGTGATGCGAGTCTGGAAAGGTTAGCAGATAATATAGATTCTCTTGTTATTACCAATAACAATAAGATAAAGCGATTGACAGGAAAAGCCATTTTAAAAGTATATCTTCAGGATCATTGTAAAGGTTTTGCGCATAATGAGCTCGTGCTTGAAGCAAAGTAGCAAGAAATAAAAACAAATAGATCCTTTGTTAACTGTCATGGTAAAAAATTATATGAAGTATAAACACATTATTTTCGATCTGGATGGAACCTTAATTGATACTGAGGCGACGGTATTAAATTCTTTAAAAGAAACACTAAAAGAAACCCATAACATAGATTATACATTAGAAGATTTAAATTTTGCATTAGGAATACCCGGAACAACAGCGCTTCAACAGCTTAAAATTGATAATATAGAAAAGGTTTTATCCGTTTGGCATCTAAAATTCAAAGATCATTTTTCAAAAGTTCGATTATTCCCGGGTATTAAAGAGCTGCTTTTTACCATAAAAGAGAAAAAAATAAAAATAGGCGTGCTAACCTCTAAAACCCGATTAGAATATATAGAGGACTTTATTCCATTTGGCATAGGGGATAAAATTGATATTTCCTTATGCATTGATGATTACAAGGTTCCCAAGCCATCAGCAGCTGGCATGGTTCTTTACTTAAAACAGGCCGGTATTAAAGCCGACGAAGCATTGTATATCGGCGACACCCTATATGATTATCAATGTGCCCGAGATGCCGGTGTCGATTTTGGATTAGCCGTTTGGGGGTGCAAAAAAATTGAGGGCATCAATGCAAAATACTTTTTTTTATCCCCAGAAGAAATGAATACTCTCATAAAAAGCAAATCAGAACTGGAAGAAGGATTGGCAAACAATGGTTGAATGAAAGGGTGGGCAGTTATGATGAAGTAATCAAGTAAAAGATCCCAGTAATTGCTGCGCGATCTTACTGTTGCTCCTTAAAACAAGGTTCCTTGTTCGCCGGCTTTATCAGGAATTTTTAATGAAAGTCCAAAAGTTTCATTCATCGAATGGATAAAATGTGCCGCAAGCAGGGGTGAGTCCAGTTCCACATTCTGGTGCACAAAAAAGTATAGTGCTTGCAGGCCTTCGTTTCGCCATTTTTTAATACGTGCTATCCAGTCGTTCAACCGGCTTATATCGGTAGGGTGGTTGGCTCCAACAAAACGGACAAATGCCACGGGATTGGTGAGCCGCATGTGGAGCATATCCCGGCGTCCCGCGGTATCTACAATAATGTTGGATAGTACCAGCCGCTCCAATAATTCAGTATACTGATGGCTAACCTGCTTGTTGGCAAACCATTGTTCATTACGCACTTCAACCGCCAGTGGAATGCCTTTGGGAAAATGACTCAGGGTCGCTTCGAGCCGGCCAAAATCTTTGGGCGCAAAATTATCGTGCAGTTGTAAAAAGGCCATTCCCAGCCGGTTTTCAAAATTGCTGATGGCGTTGCAAAAGATTTCAACTTCGGGCTGTACTTCAATCAGGCGCTTATAATGACTGATCGTATTCGTAAGCTTTGGAAAAAATTTAAATCCATCGGGTGTTTTGTTTTTCCAGGTTTCCACCTGTTTCCAATCGGGCATTTTATAGAAAGTAGCATTCAGCTCGATACAATTAAACTGACGGGAATAATAATGAAGTTCGTCTTTGGTGCCCTTCGGATAAAAGCCCTGCAGGTCGGTTCGGTTCCATTTCGCACAGCCAACATATACCTCAAAGTTCGATCCTTTTGGAGCTGCTCTTAATACCCGGGCTGTTTCCGGATCATCTTTGGGCAATGTAAAATCAACAGCCCCGGGGTTTTCAACTTTTCCGAATTTCATTTTTTGAATGGAAAGATAACTATTAACCACATTGTGCATCTCTCGTTTAATTATCTTATTTTTGAATACCGCATAAAAGCATAACGATTATATGAAAAGAAGAAGTTTTTTAAAAACAACCGCAGCCGGATCCATCGCATTCCTGTTACCCTTCCCATCAGGAGCATCGGGCAACGCCACTAAATTAAGAGTGGCCCATGTAGGCGTGGGCAGCATGGGAGCTAACGACCTGGCAGCTATTGCCGCACATGCCGCTGTAGAAATTGTGGCGCTTTGCGATGTAGACAAAAATAATCTTAGCAAGGCCAGTGCCCTGCATACCGGTGCACGGACATTTTCAGATTACAAAGAAATGTTCAAAACGATGGGACATGAAATTGATGCGGTAGTTGTTTCCACTCCTGATCATATACACGCACCCGTATCACTGCTGGCGATGGAGCATAACAAGCATGTATATTGCCAGAAGCCGCTCACCCATTACATTGCGGAATCAAGGAAAATGGAAGCGGTGGCCACACAAAAACAATTAGTAACGCAAATGGGCATCCAGGTCCATTCATTTTACGATTATAAACTGGCCACCCTGCTCATCCGGAAAGGTATTATCGGGAAGGTAAAGAAAGTCATAGCCTGGTCGCCTAAAGTGTGGGGGTATGATGGTGCGGAACCCCAGGGCAGCGATCCTGTACCTGCATCGCTCGATTGGGACAAATGGTTAGGTGCTGCTAAAAAAAGACCTTATAAAGAGGGACTCTATCACCCAAGCAACTGGAGAAAATGTATTGATTACGGATGCGGTACGCTGGGGGATATGGGCGTTCATATTTTTGACACTCCTTACAATGCATTGAAATTAACGGTGCCGCTGAGCGTTAAGAACGAGTGCCGCGCACCCAACAGCTTTGGTCATCCCGAAAAAAATCATGTAACGTATGTGTTCCCCGGCACCGCTTACACTGCAGATAAACTTGAGTGGGTATGGTATGATGGTAAGGGCGCGCCGGAACCCCAGGCCGACTTGCAGCTACCCGGTGGTGCAGAATTGCCCGACCAGGGCGCTATGTTCATTGGAGAAAACGGGAAACGGCTCCTCTTGCCGCATTTTATGCAGCTGCCCAAATTGATCGTTAATGATCAATACGAAAATATCGATGTTGCAAAATACGACCCCGATGGTGCCGCAGGAAAGCCCGTTACCAACTATGATACGGAATCGCTCAAACATTACCACCAGTTTGTAGATACCTGCCTTGGAAAAGCAAAATGCAGCGCACCTTTTGCCTACTCCGCCAAACTTACCGAAGTGATTCTCCTGGGAGTGATTGCTGCGCGATTCCCCAATGAAACACTGCATTGGGATAGTAAAAGCGCGCAGTTTAAAGAAGCGAAAGCGAATAAGTTTATTTCAGGCTGAGCTAAATAAAAAGCGACGAGATGCCATTTTTATTTTTTACCACATAGGCACATAGAATTATGACTGTGGAAAAGGAAACATAAGAACACATGAGCTATGTTCCGCCTTAGGCGGAATTTAGGCGGCCTTAGATGCTATGATTTCTACTGTATCTATGGGCCGCCCCGCCAGAATGAATCTTTCGGGCTGGCGTGCCGGTAATAATGCCCTTCTACATTTCTAATTCAATAACCTTATTTAATATTTTCTGGAATCCGGCGCTTAAGGAAACGATACTGATTGACTATTGCCTATTCACTTTTACCCCTTCCGCATCAGCTCCGCCACCGTTCTCCCTACTACGGGCGCCAGCGCTACACCCATGCCGCCCAGACGCAATGCACAAAAGCTGCGTGCCGTCAATTGTTCTACAATCGGCATTTTCTCTTTACCCATGGCCATAATGCCCGCCCAGCGCTGTTCAATTTGAGGTTGTTGCCCTGGCAGCACTACGGTCGACAAAAACCGCTCTAATGCCTGCTGGATGGGAAGCGAGGTAAACGCATCCAATGTATATTCCGTTTGAAAAGAGGTATTGCGGGCGCCACCCAATAAAATCCGGTCACCCAGATTTCTGAAATAATAATAGCCTTCTTCGTAATGAAAGGTACCGTTAAATTTGAGAGCAGGGATCGGTGCGGTAAGTAGTATCTGACCGCGTGCTGGCACCAGATCCACTTCGGGCAGCAACTGCCCGCTAAAGGCATTGGTGCAGTATACGATCTGAGCGGCGTATAGAGCCGGGCCATTCTGTGTAACAAGCTTAATTCGATCGGGGGTTTCCTCCACCTCCTTTATTTCCGTGTCAAATAAAAACTGAACCCCGGTTCTAACGGCAAGCTGCCAGAGGCTGTTTAGTAATTTACCCGGATGCAGGCTGCCTTCAAAGCGGTTTTCAATCAAATGCGAAACCCCATTAAATCCGAATGATTCAATCTTATCACTAGCAAGCGTAAAAGTATCTGGCGAGCCGGTTATTAAATAAAGCCATTCATTCAATGTGCCAATCCGGTTCAGCTTTTGTTCGTCTGCCAGTAATTCATATCCTTTACAAATAGTAAAATCAATAGGAGCGGCGGCAAGAATTTTTTGTAGAATGCGCAGTCCTTCAAAACGCATGCCCACCAATTGCAATGCCTTTTCACTGCCCATGGAATCAATATCCGATAAGATCTCAGTAACACTTCCAAAACAGGCGAAGCTGGCATTACGCAGGGAAGCACCCGCCGGAGTAATACCGCGTTCCACGACCGTTATTTTCCTGGATGGAAATAGCTGGCGCAGGTAAAGGGCCGTCCACAACCCGGTAAACCCCGCCCCGATAATAATAATATCCTGCGGTGCATAGAACGTTTCCTGTTCCCAAATACTTATCTGTTGTGTATAATTACTGATAGTTCGCTATTTTTATTCTTAAAAGTACAAATTCTACATTCATCATTTAAAATTCATAATTCTTATGGCCTACTGGCTTATTAAATCGGAACCCTTCAAATACAGCTATGATCAATTAGTGAAAGATAAGAAAACCGTATGGGATGGGGTACGCAATTATGCGGCCCGCCTGAACCTCCGTGCTATGAAAAAAGGAGATCTTGCTTTTTTTTATCATAGTAACGAAGGCGTTGCCATTGTGGGCATTGCAAAAATTGTTAAAGAGGCTTTTCAGGATCCTACTACAACTGATGAACGGTGGGTAGCAGTGGAAGTAGCGCCGTATAAAAAATTAAAAAAAGAGATTACCCTGGCTGAGCTGAAAGAAATTCCGGCGCTAAAAAATATGGACCTGGTACGACTCGGCCGCTTATCGGTGCAAACCGTAAAACCGGAAGAATGGGAGCTGGTTTTAAAAATGGCCGGCGAAAAACTATAGGTCGTCAAATTTTAACGGAAAAGCTTCATATATTTTCATTAACTTACAACTGTTAGTTTTTGAAAGGTGTATGAACAACTATAATAACAATCTGATTGATAAACTTCCCCATCATTTAAAGCAATATATTGTTGAGCAGCATTATGAACATTACACGGCTGTTGACCATGCGGTTTGGCGTTATGTAATGCGTCAAAACTACCGGTACCTGAAAGATGTTGCTTATTACCCCTATATTCCCGGCCTTAAAAAGGCCGGGCTAACTATTGAACATATCCCTGATCTGCAAACGATGAATGATCATCTGAAACAGATAGGCTGGGGGGCCGTTACGGTCAACGGCTTTATACCCTCCCAGGCGTTTATGGAATTCCAGGCCTACCGCGTTTTAATTGTCGCTGCAGATATTCGCCAGATCGAACATATTGAGTACACACCCGCTCCGGATATTATTCATGAATCTGCCGGACATGCTCCCATAATCGGTGAACGGGAATATGCGGCGTACCTTCAATTTACCGGCGAAGTGGGTACCAGGGCCATGCTCTCAAAAAAAGACCAGGAACTTTTTGAGGCCATCCGGAAACTGGCGGTTTTAAAGGAGTTGGCAGGAACAACGGAACGGGCGATCAAAACAGCGGAAGAAGAACTATGCCATATTCAGCAAAACATGGGGGAGCCTTCGGAAATGGCGTTGCTGGCGCGGTTACACTGGTGGACGGTGGAGTATGGCCTCATCGGTACTTTGGAAGACCATAAAATTTATGGAGCGGGATTGCTGTCGTCCATCGGTGAAAGCGTTACCTGTATGCAGCCGGAAGTTAAAAAGCTGCTTTACACAATTGATGCGGTCAATTACCCTTATGATATCACTAAACCACAGCCCCAGCTTTTTGTTACCCCCGATTTTCAGAACCTGGTGCAGGTGCTGGATACATTTGCAGATGCCTTATCTTACAGAAAGGGGGGAAGTGAAAGCATACAAAAGGCAATTGATTGCGGTCTGGTATGCACCGCTGTTTATAGTTCCGGGTTACAGGTGTCGGGCATTTTTGAGGCAACAGGAGCGGAGGCGGGCGCTTATTTGCAAACAAACGGACCTACCGCGCTTGCTGTTGATGACAAAGAATTAAGTGGGCACAGCAAGCAGGTTCATCAAAAAGGATTTGGATCACCCATAGGCAAACTTAAAGATTACGATCTTCCGCTGGAAGCATTTACTATTGAGGGTTTAAAAAATATCGGCGTAGAAAAAGAAAAAAACGCTGTGTTGCGCTTCCAAAGCGGCATTGAGGTTTCAGGAAGAGTAGTGGATCTACTTATATATGATGAGATACCGGTGCTTATTAGTTTTGTTGATTGCACCGTAACAAATACTGTCACTGGAAAACGGTTGTTTGAACCGGAATGGGGACGCTATGATATGGCTGTTGGTGAAAAAATAGTTTCTGTTTTCTCCGGCGCTGCCGATAAAGATGCCTATGAACAGATCACCATCGTTCCAAAGGAAATGCCGCGATCCCAATACACAAAAAAGACGCTGCGGCTGCATGCTTTATATCAGCAGGTACGCGCCATTCGTGAAGGCAATGAGAATGAAAACCTGATTGGCACGATCTGGCAGGAACTGCAATTAAAATATGATGATGACTGGCTTTGCCCGATGGAGCTCCTGGAGATCTTAAAAGACCGATCGATCCATGTTGAAATGCAACGGGAAATTGAAGCACACCTGCAGGAACTGAAAATCAGTCATATTGAGCTTTCAAAATTGATTGAAGACGGGCTGCATACGCTGGGGCATATTGAACTGTTGCCGGGACGTTAACCATACAAATCAGTGAGGTTTCTAAAACCTGACTGGTTTACAAATTTATAAATCGTTTTAGTATAATACTCTTCCCCCGGCTTCAGTACGGTATTGGGGAACGAAGGAATCGTGATAGCATTTGGGTGCACCTGTGTTTCGAAACAAAACGCGGAAAAAGCAGTATACGGCTGTCCGTTTTTACCAGTGATATCGGGTGAACCATAGCTGTTATACAAATGTACTACCGGTTCTGTAGTATATACTTCCAATTTTACATCTTCCTCATCGCACCAGGCTTCTGCTGCTACCCGGTCAATGCCTTGCTGGTCTAATGGAAAGCTGATGTCAATTCCTTTTTCGGGATGTTCAATATTTCCCGTTTCCTGGTAGGCGCTGAAGTCGTTCCGTGTCCCTTTCACCGGTAAAATCGTTCCGGTAGTGCAATAATTTTCATCCTGCTCCAGGTAATGAGAAGCATGGACCCTTAAATGATGATTATCGATCCGGCCCTTGCCATTATTCAGATTGAAATAACCGTGGTGGGTTAAGTTCACCGCCGTTGGCGCATCGGTTGTGGCTTTATATTCATAACTAAATTCATTGGCCTCATTTAATGAAAAAATGACCTGTACCGTGAGGTTTCCCGGGAAGCCTTCTTCGCCATCCGGACTTACATATTGTAATACCACCTGCCCGTCGCCTGCCGCAATTTTGTCCCACACTTTTTTGTCAAATCCTTCCACGCCGCCGTGCAGCTGGCAGCCGGAACCGGCACCCTGCAGTGCATATTCTTTTCCTTCAATGGTAATTGCTGATCCCTTGATGCGATTTGCATAGCGGCCAATGGCAGCCCCGTAATAGGGGTATTTTTTCAGATAGGCATCTGACCAATATTGTTGCGGCTCATCAAAGCCCAAAACAACATCGTTAAAACTTCCGTCCGATTTCCGTATTTTTATCGACATAATAATGGCGCCGTAATTGGTTACCCGAACTTCAGTTCCCGCGTCGTTCTTTAATGTAAATACATAAACATTTTTCCTGTTAGGATGCTGTGCGGCAAGCTGCTCAGTAATTTCAATCATGAAGAATTGATTTTTGATAAAAATAATACTATTGTTATGACGATAAATGAATTGCAAAAAGAATTTGAAAAAAATTATAATAATCCCGCGGAGCATATCTTTTTCTGTCCGGGGCGTGTAAACCTGATCGGGGAGCACATCGACTATAACGGCGGCCAGGTTATGCCCTGCGCTATTTCCCTGGGTACAACCTTACTTGTTGCAAAAAATGATGCGAATGTTTTTCGCTTTCATGCGGTTGATTTTCCTGAGTCGGCTACCCTTGAATTAAATAAAAACGGGTATACAAAATCGGGCGCGGAATGGTACAATTACCCTGTTGGGGTATTGCATGAAATGCAGCAAAAGGGTATTGAGCTTACCGGGCTTGATTTTCTCTTTTCCGGGAACCTGCCCATTGGTTCAGGGCTTTCGTCCAGCGCCTCTATTGAGGTACTGACCGCTCATGCCATCAATAGTATGTTTGAGGGAGCGATGTCCAATACGGATCTGGCCATACTGGGAAAGAAGGTGGAAAATGATTTTATGGGGTTGAACAGTGGCATCATGGATCAGTTTGCTGTGGCGATGGGTAAGGAAGGCCAGGCTATTTTGTTGAATACCGGTACGCTGGATTATGAATACCTGCCTTTTGAGATCGGGGATTATGTTTTGGCGATTATCAACAGTAACAAACCCCGCAAACTGGTAGAATCGAAATACAATGAACGGTTTAATGAATGCCGGACCGCACTAAAAAAACTGCAGGAAAAATTTGCGGTGCAGCACCTGACGGATATCAGCAGCGCCGAATTTGAAGCAAACAAACAGCTGTTGGGCGACCCGGTACTGGAAAAGCGGGCCTTACATGTAATTACCGAGAACGACCGGGTGAAGGCTGCGAAGGATGCATTGGTAAAAAAAGATATCAACACATTTGGAGAATTAATGTATGCTTCGCATGATTCGCTGCAACATCTGTATGAAGTATCAGGCAGGGAACTGGATGCCATTGTTGATTTTTGCCGAACCTATAAAGACTGCATCGGTGCCCGCATGACGGGTGCGGGTTTTGGCGGTTGTGCGATTGCTTTGATCAAAAAAGACAGCTTTGATGATTTTGCTGAAAAGGTATCGGCAGACTATGAAACGCGTATCGGCTACAAACCCGGCGTGTTCTCTTCCATAATTGCTGAAGGAGTACGGACAATTAAATGAAGAGACCTGTGAGGTTTTTTTAAACCTCACAGGTTTTATTTTAACACATGCTGTGTGAAGCGTCCTCGCTTTACACGCTTATTTTATCGCCTCCGGCGATTATTAAAAAAGTATAAGAGCAGTTGAAATTATTTTAGTACCCACTGTTTATACCTGTCTAAGGCCTCCATAAAATAATAATCGGCATAACTAAGCGAAACATTCACCTCTGATTTCGAAGGCAGACTGCCCACACTTTGCGTCAATATAAAACCCTTGCTGCCGCCGGGTTTCGAGCGATAGGTAGTCGATAATGCTTTAATAATGGCAGTAGCGTCTTTTATATAATCAGTCTTTTGTTTTGCATTGCTGTATTGCGCCAATTCCAGCAGGGCAGAAGCCATCACCGCAGCAGCAGAAACATCCCGTGGTGCATTGGGAATGTCCGGCGCGTCAAAATCCCAATAGGGTACATTATCAGCGGGGAGATTCGGGTTACTCAAAATAAATTTAGCAATCTTATGTGCATGGGCCAGGTATTCCGGCTTTTTTGTGAACCGGTACATCATGGTGTAGCCGTAGAGTCCCCAGGCCTGACCGCGCGACCAGGCAGAAGCATCGGCGTATCCCTGGTGGGTAACTCTTTTTAATACAGCACCGGTTGCGGTATCATAGTCCACCACATGATAACTGCTGCCATCCGGCCGGAAATGATTCTTTAGTGTTGTATTTGCGTGATTTTCCGCAACCTCCGCCAGGTATTTTGTACCCCCGTTTGTTGATGCCCATTCCAGCAGCTCCAGGTTCATCATGTTGTCAATGATCACGGGAGCATTGAACTTTTTACTTTTATTCCAGGATTGAATAGCGTGCATTCCCCGCCGGTAGCGCTTTGTAGCCGTTTGCGCCGCGGTCAGAAGTACGTCTTTATAATGTGGATCTTTAGTGAGTTGATAAGCGGTACCAAAGCTGCAATTGATCATAAACCCGATATCATGATTGCCGGTGTAATATTGCATCGGTTCTTCGATGGTCAATCTTTTTTTAGCCTCGACAAGAATTTGCGGATCTTTTGTTGCTTTGTATATCAGCCATAACGTGCCGGGGTAGAATCCGCTTGTCCACCAATCTACAGACGACACAATCAACTGGTCCTTTGCGGGGTCATAATTCTGCGGCATTTTATCTGCCGGCACCTTTTGCATTAGCAATTTATATTGTGCTGCGGCAAATGTTTCATCTTCTTTTACCAGGGTACGCATATTTTGTTGTGCAGCGCCAGCAACTGCAGTTAAAAGCAGCCCGGCGGCAACGGTCAATCGTAGAATAGGGTTCATTGAAGTTGAATGTTATGCTAGTGTGCTGTCAACGATTCCTTTAGATGACACTCACTATTGGTTAAAACGCCAAAATAATAAAAATCAAACAATTCAACATTGTTCCTATTTTTATAGTTCAAAAATCCTCTTATGAAATCGATTGGCTTTCTTTTATTTTTAGGACTCCTGTTAGCATCTGGTACCGGTTACGGGCAAGCGCATTTAGAGCAGCTGGCCGCAAAACCGCATCCGCGGCTCCTAATGGTTAAAGGCGAAGAAAAGCAGATTGAAAATGCCATCGATAAAAATGCAGCTTTCAAAAAAGTGAACACCCTTTTGTTAGAAGAGTGCGATAAGATCATAGCTGCACCAGCATTGGAACATAAGAAAATCGGCAAGCGCCTGCTCTCCGTATCCCGCGAAGCGATCCGTCGTATCTTTTTCCTTTCTTATGCGTACCGCATGACCCATGAGAAAAAATACCTGGATGCGGCAACACAACAGCTCCTTACCATTTCCGCATTTGAAGACTGGAATCCCTCGCATTACCTGGATGTGGCTGAAATGACCATGGCCGCTGCCATTGGCTACGATTGGCTCTATGATGAACTGGCTCCTGCATCACGTGAAAAAATAAAAACAGCTATTTTGAACTTCGGCATCAAAACCTCTTTTGACGCCCATTTCAACAATTGGCTGAAAATAGATAATAACTGGAACCAGGTCTGTAATACGGGCATTACCTATGGTGCTATCGCCATTTTTGAATCGGAGCCCGAACTATGCAGTCAGGTCATTGCGCGCGCGGTGGAATCCATAAAAAAACCGATGAAATTATACGCGCCGGATGGGGCTTATCCGGAGGGCTACGGCTATTGGAGCTACGGAACCACTTTCAACGTGTTTTTTATTAATGCACTGGAACAGTTGCTGGGAACGGATTACGGGCTGAGCCAGTTGCCCGGGTTCCTAAAAACGCCCGGTTATATGCAGCAAATGATTGCGCCTACAGGTCTTCCTTTTAATTATTCTGATGCAGGCACAGGGGCCGAATGTAATGGTGCCATGTTCTGGTTTGCAAAAAAATTGAATGATCCTTCCTTAATATGGAACGAATTGCAATACCTGCACAACGATAAAAATAAAAATGCTTTGATCCATGATCGTTTTTTACCAACGCTGCTGCTTTGGGGAAAGGATCTGCAACTGACCAATAGCTCCGCACCAAAAAAATTATTCTGGGAGGGGGGAGGACCATCACCCGTTGCAATGATGCGCACGAGCTGGACGGATCCAAACGCGTTGTTCCTGGGATTCAAAATGGGCTCGCCCGGCAATAGTCATGCGCATATGGATGAAGGCTCCTTTGTTTTTGAAGCCAAGGGCGTACGCTGGGCAATGGATTTTGGCATGCAGAATTATGAATCGCTGGAATCGAAAGGATTAAATATCTGGGATCGTTCGCAACAATCGGAGCGCTGGAAAGTATTCCGCTATACCAATTTTGCGCATAACACACTAACGTTTGATGACAGTCTGCAGCGTTTGGAAGGAAGGGCTGTTATTACAAAATCTTCCGGTGCAGCTGGTTTTAGTTTTGCGGAAACTGACCTCACGGGAGTTTATAAAGGACAAATAAAAAGCGCTGAAAGAGGTGTTGCTCTTGTAAACAATGGATACGGATTGATACAGGATGAAATTACCACAACGAATCAATCCGTTAAAATGCAGTGGCGGATGGTAACGCCGGCTACGGTCACCGTTAAATCAGCTACCGAAATTGAGCTGACAAAGAATGGAAAAACACTGTTGCTGCAGATCGCAGCAGAGCAACCTGTTACCATTAAAACCTGGAGCACGGCGCCCACTAATAGTTACGATGCGCCCAATCCCGGAACGACCATTGTCGGTTTTGAAACAGAATTGCCCGCCAACAGCAAAAAAACATTTGCCGTTTATCTTGTTCCGGGAGATAAAAACAAAGTCGACAAAAAAATAACGGCGTTGAAAAACTGGCATTAAACCATTCGCAGCAATAGTCGTCAAAAAGGCCCGCGTTACCGCAGAAAAGAAAATAGAACCAGTCAGCTATTTTTTTTGATCGCTGCGGAATGCAGTGGGTATTTTTAACGTAATTGCTTCATCTGTAAAAAAAACGAATGGATAACCGCAGAACCTTTCTGAAAAAATCAATGTTATTATCCGGCGCCGCCGGCATCAAAACTTCTCTTCCTGACTCACTGATTAAAGCCCTCTCCATCGACCCCGCGCCGGGAAGCACCTTCCTGGACGCAGAACATATTGTGATCCTGATGCAGGAAAACCGGTCTTTCGATCACTGCTTTGGCAGCCTGCAGGGCGTACGGGGCTTAAACGATCCAAGAGCGATTACCCTTCCCGATCAGAAACCCGTATGGTTTCAGACAAATGATAAAAAGGAGACTTACGGCCCCTTCCGGCTGAATATTAAAGAATCAAAGATCACCTGGATGGGCTCGCTGCCACATTCCCGTCCCAGTCAGGTAGATGCCTTTAATAATGGTAAATACGATAAGTGGTTGCTGGCAAAAAGATCCGGCAACGCAAAATATGCGCAGATGCCGCTTACACTTGGCTTTTATACCCGCGAAGATCTTCCGTTCAATTATGGAATGGCCGATGCTTTTACGATCTGCGATCAGAATTTTTGTTCTGCCATGACCAGCACCACACCCAACCGTTCTTTCTTTTGGACAGGAAATATTCGTGATACAGACGACGGCTATCCGCGGGATAATATCCGGAACGATAATTTCGGGCATGCAAAAATGACCTGGAAAACCTTTCCTGAATTGCTTTCTCAAAACCAAATCTCCTGGAAGTTTTACCAGAATGAAATCTCCTGTGGGGGCGGGTTTAAGGGTGAGGAGCGCTCCTGGCTGGCCAACTTTGGATGCAATCTCCTGGAATTTTTTAAGGCCTATAACGTAAAATTTACTCCTTATTATATTGAGAATATAAAAAAACAGGTAGAAACCCTGCCTGGAGAAATTAACAAGCTGCAGGAAGAAAGTCCGTCCAGTGAGGAACGCGCCACTAAGGTAAAGGCAGCATTGCAGAAAAAGCAGGAAGCTTTGGATAACGCCACGGCAGAGCTGAAGCAATGGAGCATTGAAAACTTTAATGCCCTCACGGATGCCCAAAAACAATTATTCTATAACGCATTTGTAAATAATAAAGGCGATAAAAATTATCGGAATATTTCACGTTTGGATTATACGGATAACGGCACCAAACGCGAAGCAACGGTGCCTGCCGGAGATGTTTTTTACCAGTTTCGAAAAGATGTAAACGAAGGTAAATTGCCCACGGTTTCCTGGTTTGCCGGACCGCAGAACTTTTCAGATCATCCCAGTGCACCCTGGTATGGCGCCTGGTATGTGTCGGAAATGCTGGATATTCTTACCAAAAACCCGGAAGTATGGAAGAAAACGATCTTTTTTGTTACCTATGATGAAAACGACGGCTATTACGATCACGTGCCGCCCTTTTCAATTTGCGATAATAAAAAGCCGGGCACCGGAAAGTGCAGTGCGGGTATTGATACCGAGATTGAGCATGTGCGCCTGGAATATGAATTAAAACAGGGAATACCGAAGAAGCAGGCGCGGGAAGCCCCGGTAGGACTGGGTTTCAGAGTACCCATGCTCATTGCTTCTCCCTGGAGCCGCGGGGGCAAGGTATGTTCACAGGTATTTGATCATACTTCCACCTTACAGTTTTTGGAAACCTTTGTCAACAGGAAATATAATAAGCACCTTCATTTCGAGAATATCAGT
>JAGIAQ010000099.1 GCA_017744795.1 Niabella sp. | reverse complement strand
ATGGTAAACCGCTCAACAAAAGGGGGTGAACGGCGGATTTCGCCGGGCGAAAAAACTTTAAAAGCGCAACAGGTTGATCTTTAGCCGGGATGTTCTATTTTTATAGAAACAAAACGAGGATGCAAACGGCTTCTAAGAAAGTGATCAATGCCTGGGCGATGTTCGACTGGGCCAATTCTGTTTATAATCTGGTTATTACCACCACTTTTTTTCCTATTTATTTTTTAGCGGTCACCGGCGGATCAGCGGATGGGCATAAAGTGCATTTCCTGGGCCGCGATTTTATAAACTCGTCTCTATATGATTATACCCTATCCGTTGCCTATCTGTTCATAGCGCTGCTGTACCCTGTATTGACCTCTATTGCCGATACCCGGGGTAACAAAAAGAATTTTATGCGCTTTTTTACCTGTATGGGCGCATTGGGCTGCAGCGCGCTGTTTTTTTTCAAGAGTGATACGCTGTGGCTGGGGATACTGGCCTTTATGCTGGCCGCCATGGGGTATGTGGGCAGCCTTGTGTTTTACAATGCCTTTTTGCCGGAAATAGCAGCGCCTGAAGATCAGGACCGGGTAAGCGCCCGCGGCTTTTCCTTTGGATACATTGGCAGCGTTATTATGCAGTTACTGGGCTTTGGACTGGTGGTTACGATGAAGGATAGCGGCTGGGCCACACGTATCACGTTTTTGTTAGTGGGTATCTGGTGGCTGGGTTTTGCGCAACTTACATTTAACCGGGTACCCGAGTTGAAACGACCCATTACGGTGAAGGGGAATGCCTTTAAAGAAGGATTTTCTGAAATAAAAAAAGTGTACCAGCTGGTAAAGCAGCTGCCGGTGTTAAAACGTTTTTTACGGGCCTTCTTTTTCTATAGCATGGGCGTTCAAACAGTAATGCTGGCGGCCACGTTGTTTGGGAGTAAGGTATTAAAACTGCCGGATACCAAATTGATCGTTACTGTGGTGGTTATACAACTGGTGGCGATCCTGGGCGCCTGGTTTATGTCGCGCTTATCGGCCCGTTTTGGAAACCTGGTAGTGCTGATGGGGGTAGTAGTGTTCTGGATCCTGATTTGCATTGCTGCTTTTTACACCGCCCAGCTGGCGGAAAAGGGCATGAATACAGAATATTATTTCTATGCACTGGCATCGGCCGTGGGCCTGGTAATGGGGGGCATACAATCTCTGAGCCGTTCTACCTACTCCAAACTGATGCCCGACACGCAGGATACGGCCTCTTTTTTCAGTTATTATGATTTTACAGAAAAGCTGGCCATCGTATTTGGTATTTTTTGTTTCGGATTTATCGAAGAGGTTACCGGCACTATGAAGAATTCTATTTTATCGCTGGTGCTCTTTTTTGTGATAGGGCTATTTTGGTTGTATGCCGCATTAGTAAAGCAAAGAAGTTCATAGTCAATGGTTCATAGTTTATAGTCAGGACAAGGTCGATCATTGCGGACCTATCGACCATGAACGATAAGCCATGAACTATCTGAATATTCACTATTAAAAATCAAACCCCAATGAACCTATATACAGTTAATTGCGGACATTTTAAGTTAGATGGAGGTGCTATGTTCGGCGTGGTTCCCAAAAGTATCTGGAACGAATTGAACCCTTCTGATGAAAATAATATGTGCAGCTGGGCTACGAGGAGTTTATTGATTGAAACGGAAGGCAGGCTGATCCTGGTGGATTGTGGTATGGGCGATAAACAAAGCGAAAAATTTTTCGGTTATTATTATCTGCATGGACCTGATAACCTCGACAAATCACTGGCGGCACATGGGTTTCACAGGGATGATATTACCGATGTATTTTTAACGCACCTGCATTTTGATCATTGCGGCGGCGCTATAAAAAAAGAAGGAGATCAATTAGTACCTGCCTTCAAAAATGCTGTTTACTGGAGCAATGAGGATCACTGGAACTGGGCAACTCATCCCAATCCAAGGGAGAAGGCTTCTTTTTTAAAGGAGAATATTCTGCCCTTGCAGAAAAGCGGTAAATTAAAATTCATTAAGGGTACAGCCGGTGATACGCTGCAGCTCGATACTGCGCCGTTTCTCGAAAATGTTTCTATTCGTTTTGCCAACGGGCATACTGATGCCATGATGTTGCCGCAGGTGCAATATAAAGGAAGAACGATCGTGTTTATGGCCGATCTGTTGCCCTCCCCCGGACATATTCCCCTGCCTTATGTGATGGCTTATGATACAAGGCCTTTACTTACCATGACAGAAAAAGAAGCGTTTCTGAAGGAAGCTGTTGAAAAGAATTATGTGCTCTTTTTTGAGCACGATCCAAAAATAGAATGCTGTACCCTGCGCGAAACAGAACGGGGCATTCGGGCCGACCAGTTTTTTAAATTAAATGAAATTTAATTTATTTAACCTGGCCGAGGAATAATATGGCGCAATTTTGGACGTTATTTAAATTACAATTATCGCCCGTGCATAATAAGTCATTATTACTGGTCATAGCAGTATGTTCTGTTTCTGTATTTTTTATGGGATGT
Source organism: Niabella sp. (assembly GCA_017744795.1). GTDB lineage: Bacteria > Bacteroidota > Bacteroidia > Chitinophagales > Chitinophagaceae > Niabella. Next base: position 12,236 of record JAGIAQ010000099.1, on the reverse strand, counting down.
TCCAAAGGAGTTGTTCAGGCGCAACCCATCGCCCCTTCATCATTTAAGATCTTCAATTCGATCCATTATGCGAATACCCCGGACCTTACCAGCAGGGGGGTACATGCCCTGAATATTTTTTATGAGAACGCATTGATCACCCCGGATCCTGCTAATCCAACAGATAAGCTGCCTGATTCCGTAAAAATAGCAGCAGCAGCCAAACAAAGTTTATCAAATACCAGCGTGCCGGTAACGCTGGATATAGAATCCTGGTCCTATGCCGCTGCCCAGCTCCCCACCACAGTAGCAAGGTACATCCAGGTTGTGTCGGTTTTTAAAAAAACAAACCCACAATCTCCCGTTGGTTATTATGGAGCCATTCCGCAAAATAGATACAACTGGAGCAATATTCAGCCGGCGGGAAGCACGAATTATGTAAACTGGCAAAAAACAAATGATGCGCTGCGGCCGCTGGCAAATGTAATCGATGTTTTTTTTCCTGCTTGCTATACCTTTAATACAGATACAGCTGCATGGAAAAATTTTGTTACAGCAGTGGTGTCTGAAGCTAAGAGGTATAATACCGGTAAACGTGTTTACGCCTATATATGGCCGCAATTTCATGAAGGCACCGGTTTGGATCTGCAGTTTGTTCCGGCGGCTGTATGGAAGTTTGAGTTGGAAACATTATACCCGATTGCAGATGGTGTGGTGATCTGGAGCGGCAGTAAAGCTGCCGACGGGTCAACGATCAGCTGGGATGAAAATAGTCCCTGGTGGCAGGAGACGCAGGCATTTATAGCCAGGCATCAGATTAAGTAGGGATATTTTTATAGCCAATGGCAACTATTTTTGAGTTTGTAATTTCAGGCTGTTAGATTTCAAATAATCTTTAATCTGTTTAGCTGTTTTTCCATATAAGTTTTTTACGCTGTCAAATTCCTTTTCATCTCTTTTATCATTAGTCTTCATATTCTTTGTCGGTTTTTTGGTCACTGGGAGACTTGTGTGACAGTAATAGTACAATGCTGCTGCGCGTCGCCCAAGTCTTCTGTGTCCCACCAGGAAGCCAAACTAATACCTGCTTTGTTTTTAATGCCCAACCTTAAAAAAACTATTGCCCCGAAAAAAATGTTATGTACCCGGTGGGCTATCTTAAAATTTGAAACTCAAGAGTGAAATGTATGCCGGTTTAGGCTTAATGTCGGAGCATTTTAAGCCGCTGAACTCATGACTGTTCTCTCAATTCTCAGTTCTTCTTGATCAACGCTGTCATCGGGCTCTTCAGGTTCTCAAAACTCGTCATGTCAATTTTTACCTTGCCCACAATGATCGGGCTTTCTACACGAACCGGGACCCGGTTGGCATCGTCAGAAACCCAAACGGTCATTTTTTCTCCGCCTTCAAAAATGGTTCCTTTAATAGTAAGGGGCTTTATTTTTATTGTTTTGAATTTCCCGTACCGGGTGGTGATGGTTTCCTTACCCAGATAGCGTATGTACATATTAAAGATCTCATTGTCGAGGAACAGATTAAATGCAATACGATCGCCTGGTTTCAGAGAATTATAATCGATATTACGTGCGTAAAAAACGGAACTTACAACATCCTGCACACAGGTAGGAATTTTAAAAACACCATCGCCGCTTACAGCAGTATTGGCCGTTTTGTTGAAGCTGACATTCTGATATTTTTTATACCCGCCTTCACTGATGTTCCGTATAAATTTCAGTGGCTGCATAGTATTCACATCCATATAGGTTTCGTAAGTGTCATTGGCCTTATAGGCCCATTCGTAGGAAGACAAGGTTTTGCCGGTGCCGGTGATATGGTAAACAGAGCGGCCATTTAATTTTTCTAAAGTTGTGGCAAAAGCCCCCGTACCTGCCGGAACAAAAACCCCGCCTACACTATAGCCCACCGTAAAACCTACTTTTTCTCCGGGCTGAAAGGCGGTGTTGGGGATGGCACAACCACCGTCAACGGTAGCGCTCCCATCCTGGATTGCCGGCGCTTTTTCGCCCTGCAGGAACATAAATAGAAACGGAGCCAGAAATAAACTAAGCGTTTTCATTTTTGCTTTTAAATATTTTTTTAATTCCCAATACCAGCACACTTCCTATCAATGCCGGTATGATCACATTGATCAGCCAAATGCTAACAGAAGTTAAACTGATGCCCAGCTGATTGCTGCTAAATAAGCCCAATATAGGTAAACTTACACTACTTCTTACACTTAGATCAGTAAAAAGGGCAATAGTGGGAATAATTGCAAGTATCAAAAACATAACGCTAATACCCATCCAGCATTGCCCAAAACTGATCGTCACTTCAAATAACTGGAACAGCAAATAATACTGTACGGTAAAGATCAAAAACCTTGTTATAGATAAAGACAGTAACCGGATGAGTATCGTTGCATTAAAATTTTCCAACGCCTCAATGGACCAGGAAAATTTCTTGCTGGCCGGAAGCCGGTCAATCCATTTTACGAGCCAGGACACGCGAAAATAGAGCAACAATAACAGTGCCGTACAAAACGCAATGCCGTAAAACAGCGCATCAAACCAAAAGGCTGCGATCATCCCGGACCGGATAATGACGCCTCTTAAAAAATAGAGCCCCATAAGGCCCATCAGTATGGTTATCAGCAGCTGGCTCGAATTGCTTACAATTGTAAGCGTAACGGCTTTTATACGTTTGCCTTCTTCAACATAAAGGATGCGGCCTACATAATCGCCAATATTGTTGGGCGTTGCTATGGAAAAGGATACGCCCGATAAAACCGCTTTAAAGGCGCGAAACAGGGAGATCTTTTGTACCGTTCTTATCGCCAGACGCCATTTATAGGCTTCCGTTGCCCAGTTTGCAAGCATCAATACGACGACTGCTGCCAGGTATATAATTTTGGAACTTGTTAAGGAGGCCTTGATCTGTTGCCAGGAAGCCACCAGATTTTCCTGGCTGCTCACCTGTTTGTAAATAGACCAGCAGAGCCATACAAAGAGGAGAGGGCCTAAAAAATAATTGAAGAATATTTTAATATTTTTGCTAATCTTCATGAAATCAAACGCAAAATTAATACCCGTTCATCAATCGGACGCTAAAATAATATTGGGCATAGATCCTGGTACATTAGTTATGGGCTACAGCATTATCGAATGCAGGAACAATAAGGTGCTGCTGCGCGAGATGCACGCCGTAAAATTTTCAACAAAGCTGGATCATTATGAAAGGCTGAGCCGTATTCATGAACAGGTAACCGTATTAATTACCACACACCATCCACATGAATTCGCCATCGAGGCGCCTTTTTTTGGAAAGAATGTACAAAGCATGCTAAAACTCGGCCGGGCACAAGGCGTGGCCATAGCGGCTGCAATGCAGCACCGTATACCCGTAACGGAATACTCGCCGCGAAAAGTAAAACAATCGGTAACCGGTAATGGAAATGCTGCAAAGGAACAGGTTTGGAAAATGCTGCAACAGATCCTCTCCATAAAAGAAGCGCCGGAGTATTTTGATGCCACCGATGCGCTGGCTGTGGCCTTGTGCCATCATTACCAGATCAGCTCGCCCGTGCAAAAACAAGCAGGCTTTAAGGGCTGGGAAGATTTTATTAAAAAGAACCCGGAGAAGATCAAAGGCAACGGGCAATAGTCAATGGTGAATAGCGAATAGTGATGTGCCCATTGACTATTCACCATTCACTATTAACTACTCCTGACACACTGCTGTCACTACCCAGGTTTTATTTTGTAGAGGAAACGATAATTAAATCTTCGTCAAAATGAAATCATCTGTAGAAATTTTTAAAACCAATGTTTTAGAGCCACTGTCTGCCAGAGAATTAATAAGAAGCCTGAAGCAGCTATTGCCGGGTTCTAAGGTCAACTTTGATCTGGAAGACTGCGATAACATTCTGCGTATTGAAACCTCCAAACCAATAAATACCCTTGCTGTTGCCCGGCTTATGCGGCAAAATGGATTTGCGGTAACAATACTTTCTTAAAAAAATCAAAAAATATAATATTATGAACAGAGTTGAAATTTTCCAGCGTGATTTTGAAAAGGAAATAGCTACTACACGTAAATTTTTGTCCATTATACCGGACGACAAATACGACTGGCAGCCACATCCCAAAAGCATGACCCTCCGCCAGCTGGCAACGCATCTTGCAGAACTCCCCGCCTGGGTGAGCATGGCACTGAACACTGACGGGATCGATTTTGCCACAATGGACTATAAGCCCACTCCCATCAATAACACAAAATCGCTGATGGAGCTTTTTGAAAAAAGCGTATTGGAAGGCCGCGAAAATTTAGCAAAAGCAACGGATGCCGTTTTGGACACACCCTGGATCATGCGTAAAGGGGAAACGATTTATAGCTCCGATCCAAAAGCCGATATGATCCGGATATCCTTATCTCAGATCATCCATCACCGGGCGCAGCTGGGCGTCTTCCTGCGGTTGCTGGAGGTGCCGATCCCGGGCAGCTATGGCCCCAGCGCCGATGAACCTTTTTAGTGCTGTGCGAGGCGTCCTCGCCTCGCACAATTATTATATCGCCTCTGGCGATCAGCTGTTCAGACCTATAAGGTTTCAAAAACCTTATAGGTCTTTTATTTGCCAAAACTTTCCTAATATTGCTGATGCTTCCGCTCTGGCAAAAAGTTATCAAAAGTCCTACCTGATCCACCTGCATTCAGCAGGAACGCACACGGCAGTGTACCCCTTCTTTATAAATATCATTGCAGTCGACTAAAAAGTGGCCCGGACAACGGCAAGCTTAAAAATAATATGTCCCGCCCTTCCGGTTTTTCCGGCTAATTAGTGATGCATCAAAAAAATAAGTTATGGCAAAAACTATTATTGAACCGTTTCGCATCAAATCGGTAGAACCCCTGAATTTTACTACCCGAGATCAAAGAATAAAAATTTTAGAACAAGCTTTTTATAATCCGTTTTTAATCCGTGCAGATGATGTGCTGATCGATCTGCTGACGGACAGCGGCACGTCTGCTATGAGCAGCCGGCAATGGGCTGCGATGATGGAAGGGGATGAATCCTACGCCGGCAGCAGAAGTTTTTATCGTTTTGAAGCCGCTGTACAAAAAATTACGGGCATGCAAAACGTCATTCCCACGCACCAGGGCCGGGCCTCGGAAAAAATATTATTTACCATCACCGGGGGCAGAGGAAAATACTTTTTAAGCAACACGTTGTTTGATACTACCCGGGCCAATATTGAGTTTTCCGGAGCTACAGGGATTGATCTGTTGACGGAAGCAGGTTTGCAACCTTCTGTTCCTGCTCCATTTAAAGGCAATATTGATCTGGAAGCGATGGAAAAAATAATATTGGAAAAAGGAGCTGAAAATATTGCGATGGTCATTATCACCATCACCAATAATTCAGGGGGCGGACAGCCGGTAAGTATGGAAAACATCCGTGCAGCGAGCGAAATCTGTAAAAAACACGGCGTGGCTTTTTTTATTGATGCCTGCCGTTTTGCAGAGAATTGTCATTTTATTAAACAACGGGAAGAAGGCTATGCTCAAAAGACCATCATAGAAATTGCCAACGAGCTTTTTTCTTATGCAGATGGTTGTACCATGAGCGCCAAGAAAGATGCTTTTGCCAATATCGGGGGATTCCTGGCACTGAACGATGCCGCGCTCACCCAGGAATGCCGGAATCTTCTGGTCATTACGGAAGGATTCCCCACCTACGGAGGCCTTGCCGGGCGCGACCTGGAAGCCATCGCTGTTGGGTTGGAAGAAATTGTGCAGGAGGATTATTTGAAATACCGTATCCGCAGCATGGAATACATCGGTGAAAAATTAGAGGCGGCGGGCATCCCCTTTGTAAAACCGGTGGGCGGTCATGCCGTGTATTTAGATGCAAAAGCGTTCCTGCCGCAGCTGCCGGCGCATCAATATCCCGGCCTGGCATTGAGCAATGAATTATATGTTGAAGGTGGAATAAGAAGTGTGGAAATAGGTTCTTTAATGTTTGGCAAGTATGCCGAAGATGGTTCGTTAATTCCTGCACCCATGGAATTGGTACGACTGGCCATTCCCCGCCGGGTGTACACTCAAAGCCATATTGACTATGTAGCAGAGATCATTATTGAGGTGTTTAACAAACGCACAGCTGTGAAAGGCTATGAAATTGTGTACGAGGCGTCATTGCTGCGGCATTTTACGGCGAGACTGAGACCGGTTAGTTAAACCTCATAGGCTTTTTACGATCAGTTCCTGGATTTCCTTCATTTCTTCGGGCGATAACTTTAATTTGGGTTGTGTGAAGTTGAGGTCGTTGGCATTGTTGATGGGGATGAGGTGCACATGCGCGTGCGGCACTTCAATGCCCACCACGCTTACGCCGCAGCGGTTACAGTTAAAACTCTTTTCAATGGCCTTGGCGATAGGTTTTGCAAAGACCAATAACTCGCCCAGGTATTCGTCCGGCACATCAAATAAATTATCTATTTCAATTTTGGGAATGACAAGGGTATGTCCTTTCCGCAGCGGAAAAATATCCAGGAACGCATAGAACCGGTCGTTTTCCGCAATTTTATAAGAGGGGATCTCGCCCGCGATGATTTTTGAGAAGATCGTCATGTTAACCGTTTATTGTTTGAGGGGCTGACCAAAAAGCCGTGGGCCATTAATTAGCCGGGAAATCGAAAAGGTTTTATTTTTCAATTGGCTCTAACTTACCGTCTCGCCGCCTTACCGGCAAAAAATAGCTTTGAGTCATCCCAGAGATTTATGGTTGTTTACCCGTTTCTTCAAAACTACAAAAAAACCGCCCGTTTTAATCGGAGCGGTTTTAAAAAGTTGCCATAAGCACTGAAGTACAAGTGTGCGACGCAACGATGATGCCATCAGCACTGCAGCTGGCTATATAAAATTATATACTGATCTCTTCAATTTTAAATTGGATGACACCTGCAGGGGCCTGTACATCAGCAATAGCACCGGGTTCCTTACCCAGGATGCCCTTCCCGATAGGGGAGGTAATAGATATTTTGCCCGATTTGAGATCGGCTTCCTGCTCGCTCACCAGCTGGTAGATCACCTGTTTCTTTGTTTTCAGATTGGTGAGCTTTACCTTAGTAAGGATAGACACTTTGCTGGTGTCGATAGTAGACTCATCCACAACCCTTGCGTTGGCAAGGGCACCTTCCAGCGCTGCTATTTTGGCTTCCAGGATGCCCTGGGCCTCTTTAGCGGCGTCGTATTCAGCGTTTTCCTTTAAGTCGCCTTTTTCACGTGCTTCGGCAATAGCCCGGCTGGCTGCAGGGCGGTCTACCCCCTTCATGTGTTGCAGCTCTTCCTTCATTTGCTCCAGCGTTTCCTTTGTTACATATTGTATCGTCATAGCTATTCCTTTAGAATAAACAAAAAAAATAACAACGCCCCAGTTTTTACTGAGACGTTGCCTTTTACTATTCTCACAAATATACTGAAAAAACCTTACGGGGTTATGATGCCTAACTTTTTTAACATAACGGTAGGCATTCGTAAAAAAGCCTCATGACTGTAGCCTGCAATGTGCGGTGTGATAATTACATTAGGTTGATTAGTAAGCCATTGTAACTGTTCTTTTTCAGCTGGGGTGTAGGTGTCCAGCTTCTCGTTCTCCAATACATCCAGACAGGCGCCGGAGATATAACCTTTTTTGAGCCCTTCGATCAAGGTTGGTAAATGAATCACTTTTCCGCGGCTGGCATTTATGATGATGGGGTGTTGCTGCATGGTCTTCATGAGGTCCAGTGTCAGCATGCCTTTGGTATCCGCCGTCAGCGGCACGTTAAAGCTAATGGCATCGGCATATTTGCAAACCTGTTCCAGGGAGGCTTCTTTGATATAGCCCTGTCCGAAATCATTTTTGTATTTATCGTAGGCCAGCACCGTTACGTCGAAGGACTGCAGCAATTTTGTAAAAGCGCCGCCAGTATTTCCAAAGCCGATGATGCCCACTGTTTTGCCGGAAAGTTCAGTTCCGCGGTTCTCATTGCGCTTCCAGATAAAATTGCGCACTTCTGCAGGGGCGGTGTTCATCTTATTCAGCAGCATCAGCAGCATGCCCAGGCTCTGCTCGGCTACAGCATTGCGGTTGCCTTCCGGACTGCTGACACACTTAATATTTTTACTTTCAGCATAGGGAATGTCGATCAGCTCCAGCCCGCTGCCCAGGCGGCCGATCCATTTTAATTGAGGCGCGGCGTCGATCAGTTTTTTATCTACCGTAATGCGGGTGGTCAATACCAGGCCGGTACAATCTGCTATCTCGTTCGTTAGTTCCTCATAAGTAATGAGGGGCTGGTAGCGTACATCATAGCCTTTTTCAGCAAGCGTTTTTTCTAAAAAAGGGTGGGCATTGCCGGTAATGATTACTTTTTCCTTCATTTATTTCATTTTAAAGCTCAGCTGCGCAAAATCAGCAACCGATAATTGTTCTGCGCGTTTGGTAAAAATATCTTCTTTTAGGATATCTTCTGTAAATAATGCTCTTGCGGCGTTACGCAGGGTTTTCCTTCTTTGGTTGAAGGCGGTTTTTACCAGTACGGTAAATGCCCTTGCAGATCTCATAGGTTCTGTTGTTTCCCTCCTTTTTAACCGGATAACTCCGCTTTTTACTTTGGGGGGCGGGTTAAAGGATTGCTCGCTTACGTCGAACAGGTAGGCGACATCATAGAATGCCTGCATCAGCACGCTGGTGACCCCATAGATTTTTGAACCCGGTGCCGCGGCGATCCGCAGGGCCACTTCTTTCTGGAACATACCCGTGATCACGGGCACCTGTTCTTTCCAGTCTAAAATTTTAAAAAGGATCTGAGTGGAAATATTGTACGGGAAATTTCCAACGACATGGAAAGTATCCGAAAAAGGCGCTGCGGCATCCAATATACTCTCATGAATGATCTTGTCCTGTAATACGGGATAGGTGGCCGAGAGATACTCCACCTTTTCGGCATCTACTTCGATCGCCTTAAAGTCCACTCCGTCCAGAGCGATAAGGTATTTGGTAATGGCGCCACCGCCGGGACCCACTTCCAGCAATTGGCCGGGATGCTCTGCCTGTACAGCATCAACAATTTTCCGGCAGATGTTTTCATCTTTTAAAAAATGCTGGCCTAACGATTTTTTTAGGGTGTACATATTGCAAAATTAAGCAGCTAAACCGTCTTTTTAGGAGGAAGCGCAAAAGCTACTGCCTCATGTTCGAAATGCCCTTTATGACTGCCGTCGCAAAAAGGTTTATTGACAGATTTGCCGCAACGGCAAAGCGATACTACTGTTCTGCCACCCAGATCGTAAGGATTACCTTCTTTATCCAGGATTTCAAAATCGCCATCAATTCTTAATGAACCATTGTTATTTACTGTAATCTTCGTTGTTGCCATGTATTTGTTTTGATAATGATAAATGCCTGAATAGCCGCGCAAAAATAGGAAGGTGCTGTGAATCCGCCTAACGTAAAGGTGGCGTATAACAGTACAAACGCATAACCCCGCCGGCCACGAATGCACGAATAGTATAACTATTCTATTGATAAAGCTATGAACACTAATGCGCCGTAGGCGCTGATTCGTGTCCTATGATACTATCGGGTGGTATTAGAACAAATTGATAGCCATTGGGCAAAGTCTTAAAAGACTGTTCCCAAAAATGAACTTATGTACCGGCCTTGCGGTGCGTGATTTTGTAATTGTTTCTCTGTTTGTTGTATACACTAGAATTCAGTTAAAAATTATTCGTGCATTCGTGGCCGCATTGCAAGACTTATCTTTGTGACCATGATTAAAAATGTAATCTTTGATTTTGGCGGGGTATTGCTGAACCTCGATTTTAACCGCACGTTCCGTGCTTTTGAGGAACTGGGGTTTAATGATTTTGAAAAGCTGTTTTCGCAACACGCTGCTGATCCACTGTTCAGGAAAATTGAAAAAGGATTGATTACTCCCGGTGAATTCTATGATGGGCTGAGGGGACTGTTAAAAAAGAATGTTCCCGATAATGACCTTGAATTTGCCTGGAACGCGATGCTGCTGGATTACCGTACCCACAGCCTGGATTTTTTAATTCCGCTGGCAAAAAAGTATCGATTGTTCTTACTGAGCAATACAAATAAAATACATTACGATCATTTTTCAGAAACATTGCGGGAAGAGACCGGCTACCCCTCGCTGGAATCTTTTTTTACCAAAACCTGGCTTTCGCACGAAATACATTTGCGCAAGCCGGATAAAGAAACCTATGAGTTTGTGCTGAACGATGCTGGTATTGTTGCCAACGAAACCTTGTTTATTGACGACAGCTACACCAATTTTCCGGCGGCTAAAGAGTTGGGCATACAGACGCACTTACTATTGCCGGAGGAACGGATTGAGCAGCTGAAATATTAAATGTAAAATATCCAATTTAAAATGTAGAATGGGATCTCGGTCAGAAATGAAATTTCAGCAACAATAACTAATTTAATATTTTACATTGGGTATTTTAAATTATAAAAAAGCCCGTTCTTTGAGAACAGGCTTTACCAGTTTATTTCAATATAATATTATCGTACTTTATAGATAAAGTCGTTGTTCTTGAATTGTTTTGCAATAGCCTTCAGATCGTAGCTAACGCTGGCATCCACCATTTTGTCGCCCATTTCCAGAACAAATCCGCCAATAATATCGGGGTTTACAGAAGTTTCCAGCTCAATATTCTGCTCACCGCTGGCTTTTTTTACCTGGTTGATGATATTGTTTTTTACTTCATCGCTTACCGGTACTGCAGTGGTCAGTTTTACGGTGTGAATATTATTCAGCACTTTATACTGATCTACGAACGCCGGAAGAATTTCGGGCAGAATGGCTTCCCTGTTCTTTGCAATCAGCAGGTCGGTAAATCCCTTGGTAATAGTGCCAATATTGTTGCCTGCAATGGCTGTAACGATGCTTTTCTTTTTATCGGCTTTGATGATCGGGCTGCGCAGCAGGTTCACAAAGTCTTTGCTTTCCTTACACACAGCTTGCAGCCATTGCACATCGGCAAATACCTGGGGTACCTGGTTTTTTTCTTTTGCCAGGTCTAACAAAGCTTTTGCGTATCGGGAGGCTAAACGGGGGTTTGGCATATCTTAAATGTAGAATAACGAATGTAAAATGTAAAACGGTTCTGGCAGGATTAGTTCAGTTTAACCGAATCCACCAGGCCATTGATGTAGGCTTCCTGTTTAGCTTCTCCGCTCAATTGCTGGCGCAGCACTTTTTCACTTACTTCGATAACCATTTTACCCACTTCGTTCTTCACTTCAGTAAGGGCCGCCATTTTTTGGGCGTTAATAGCCTGTTGTGCATCTGCAATGATCTTGCTGGCTTCGGTTTTTGCCTGTTCTTTCGCTTCATTAACGATCTTGTCCTTGGTTTCGCGTGCTTCTTTCAGCAGCTGGGAACGCTCTTCGCGGGCTTTGGCCAGCAACGATTCGTTCTCGCTTTGCAGCTGCGCCATTTCTGCTTTTACTTTTTCGGCAGAAGCGATCGCACCCGCAATTGTTTGCTCGCGCTCGTTCAATGATTTGATGATGGGCTTCCAGGCAAATTTTTTAAGCACTAAGAATACCACAACAAAAGCTACGAATATCCAGAAGAAATAACCCAGATCAGGAGTAAGTAATCCCATTTTTATTAAGTTGAAAGGTTGATAAGTTGCTAAGTTGACAAGAACAAACTTGTTAACCGGTTAACTTTTAAACGTGTAAACTGAAAATTGAAAAATACTGCACCCGCCGCCCTTTGCTTTAGATGCAGTAAATTGTTTTGGTGAAGCTATTACTTCAACACAGCCAATAAGCCTGCGATTACCGCAAACAGGGCAACACCCTCAATCAAGGCTGCAGATAAGATCATAGCGCCACGAATGTCGTTAGCAGCTTCCGGCTGACGAGCGATACCTTCGGTTGCGCCTTTACCAATTTGACCGATACCGATACCGGCACCAATCGCAGCAAGACCAGCACCTACGGCACCACCAAAGTGAGACCAGCTTCCGCTTACTTCCAACAAAGTGTTCATTAAACTCATGACTCTGATTTTATATTGATTAAAAAAAAACGTTATTAATGGTGGGGTTGCACATCTTCTTCAAAATGATGATCGCCGATGGCTTCGCCAATGAATATCGCCGTCAGATTTGCAAAAATGTATGCCTGGATAAAGGCCACCAATATTTCAATTAAATAGATGAATAC
>JAGIAQ010000098.1 GCA_017744795.1 Niabella sp. | reverse complement strand
TTACAACCCCGATCAATTGGGCGCAAATACAACTGACATTGTCCCGGGGCTATTCACGCAAATTGTAAGTAACAATAAAATCCTGATACAGGATTATGGAGAATGGTATTATCTTTTAAACGGTGGGACCAGTATTCCCGGCTACGCACAGCTCGCGAACAGGTATATCTCCTACCGCTATGATTGGTTTTCATCATTCAATGATCTTACAACCGGAAACGGCTTTGATGATTATCCTATAACAGGACAAAGTTATTTTGAGAACAGTTATCTGCGATTGAAGCCATGGGAAACTATTCGAAATGAAATGAGCAAAAGACAAGGCGCAGACAGGGCCAATGCCGAAATGTATTTCAGGTTGGCTACCATTATGAAAGACTATCAGTCAGCAAAGCTGGTTGACTTTTATAACTCTATTCCCTACTTTGATGCGTTTCAAGGAAATAATCAGACAACCGGCGCATGGTACCCTGTTTATGATGATCCTAAAGCTATTTACGAATCAATTATTACAGAATTGGGTCATCTGGTAGATTCTCTTCCGGTTTTTTATAACAATATGGACGCTACCGCCAAAACAATTCTTGCCAAACAGGATATTGTTTTCGGCGGAAATATTAACAAGTGGGTGCAATACACCAATGCACTACGTATAAAATATTTAGTGCGTATTTCGGGCGTTGATGCGGCATTCGCGCAGAGCGGATTGCAGGCGGCGCTTACTAAACCACTCCTGGATGCAGATCTTGAGTTCAAAATGTGGGCGCCGGTAGACGTATTAGGTGGAGGCACCTGGCAGCGTGGGTTGTATGAGAATACCTTCGCCTCATTTATTCCGGGCGTCATCATGAAACGGTTAAACTATGATTCGCTGAAATACCAGCCCGGTATCGATGATCCAAGATTGCCGGTACTCGCGATGCCAACAAAATATCACGATTACCGTTCCATCACTTTCAATATTGACCAACAAACGCCGCTCTACGATGGAGGCGATAAATATTACCCGTATGCGGATAACATTCCATCGTCGTTATCGACCAATGCGAAATCGATGTACAACATTGTTACATTGTCACTTAACAGTGCGATGCCGGTTTATGTTTTTTCAAGAACTGAACAAGACCTCCTGCTGGCGGAGATAGCATTAAAAGGGCTGGCCAATACTGGCAAGCTGCCTGGAGATCACATAAGTGATGCTGTCGTTCATTCTGTAAACTATTGGTACCGCATCAATCAGCTGAGTACAGCGAGCAGGGGTGTAGACGATGCTGAGCTTTATCCGACAAAACCTTCAGACGCCGCAATATTAGCTTGGGCAACTGTGGTAAGAGGCAAATTTGACCTGGCTTCCGGAGTGGAAGATAAAATGGAGATACTGATGCAACAAAAATATATCCACCTCAATTTGTTGGCGCCATATGAACTATGGGCAGAACTGAGAAGGACCGGGCATCCCAAACTGGAACCGTTTGTTTGGCACGGATCCATATGGAAACCGTTTCCTGAAAGGGTTCGTTACCCGGCAAGCGAGCAAAAAAACAACACCACTAATTTTGCAAAAGTTGCTTCGGACAATAATCTTACCTCAAAAATATTTTGGGTGCCTTCCAATAGAACAACAGATTTGTATTGGAGTGATAATACTTTCAAATAAAGTAATCTGACAAATAAGAATAATGAGGTTGTTTCGAAATTCGGACAACCTCATTTTTTTTGGCTGGTTAGTAAATGCTACTGACCGACAAAAGATAGACGAAGTTTGACTTACATTTACATATGAAATTCAAAAACTTTCTTGCTGTTGCCTGTTTGTTGGTTGGGGGGCAATGTTTCACCCAATCCCTCCCCTACAAAAATCCCTCCCTTCCCATTGAAGCCCGGGTAAAAGACTTGCTATCCCGCATGACCCCGCAGGAAAAATTCTGGCAGCTGTTTATGATTCCGGGTGATTTGGATAAGGCCACACCGGATCAATATAAAAACGGACTGTTCGGCTTCCAGGTAAGCGCGGGCAGCGCTGGTGCGGGAGATGCGGCACAACAGCTGCTTAGCTATAACCAGGATCAGCAAAGCGCTACAGGCTTTGTAAAAAAGATCAATAGCATTCAGCATTATTTTGTAGAAAAAACACGGTTGGGCATTCCCCTGATCTTTTTTGATGAAGCCCTGCACGGGTTGGTGCGCAGTGATGCCACTTCCTTCCCGCAGTCTATAGGATTGGCTGCCACCTTTGACACGGCAATGATGCGCGAGGTATCCAATGCAATCGCCGATGACTCCCGTCAACGTGGCATCCGCCAGATCCTCACCCCTGTGGTTAACCTGGCTACAGACGTACGATGGGGAAGAACCGAAGAAACCTACGGAGAAGACCCGTTTTTGGCTTCTGAAATGGGCGTTGTTTTTGTAAGCTCCTTCGAGAAAAAAAATATCATCACCACACCGAAACATTTTGTGGCGAATGTAGGCGCCGGCGGGCGCGACAGTTACCCGATACATGCGGATGAACGCTACCTGGAAGAAACGGTTTTGCAGCCTTTTAAGGCCTGCTTTACCCGGGGTGGCAGCCGGTCCGTGATGACGGCTTATAACGCGCTGAATGGCGAAGCCTGCACGGCAAACAGCTGGCTGCTGATTGATAAACTAAAAAAACAATGGGGCTTTAAAGGCTTTGTTGTTTCGGACGCCGGAGCCACCGGCGGCACTTATGTATTGCATCATACGGCTAAAGATTACCCGGAATCCGGGGCACAGGCAATTAGCAGCGGACTGGATGTTATCTTTCAGACAGACTATAGCCATTACAAATTATTTGATCCGCCCTTTTATGATGGCCGGATCAAACAACAACGCATTGATGATGCGGTAGCAAGGGTATTGCGCGCTAAGTTCGAACTGGGATTATTTGAGCATCCCTATGCAGATGAACAGGCAGCAGCAAAAGCGGAAGGCCATAAAGCCATTGCCAAACAGGCCGCCCTGGAATCCTTTGTACTGTTGAAGAATGAAAAAAAAATCTTGCCGCTATCAACAAGTATAAAAAATATAGCCGTAATCGGTGAAGACGCAACGGAAGCGCGTCTGGGCGGGTATAGCGGACCGGGCGTGGGCAAGGTTTCCCTGTTGCAGGGCCTGAAGGAACGATTGGGTGCTGCTACCGGAATTGCTTATGCGCCCGGACCGGGAAGAAGGAACGAGGCCTGGGATATAGTAGCCCCGGGGCTTTTATGGCACCGGGAAGGCGCTGTATTAAAGCCCGGACTTTCATTTAAAGTGTTTGACAATATTAAACTCGAAGGCAGGCCGGTTGCTGCAGGAACCGATGCTGCTGTAAATAAGTTATGGACCTTATCGCGTCCTGCGGCCCGCCTGCAGCAGGATTTTTATTCCGTTCAATGGGAGGGAATAATCAAACTCGATAGCACCGGTATTTATAAAATCGGGTTAAATGGAAATGATGGATTCCGGCTGTACGTAAATGACCGGTTAATTATTGACAACTGGAAAAAAGAATCTTATCGAACGCTGTTGGTTCCGCAGGCTTTTGAAAAAGACAAAGAATATAAATTAAAGATTGAATATTATGAGCCGGTAGGCAATGGCAAAATTCAGCTGGTGCTGGAGAAGCACGACGACCGGAACGATAAAATTAAAGAAGCTGTAGCTTGTGCAGAAAGGGCCGACGTGGCTATTGTGGCTGCGGGTATTGAAGAAGGGGAATTTCGCGACCGCGCGATGCTATCCTTGCCTGGCGAACAGGAACAGCTCATCAAAGCCATTGCCAAAACCGGCAAACCTGTAATAGTAGTGCTTATTGGTGGTAGCGCAGTTACTATGAATAATTGGCTGGATGATGCGGGCAGTATCCTGATGGCGTGGTATCCCGGGGAAGAAGGCGGGCATGCGCTGGCCGCGGCGTTAACCGGCGATTATAATCCCGCGGGGCGACTACCGGTTACTTTTCCCCTGCATGAAGCGCAATTGCCGTTAGTATACAATCATGAGCCCACTGGCCGCGGCGATGATTACGTTAATTTATCCGGCCGGCCGCTGTTTCCTTTTGGGTTTGGGCTGAGCTATACCACCTTTGAATATTCAAACCTGAAGCTTGATAAAAACACAATTAACCGCAGCGGTTCGGCACAGGTTCGTTTTACCATAAAAAATACAGGAACAACAAATGGCGACGAAATCCCGCAATTGTATATCAAACAAAATTATTCGTCACTGACCCAGCCGGTATTGGCTTTAAAGGGATTTCAAAGGGTGCATATAGCCGCGGGTGCATCAAAAGAAGTCGTATTTAAAATAACGCCGGAATTACTTCAAATGCTTAATAAACAAATGAAATGGGTGGTTGAGCCGGGCGATTTTAGTGTCATGATCGGTGCCTCCTCCTCAGATATAAGATTAAGAACGGTATTAAAAGTGGAGTAAACAGAGTACCGGACGAAATAATATGCAATCGATTGCTCAGCATTTTTCTTTGCAGCTATTGATAATTGTGAGTAATATCGCTTACCGAAAAGCTTGTATCGGCGCCATTAAGTTAATCAAAAGATAATTTTATAGCGATTAAGGATTTGATAGTTTTGCATCGCGAAAGCGCTATAATTAAATCAAAAGTTTTGAAGTGAATTGTTAGGCATGGAGGAATATGCACAATATAATGATCCGGAACTTACCGCTTTATTAAGCCATGGGGACAGAAAGGCTTTTAACGCGATTTACTTTCGGTATTCAGGTCTGCTCTACCGGTACGCCTTGAATATCCTCCAGGATGAAGAAGAGTGCACCGATGCGTTACAGGATCTGTTTGTATGGCTGTGGGTGCATCATGAAAAACTCAATATCACCTGTCTCAAAGCCTATCTGCTGGCCGCGGTAAAATACAAGCTTACCCGTATCATTGCCTCCGGCAGGCGAAGAGCCGCTTTGCTGAACAGGACATTACCCTTGCAGGAAGTAGTGGTTGAAGAAGAAAATCTTGAAATAAAAGAGCTGAAAGCGGCGATTCATGATTTTATCAATACCCTGCCCCACCGGGCCCGGGAGATCTACCAGATGAGCCGGGAACAATACCTTTCTAATAAAGAAATAGCCATCCGGCTGGGGATCACCGAAAAAACGGTTGAAAACCAGATGACGATCAACCTTAAGAAATTAAAACTGCACCTGGGAAAAATGTCCTTCTGGAGCGTTTTTCTCTGATCACTGTTCTCCCTGTCA
Organism: Niabella sp.; assembly: GCA_017744795.1. Taxonomy (GTDB): domain Bacteria; phylum Bacteroidota; class Bacteroidia; order Chitinophagales; family Chitinophagaceae; genus Niabella. Next base: position 9,918 of record JAGIAQ010000098.1, on the reverse strand, counting down.
TCCGATAGCTATCAGATTCGAGACCGACGCCAGGAGGGTGAGAAATCTCGATGCTTTTGTACCGCTAATAAATAACTCAGAATGACGGTATTCTTTTAATGAAGTTGTCTGAATTTTTTATAGAACGATGTTGAATTCGGCTTTCCCGCTGATTTTAGGCAGATCTAATACACCGCTGATATCCGCAGATTGATTTTCTGCGAAAATCTGCGCAAAAGATCTGCGATGATCGGCGGGAAACGTAAAGGAATCTGAAAGTCTAAACCACTTTAATGCCTGATTGGTATAAAGTCTTCCTGCCGTTTCGCCTTCCCGGCTAACTACTCTGCTTACTTTTTTAAATTTTTTTAACTCTTTTGGGGGGTAGGGCCTTTCCAGGTCCCTTTACCATAGCAGGATCAATGTCCGCTTCAAAAAAAATGCTTAACCAGGAAGAGCTTTTAAAAATTATAGAACGCATCGCACAGGGTACTGCCTCTGAGGAGGACCTGCGCCGGTATAATACATGGTGTAATCTGCAGCAGAACGGGGATGCCGAAACTGCGGCCCCTGATTTTTCGGATACACAAAAGGAATTGTTCCGGAGGGTCAATGGTAAAATTGATCAGCGGCGGCGGCACCGGATAGGGCGCAGGCTAACGGCGGCTGCGGCAGTATTACTTCTTTTTAGCCTGCCGCTTATTTATAAAAAAGTGCACTTCAAAGTAACGTACCGGCAAGACCTGGCCATTGTGGCAACGGAGCAAGGACCCGCATCGGGCGGCACGCAGCCAACGGGCAGAGCAACGTTGGTATTAACCAATGGAACTGAAGTGGCACTTTCCTCGGCCAGTAACGGAAAGCTTCCCAACAACCTGGATCAGCTCATCAGCAAGGTTACGGACAGTTCTGTAGTATATAAGAACCAGGGACTTGTAAACGCCAATCGCTCCGGGAAAAATCTTTTCAATAAACTGGTCACCGCACCGGGGCAACAATACCGGGTAACGCTCCCCGACGGTACTACCGTACGGTTGAATTCAGGAACGGCCTTGAAATTTCCGGTTAATTTTTATAATCATGGCGAGCGTAGGGTGGAACTGGTGGGCGAGGCATTCTTTGACGTAGTGCATGACGGCGCACCGTTTATTATACAGAGCAACAAAATAACCACCACCGTATTGGGGACGGCATTCAACATAAAAGCTTATCCCGCAACAAAACATGTTACCGTTTCTGTGGTAAGGGGTAAAGTAAAAGTAGAAAATAAGCAGAATGCCAGAACGATCCTGATCCCGAACCAACAGGTTACTTATAACACAGAGGCGCCAACCCTTCCTCAAACAAAACTGGTGGATGCTACGGCATATGTGGCCAGCTGGCTGCGGCCGGATATGGTCTTTGAAGACCTGGCCTTTCAAAAAGTGGCGGCCCTGCTGGGGCAACGTTTTGGGGTAACCCTACAATTTAAAAACAAAGCGCTGGCCGCCTGCACTATTAAAGCTTCTTTCAATGGTACAGATTCTCTGGATAAAATAATGACTGCCTTATGCCTGATCAGCAATGCCTCCTACACACGGCAGGAGGGGAACATTGTTTTAATAGACGGCGAAGGCTGTGGAAAATAAAAAACAATATATGAATCAATCAAATGCGCCCCCCGACTGCGCTCAATAAAAAAACCCCTCCGCCCTGGGAAGCTATGAGGGGTTGGTTCAGACAATTTATCATCATCTTAAAACTTATGCAATTTATGCAAAAAGAACAATCTTGTGCTGGGCGGGGAAAACCGGCCCGGCATTATGAACTAAATGCTTCATATTTAATGAAAATAAGTACAATCCTGGTTATTTGCGTCTGCGTAGCAACCAATTTTGTCTTTGCAAAAACAGCCAATAGTCAGAGTATCGACGAAAAGCAGATCACTGTTGCGCTGAACAATGTGCCGCTTAAAAATGCGTTGAACAGCATTGAAAAAGCCTCGGGGTTTAAAATGGCTTACGTGGTGGAACAGGTGGCCAAACATAAAAATATTATCCTGACCTCGAAAAAACAATCTGTCGCTTCCATCCTGAAAGAAGTGTTGCAGGGAACAGGGCTCGATTTCCGGCAGGATCATAATATGGTGCTCATATATGCCAATCCGGTTAAAGCGAACGCAGCCGACAACAAAACAGGTGTATATGAGATCCGGTTTGCCGAGATCAGGGGGAACGTAACCGATGATAAAGGTGCACCCCTTGCCGCCGCTTCGGTGCAGGTAAAGGGCACCAATATCGGAACGGTTACCGATGCAAAGGGTAATTTCTCTTTACAGTCGCCCAAAATTTCCGGAACCTTAATTGTATCCTACACAGGGTTCCGGGCGCAGGAAGTGGCTTTTTCGGACGCTGCACCAGTGATGATCAAGCTGCTTCCGGAAGAAAATAAAGTGGATGAAGTAGTAGTGGTAGGTTTCGGCGTTCAGAAAAAAGTAAACCTTACCGGCGCCGTGGATATGATCACTTCCAAACAGCTGGAAAGCAGGCCCATTGCTAATTTGGGCGCCGGCTTGCAGGGGCTGATCCCCAACTTAAATATTACCAACTCCAACGGTCGTGCCACATCAAATCCCGCGTTTAACATACGGGGTTTTACCAGCCTTAATGGCGGCGACCCGTTGATCCTGGTGGACAATGTTCCCTACTCGATGGATGAAGTAGCGCGGATCAACCCGGGCGATGTGGAAACCGTATCTGTATTAAAAGACGCGGCAGCCGCAGCGATCTATGGGGCACGTGCATCATTCGGTGTGGTGCTGATCACTACCAAAAAAGCAAAGGGTGGCAAACTGAACGTGTCGGTAAACGCAATGGCGGGCACCCGCACCATTGGTAAAATGCCCGCGCTGGTTACCGATCCTTACATCGTAATGCAAATGAAAAATGATGCAGCCAAACCGTTGTACAACCTGTACCCGGACGCTGTACGCGCCTATGCACAACAACGTTCCAAAGATCCTTCTTTGCCTGCTGCGACCATCAATCCGACCAATCCCAACAACTGGTTATACACAGGATCAACAGACTGGATAAAAGAAGCCTATAACAAAACGGCTCCTACTTATAATGCCAATGTAAGCATCTCAAAGCAGGCGGATAAGATCGCCTATTACCTGTCAGGCGATTATTATCAGCAGGATGGATTGCTGAAGTACGGCAATGATATCTATAAACGATACAACACCAGGGGTAAAGTTGACATCGATGCTACCCGCTGGCTGAAAATATCGAACAATACGCAACTGACGAGTACAGAATATAATGCCCCGGTGTATCTTGACGGTGATTTTTTCTGGAATGTGAACCGGCAGAATTCGCTCGACATTCCGAAAAACCCTGACGGTAGCTGGACGAGCGCCGGCGCGTCCACATTGGGCTCCCTGCAATCGGGCGGAAGGCGCACCGATAAGCTGAATGAATTTATCAGCACCTTCTCCGCAAAGGCAGCATTGATAAAAAATGTGTGGGACTTCAATGCTGAGGCAACTTTCAGGCGCGGTTCCTCCACCTCCCGTTCTTTTGATATCCCGGTCCCTTATAAAACCGGTCCCAACAACCCGGTACAATACACGTTCTCCAATACCTGGTCGCAAAGTCAGAATACAAGCACCCAGTATAATGTATACAACGTGTACACCGATTTTCATAAAAATTTCGGCGATCATTTCCTGCAGGGCCTGGTGGGCTTCAACAGTGAATACAATTATAACGGCGCCTTCACTGCCCGCAAAAATGGTTTGATATCCAACTCTTTACCTTCTATTGATCTGAGCACCGGTACCATGACGGAATCAGAAACCATAAAAGACTGGGCAGTGCAGGGGCTCTTTTACCGGTTGGCGTATAATTATAAAAGTAAATACCTGCTGGAACTGGATGGCCGCGATGATGGTTCTTCCCGCTTTCCCGCAAAGCATCGTTGGGGTTTCTTCCCCTCTGCATCTGCCGGATGGGTACTGTCTGATGAGCCCTTCTTTACCCCGGTGAAAGAAGCACTTAAAATAGATCTGTTTAAGTTAAGGGCTTCTTATGGCAGCCTGGGTAACCAGACGTTTGGATACAACAGTACTTATCCTTATTATGATGCTTATCCTTATATCCCGATCCTCGTTAAAGGTACCGGCAATGATATCCTCGGTTCAACGAAGCCAACAACTGTAAGCAGTCCCAAGCCGGTTACGGATAACTTTAGCTGGGAAACGATTTCTACCGTGAACTTTGGCGCCGACCTGGCGATGTTGAAAAACAGGCTGAACCTCAGTTTTGACCGGTACACCCGCTATACCAACAATATGCTGATTCCCGGCAAAACCCTGCCCGGCGTGTTTGGCGCAAACGAACCCACTCAGAATGCAGGCGACCTTAAAACCAAGGGCTGGGAAATGCGCCTGAACTGGCGCGATAACGGCATGCTGGCCGGTTCACCGTTCTGGTACAGCCTTACGTTTACCCTGGCAGATAACCGTTCCTGGATCACCCGTTTTGATAACCCCACAAAATCTCTTGGTGGCAGTAATCATTATGTAGGAGAGGAATTGGGAGAAATATGGGGTGATGAGATCATTGGTTATTTCAAAGACGCAGCGGATGTGGCCAATTCACCCAACCAGACTGCTTTTGGAGAAGATGATCAGGGCTATAATTTTTACCCTGGCGACGTGAAATTTGCTGATTTGAACCATGACGGCGTGATCAATTTTGGCAAAGGCACCGTTAACGATCCGGGCGATCTCAAGAAGATTGGTAATAAAAACTCCCGTTATCCTTATGGTATTGATCTTTCCGGCGGCTGGAAAGGATTCGACCTGCGGGTGTTCATGCAGGGCATCGGCAAACGCGACTGGTATCCCGGCGCTTCCAATATTTATTTCTGGGGCGTTTACGCGCAGCCCTGGACAAATGTGACCACCTTGAATATGAACCACTGGACGCCTGAGAATCCCAATCAGAATGCGTATTTCCCGGCAGTGCGGGCCTATATCGCGGAAGACGCGGTGTCGCCGCTGACCATCCCCAATAAAAAATACATGCAAAACGCGGCCTATATGCGCGTTAAGAACGTAACCGTGGGGTATACACTGCCACAGGCATTATTGCAAAGAATGGGACTGAATAAACTGCGCTTTTATTTCAGTGCCGAAAATATTTTCGAGATCACACATTTAAAAGTGAAACTGGATCCGGAGGCATTGGGCGATGGCAGCAGACCGGCTGCAGCATACCCCTTCCAGCGCACGTATTCGTTTGGTCTGAATCTTAATTTCTAATGCAATCAATTGTATGATGTTTTGCTGGAATGTAGCAGATCATACAGAAAAATAATTAATAATGAAACGACTTTCCTATCTACTATTAGCAACCACGCTGTTAGGGGTTTCCTGCAAAAAGGACTACTTACAGCGTACCCCGGCATCGGCCATCACCAGTAATGATTTCTTTAAGGTGCCCGGTGACCTGGAAATTTATACCAATGGCCTTTATTCACAAATAGCAGCCAACTCCGATGATTTGTTCTCCGATAATATTTCGATCTACACCGGCGGTAGCGAAACAGACAACCTCATTCGCGGTAATCTGACGCCGGCGAATGTAGGCGGCTGGGACAAAGGCACCTGGGGTAATCTGCGCAATATTAACTACATGCTGGATAATGTGGGCAAAACGACCGGCGATCCCATTGCCATTAATCATTACATCGGTGTTGCCCGTTTTTTCAGGGCCCGTTTTTACTACAATATGGTGAAGCGTTATGGTGATGTGCCCTGGTATTCACATGCCCTGGGTAACACCGATTCATCGCTGTATAAACCCAAGGATCCCCGCACCGTTGTGGTGGATTCCATCATGAAGGATCTTGAATTTGCTGCGGCAAATGTGACGAATAGCTTTCCCGCCGGTGCCAATCCAAGAAATACATATGTAACACATTGGGCGGCACTGACCCAGCTGGCAAGGACTGCTTTGCATGAAGGTACCTATCGCAAGTACCATTCAGAGCTGGGCCTGCAGGCTTCTGCGCAAACCTACCTGCAGCGCGCTGTTTCGGCATCGCAGGCAATTATCGACAGTGGCGGATTTGCAATTACCGGAACGGGTGCTGCGGGCTTCAGGGCACTGTTCTCCAGTAATGATCTTTCTTCCAACAAAGAAGTGATCTTTCTGCAAAAGAATAATAAAGAGCAGGGCGTGGCTAACAATACGCATGTGGTGTTAGACTGGCAGTGGGCGCTGAATTCCACTCTGGCCGACGAGTTTGAGATGGCGGATGGTACGCCTTACACATCGCAGAGCGGATACGGTCAAAAGAAATTTGTTGACATGTTCGCCAACCGCGATCCCCGCCTGGCGGAAACCGTGATGCCTCCCGGCTTCACCACTTCACCAACCAATTCGCCGTATCTCACTCGTCCGGATTTTGGTGGTTACCTTCAGGTGAAGTTCTATCCCCGCGATCCGGCCTTAAGAGGCGGCTGGGTATTGGACTATACCGATCTGCCCATTTTCAGATATGCGGAAGTGCTGCTGATCAATGCAGAAGCCAAAGCAGAATTGGGAACCCTTACACAAACAGATCTTAATAACACCATTAACCTGATCCGCGGCAGGGTAGGGATGCCGCCCCTGAACATGGCAGCTGCTAATGCGGCACCGGACCCGTATCTGGCTGGCAGGTATCCATTAGTGACCGGCAGCAATGCAGGTGTTATCCTGGAAATACGCCGCGAACGCAGAACAGAACTGGCTTGTGAAGGCTTCCGCCTGGATGATCTGTACCGGTGGAAGGCAGGCGCACTGCTCGCACAAAGTTCAACCGGTATGTATGTGCCGTCGTTGGGCGGCCTGGATGTTACCGGTGACGGCGTGCCTGATATCGCTATCCTCGCCAATAAAACCGACCAGAGCCCGATAGCGAACCTGTCGCCGGCTTTACAGGCATCCATTGTGAAATATTATATTTCTGATGGTAACTTCACTCTGTCCAATACAACCTCTGGCCGTGTAATGTTTACAAAAGACGTTATACTGCCCCGCAGTTTTATTGAACCGAAGTATTATTATTTCCCGATTCCTTTGCAGCAAACGATCCTGAACCCTAAATTAACACAGCCCGCAGGCTGGCAATAAATAAAGGCAACAGGTAACACGTAGGGACAGGAAATTTCCTGTCCCTACATTTTTTAGATATTGAAAATTTACGAAAATGAAAAGAAAAGATTTTCTCCGGGCGGCGCCAATGTTTGCCGGGGCAATGGCGCTGGAAGGTACTGCCGCCGCCGCTGTTAAAAAAGCAGTGCGACCGGTATTAACGGTTGCCCATATTACAGATGTGCACATTCGGCCGGAGATGAATATTCCCGCCCGTTTTATAAAACAACTGGAGGCGGTTAAAAAAGCAAAAGTTGATTTTTTTCTTAACGGGGGCGATTCTATACACGCAGCGGACTATAAGGACATTACCCGCGAACGCGTGCTGGAACAGTGGAAATGCTGGGATGAATCCATTCAGGCAATAAAGGGATACGAACTATACAGTTGCGTGGGCAATCATGATAACTGGTGGGCGGCGCCTTCAAAAGACGATGCAATGTATGGGGTGAACTATGCGGCCAAAAGAGCCGGTATGCCGCACCGCTACTACAGTTTCAGGAAAAAGAACTGGCATTTTATTATACTGGATGGCAATAATAACGGCATTTCGTTAGATGCGGAACAAATGGAATGGCTGAAAAAGGAGTTGGAATCGGTGCCATTGGGTACTTATGTATTGCTGATGTCTCATTATCCTATCCTTACCGTTACGGGTAGCTGGGAAGGCGGTCAGCATAAGGATCACAAGGAACTGAAGCAGTTGTTTTATAAACACAAAGAAAAGGTGCGCGTTTGTTTAAGCGGGCACCAGCATTTGCTGGACCGGGCCTGGTATGACGGCGTGCACTATTTTTGCAACGGTGCCATGAGCGGGTTCTGGTGGGAAAAAGGCGATCAGCGGTCCGCGCAGCCTTATTATTACCAGGAGACCCCGCCGGGTTATGCGATCCTGAAATTGTATGAGGATGGCACGGTGGAGAATGAATATATTACGATCAATATTGACGATCCGGCTGCCGGCAATAAATAGAACTTTTGCGTAAAATATAAATAGACAGGTATGCTTCGTGTTCTTTTTAGTGTAATGAGTTGTCTGCTTGCCAGCCCGGCCATTGTGTGTGCGCAGCAAAAAAATGAATTACAATTGCTGGGTACCCGAAGCTGGATCCGCGTGAGCTGGAATCCTGTTTCCGGTGCAGACGGGTATCGTATTTATTGGTCTGTGAACGGGAAGAAGCCCAAAACGCCCAATGCTACCGCAGTAGCCGGAGCAGGCAGGTATTATATACAGGATGTGCAGCCGGAAACAGCGTATAAAGTATGGTTGGAGCCGGTTGCCGGCAGAAATGTAAAGTCAGTGCTAACCGGCAGCGTAAGCACACAAAAGAACTGGGTACGGGATGGGGAGGAATTAAAAGAGTTAAAAACCAATCCCAGCTCTGCTGCTGTTCCCAAAGGCATGCAATTATACTGGCAGGATGAGTTTAATGATGCGTTGCTGAACCATGATAAATGGAGCACAAATTATTTTTCTTCACTCAATTATTTCAATGAGACCTCCAAAAAAGAAATGCTTGAAAATAAATTACCACAGCCAGCCTATACATTGAACGGAAAAACGATCAACCTTTTTGTGAATGATTCATTGCCGGTGCGGTTGTACGCGCCAAAAGGAAATCAAAAAGTATCCTCTATTCAAACCTATGACTGGCGTACTAATGAGAACCTGCTGGATAATAGCCGCGGTGGTTATTTTGAGGTAAAAGTGCGCAGAAGTAAAACAGGCAATCCAAAAGGAGTGAACACCGCTTTTTGGTTTGATTCCCCGGGGCCCGATCTGAAATATTACCTGCAGCAGGGTTCGGAAGTTAATGGAGTGAAAGGGATCCGGCCCCCCGGGCAGGTTTTTGAAATTGATGTGTTTGAATTGCTGAATGCCCAGTTTGTGTTACATGGCCAGGTAGATCAAAACGGAAAATTTATACATAACCTTGCTACACATATAACAAAAGGTGTGGAGCATGAAAATAATTGGGTAACGCATGGTATGTTATGGACGCCTACGGGCATCAAACATTATATTAACGGGAAATTAATGGGGGAGTATACAGACAAACATAAAATATATGCCCCTGATCATTTTATGAATGTATTTCTGGGCACTTATGGGTCCGGCGGCGGCGTGAATATGGAAGTAGATTATATCCGTTATTATAACTGGCCTTTGAAAAACGGGAACGAATTGCCCAACCCCGGGTTTGAGGACAGCGGCAGCCTGCTGCCCTGGGAAGGTACTGCAGCGCTTTCAGCTGACGCAAAGAAAACAGGGAATTATGGAGTATGGTTACAACCCGGGCAAATGATAGAGCAGTATGTTTATTTGAATAACAGTACAGCCTATAAACTGGCTTATTGGGTTAAGGGAAAGGGAACATTGCAGTCGGCCGTTGATGCTGTTACACCTGTAACCGGTGAGCTGACTAACATAACTGCAACTGAAGCAAAAGGACAGACCGGGTTTTCAGAGAAAACAGTTCATTTTAAAACCGGAGCCGCCTATGGCAGCGATATGAAAACGGTGCATGTGCGTTTTATGAATACTGGAACGGCGCCCATAATGCTGGATGATATTACGATAAAAAAGCGGTAGCTTTTACATTCTAAATTCAATACTACCAATACAAACGTCATCCCGACGTCTGCGAAGCTGAGGAGGGATCTAATGCTTATGGAAATGAAAAATAAGAAATAATCAATCACTGCTGTCCGGTAAAAACAGGAAACAGGGGTTTTCGTTATTGAAACGTAG
>JAGIAQ010000097.1:15732-15963 GCA_017744795.1 Niabella sp. | reverse complement strand
AGGTTGCTCTTTCCAGCAGGTATCGGTCACCACCAGCTGCTTTCCATAAAAACCGCATTACAGGATTTGAGCCTGGGGTTACGTAGTAGTCTCTTACTTTCATATAAAATCAGTTTGGCTAAATGAAGAATGATTGAGCTGTATATTCGGGTGATTAAGTTTTACCCCGGGATGTTTCAGCCTGATATTTGGAGTAATAACAGTTAGCTTCGAATAGCTGGATAGTTGCGC
>JAGIAQ010000097.1:0-15722 GCA_017744795.1 Niabella sp. | reverse complement strand
TAATAATTTTTTCAGTGTTACTCAGATCTGTTATTGCTAATCTAAACAATTTACTTTCTATAGTTTTCTCAGCAATTACTGAAATAAGCAGGCTTCTTTTTCTAAAAAATCCATGTACCACCAATTCAACCGGCATCGCCGGCACAGTCTTCAGATTCAGGATCAGGATTTCCTTTTCTGTTGTTTTCTTAATATTTTTAAAATTGTACCAAAGTGCATTTTTGAACCGGTAATGGATGACCAGGTAGCTGTTGTCAAACAGGTACTTTTCTGTATAAAAAAGTTGCAAAAGTGTAATATCCTTTCTCCATCTGAAAAGTATCCGGAGAAATCGTCCAATAATGACAAAGACGAATTTTATCTTTTTTCCTACAGGCTTAATATAGTCGGAGAAATAAAACACCAGTGCGCCTTTACTCAATTACACAAACTACTTTTTTTTGAGCATAGCAAACCTGTGTTAACAGAGATAGCAGTACGAATACGATCATCTGGCTCATACTGTAGTATTTAATTGTTCCTTTTCACTGCTTTTCTGATAATTATCAACCGTACCCAAAAGCTCCTTCTTGTACTGATAAATATCATCCAGCGACGCTAACAATTTTCTCTCGCCACTATCTTTCCCCTTATGAAATAATTCCAGGTATTTTTTTGAAAAGTTGAAATGCAGTCTTGCCAGCGGCTTCCGGTTATTATCGTCCAGTAAAATGCCGAAATAAGATTGCGTGTCCCGGAAGGCGATCCGTGATGCCGGAACCTTCTCCCGTAGAATGGCTTTAACGATCTGTGATCCCTCTATTTCTTCTTCTGTAGTAACAAATTTCAGCCCTTCGCCATTTTCATCGATGGGCTCTATATCCTTAACTTCAGGCTTTGATGTTGTTTTTTCATTAATGCTCAGTGCGTTTTTAAGCCGGAAGTTGATGGACTCACTAATAGAATTAGACAATGCCCTTCTTGTATACTCCTTAAATGTCGTCAGCCGGGAAGCTGTCAATGTTTTTTCAAAGAACCGGTTCACCAGCAGCTTTACCAGTTCATCGGACGGCTCTTTTAGCTCTTTTTCAAATTCATTCCGGATGGCTTTAATATATTTCAGGGCTTCAGCTGAATCTAAGATGCTTTCAAGGTCGTAGTCTTTTTTGGTGAATTTTTCAAGGATCTTAATTCCCGAATCTTTCAAATCAGATAGGTCTAAGGTGAAAAAAGGTTTATCATCCATGACGTTTGGGCGCTCCAGGTCTGCATAAAAATTATAAATCAACCCATTCGTCAATACTCCAAAGCGGGATTTAGATACATGATAATAGCGATGCAATTGCGAGTTGTGCGCCTCGACATCTTCCTTCCAGTGCTTACACTCGATTATCAAAACAGGCTCGCCGTCTTTTTTGATGACGTAATCAATCTTTTCTCCCTTTTTTGTTCCAATATCGCAGATATACTCGGGAATTACTTCGGTCGGATTGAAAATATCATACCCGATGATCTGAATAAAGGGCATGACGAAAGCATTTTTTGTAGCTTCTTCCGTGTTTATCTGCTCCTTTAAAACTGTTACCCGTTGATAAAGTTGCTCCAGCTTAAATTTTAAATCATTCTCCATTTTGGCAGTTGTTTGTTTTAGAATATTGAATGCTATAGCAGCGTCGTTCATCTTTACTTTCTCTAAAATAGCCTGATATTTTCCACCCGTATTACGGGTTCCCGTAATAACCGGAATTTCCCGTTTTTAAAAAATGGTGCTTTTCAAATAAGTCAGCAGATTTATATACATTTTGGTTGCGCACGCTCTTATATCATTGCCTTTATTTTTATAACCGCTTTTTCGGGTGCCGCCAGTTCCAGGGCGCTACCGGATCCTCGTCCACCCAAAGCCCTCGTTTTTGTTGTCTTGCCGCCGTTTCCAGTGCGGCGTATTCCCTATTACCGGAATACTTTTTAAAATGCCAGGCCAGGCCGTTTTTTACCAGCGCTTTGTTCAGATTTGTTCCATCCTCTAAAAGCACCTCGGCCAGCAACCGGTTATTTCGGTCATACCTGTTTGCATGCAGGAGCCTGACATATTTTCCGAAGCACCTGTCTGAAACAAATTGCTTCGCGTTGTTCCCATACGGCTGCCTCTTTTCAGGACAATCGATATGCGCCAGCCGGACCACCTGTTCTTTGCCATCCATCAGCAATACAAATGTGTCCCCGTCTTTTACGCCAATTACTTTGTAGCGGGTCAGGTTTTGGGTAACGCTAATATTTTGTTTATAAACAATCTCTTTAGCGTCAGGGTTGCAACGGCCAACAGCAAGAACAGTGAGTAACAAAAAATATTTGCTTACGAAGAACACTTTTAACATTTACTTACACACGCCACAGGTACCGCCGTTTTTTGAACAGTGTTTGCAATACTTGCAGTTTTTGCAGGCGCTGCAAGACTTACTGCCTGTACAGGTGGCCATTTCCTTTTCGTAGCCCGTTCGGGCAATAACCTTACTTCCCTCCTCTGCTGCACTGCAGGAAGCGAGGAACAAAAAAATGCAAAGCCAACATTTAAAAGAGGGAATCCATTTCATTTTCTATTTATTTCAGCAAATATATCCGCCGGTAAAATGGCAACATTACGGGATCCCGTATTATGCATATCAATTAAAAAATTGCAGCAATCGGATGTTAACAGCCATTCCTATCCGGCTATTGCCGCCTTTGCGGAAGAATATATTTTTCATAAATATAGGCGGTCAGGGGTTTCAGGCTTCGTTCCGTATACACCGGATGCGCTCCCCCGCCGGTATAAAACTCAATCTTCCCGTTATATTTTATATAGAATACCCTGTTAATATCTGCTTCTGTCAGGGTATCCGGTTGTGTTATCTTTTTAAAATGGAGCAATTTCAGAGAGTCCAGGGCCACTACCAATACACCATATACTTTTTGATTACAGGGTATTTGCTCGTAATGATCGCCGGTCCAGTACATGCAGGATCCCCGGTTATCTAAGGTATTGCCCATCCCATATTGCAGTCTCCCGTTTCCGGACTGATAAATAACTATTCCGGCCAAAGCCAGCAACGCAATTATAAATACAGCCAGCGGTTTAAGAGGGTATTTTGGTTTAGCAAAAGCAGTCCCCGGGTTTATAACCGCATTCATTTTGTTTTCTTGATTTACCAGGGTATCGAAAGCTTCAGTGATCTCCTGCTCTTCATCTATTTGAATCTTTTCCGCAGGATCATTTTTAATCAAAAACGCTTCTCCCTGCTCATTAAGGTCATATCTTTTGTCAAGCTGAAAAGGTCTCCGGTTCCAATCAATCAGCCAGGCCAGGAGCTCTACATTTTTTTCATCAGTTCTAATAGTTGGCTTTTTTAGAAAATTGATCAATGGCCTAAAGCGATCGATAGCACATTTCTTTATAATGCGCAAATAACCGGTATCGTTATCGGCCTGCCCAAAGAAGTCTCTCAGCATTTTTTCGTCTTTGCGTTCGAATCTTCCTTTGCATACAATTAAACATTCATCTCTTAGTCTTGCAGGAGTGGGTTTACTAAGATTTAATGGCAGCAGACCCGCGGCCTTTTTTGTCTCATAATCTTGCAGTATCAGCTTTGTATAATCACCAAACATATTACAAAGTTTGTGCAATAAAGCTACGGAATTTACGGAATTCCGTAAACATTACCGGAATGGGCAAGGAAAGGCCGGAATTACCGGAATCAATTGCTAACCAACATCTTACATCGATCTATTTTTGTTGTGCAATCAGTTGAACGGCTCCTTTGCTAAGAGCATTTCTGTACAGAACGGATTGCACCCGGGTATTGAAAGCGGTTGCCGTTAACCGGTTTTGGGAAGCGTTTACCAGCCTCCGCAATTAATACCCACCCCTTCCCAAACGCGTAAGAAGCGCTGCTTACGCAGGTCCACACCTGCACCGGGCACCGGCTGCAGTATTCATTAAAATTTTAAAAAACAATAAAAATGTTCACATTATTTATAGCCTTTTGTATGGCTTTATTACCCGGTCATTCTACACATACAACCAAAGCAACCGCAAAAACCGATCTCAGCAGGTTGCAGATAACCGTTCGGGCAGATACATCGGATCCTACCGGAGATAGCGGACATCTTCCACCGTTGCCAATCCCCATCCCGCCCATAAAATAACCAGGGGCATTCTGAATAAGGCAGGCATCGCCCTGCCTTATTTTTTTGTTTTTGTTCAACGCGCATTACTTTTGAATAAAATAACTGCGTTGAACTACTTACGGTCTTTATTGTTCCTGTTCATTATTGCCCTCCTCGCCCGGTGTAAGGAACCCCATACTGTAAAACCGGCTCCTCCGTCTCCGGATTTTGAAAAGGCGATGAGCCTGCTCAAAACAAATAAAGACTCCGCTTTTTACTATTTTAACAAAGTAGCCACCAGTCCCGGTGAAAGCCAGCAGATTGCAAGAGCCTATACCCGCATGGCAATTCTGCAGTCGGACGCCGCTGACCCTTTTGGCAGCCAGGAGACGCTGTTGCAGGCGCTCAAATTCCTGGATGAAAAAAAAGACAGCGACCGGTATACACTCGCGTCGGTTTATAATGAATTGGCAGTAACCAATATCGCACTAAGGAACTATCAGGCCGCCCTGGATTATTGCAATCAGGGATTAAAATTTACCAAAGAGCGTTTTAGAATCATAACCATCTTAAACAATAGAGCACTTGCCTGCCAGAAGCTAAACCAATACGACCAGGCCCTTTCGATCTACCGTTCGATCCTTGACGAAAGCAAAAATAACCCGGCTGAATATGCCCGGGTGCTTACCAATATGGCCAATACCAAACAGCTCCGGGATGTTACTTATGATGCTGCTCCCGAACTGCTGGCCGCCCTTCAGATCCGTGAAAACCAAAAAGACAACTGGGGCTTAAGCTCCAGCTATGCACATTTATCCGACTACTATGCCCGCAGCCATCCGGATTCTGCATTGCATTATGCCAATAAAATGTATCGTATGGCGCAACAGCTGGGCAGCCCGAGAGATGAATTACTGGCATTGCCAAAACTCATACAGTTCAGTCCGCCCGAATTGGTAAAAAAATATTTCACCCGTTACCGGCATTTAAATGATAGTGTACAAACCGCCCGGAATAATGCCAAGAACCAGTTTGCGCTCATTCGCTACGAAGCGGAAAAAAACAAGGCCAATAACCTGGTATTGCAAAAAGCCAATGCAGAAAAAAAAGTACAGATCATCTGGCAGCGGATCATACTTTTTGGCGTCCTTTTATTTGCAAGCCTTGGATTTTGGTGGTACCGGAAGCAAAGACAGCGAACCCTCCGCGAATACCAATTGAAAACATCAAAAAAAGTACACGATGTAGTGGCCAACGGGCTTTACCGTGTAATGTCAAAGATCGAACACGGACAAACCGGCGGAAAGGAACAACTGCTGGACGAAATGGGGTTTTTATATGAGCAATCCCGGAACATTTCCTATGAGCAGCCCGAAAAGGAAGAACAGGAATTTCAGGCGTCAATAGCAAACCTGCTAAAGTCATTTTCCTCCGCAGCCACCAGTATTTCTATCGTGGGAAATTCAGAAAAGTTCTGGAATCGCATGCCCCTGAATGCAAAAACGGAGCTGAAACATGTATTGCAGGAGCTGATGGTAAATATGCAGAAACACAGCGCGGCAGAAAACGTAATGATCCGGTTCCGGTTATTGAAAGATAAAGCTGAAATCATCTATACAGATGATGGCAAGGGGCTTCCCTCTGATTTTCATTTTGGCAACGGGTTGAAAAATACGGAAAACCGTATTTCCGGTATGGGCGGCCACCTTATTTTTGGCAAGGCAACAACAAACGGGCTAAAAATTGAACTGTATATTCCAATTACATAATCAAAATGATTAAAAAAGTACTCATAGCCGAAGATTACGAAAGCATTAACCTTTCACTGCAGAAAACCTTTGAAGAATTTGGCATTACCAATCCAGACTATGCATACTATTGCGATGATGCCCTGATGCGCATTGAAAAAGCCCTGCAGTCCGGTTACTCCTACGATCTTTTAATTACCGATCTCCATTTTGAAAAGGACCATCGGGAGCAGCAGATCACTGACGGCGTTGCGCTCATTGCAGCCGCCCGGAAACTACAGCCCGACCTGAAGATTCTTGTATTTTCGGCAACCGGTAAGGCCGCAACGATTGAAGCCCTGTTCAGCAACCAGGAGATTGACGGCTATGTTTCTAAGGGACGCAATGACTTTAAAGAATTGGCCCAGGCAATAACACAAATAAGTCAACACCAGCGGCATTTCCCGGGCAATCTAAGGTTATCCATTCATCAGAAAAACACCTATGAATTTTCGGAACTGGATATTATAATCATATCCCAGCTGATTGCCGGCACGAAGCAACAGAAAATCCCCGCCTACCTCAGAGAGAACAATATCCGGCCTTCCAGCCTGAGCAGTGTTGAAAAGCGATTGAACTATATAAAGGACGCCCTTAATTTTACTACCAATGAACAACTCATTGCCCATTGCGTTAAAATGGGGATTGTATAACCGGCGCATTTCTCATTCCTTATTTTACATTTATTATTCCTTATTCCGCAAGGCCTCTCTCACCTTGGGCGCGATCTTCGTTCCGTAGATCTCGATCGATTTCATTATATCCTTATGCAGCGGTGCGCCGGTATCCATATGGGTGGCAAAACGGGTGAGGCCAAAGAGCTCCTGCAAGTAAAGGATCTTATCGATCACTTCGTTGGGCTCGCCAATGACCAGGGCGCCGTTCCTGGTTTTTCCAAAATCGAACTGGTTCCGGCGGTAAGGCGGCCAGCCGCGCGTGCGGCCGATGCGGTCCATTTGCCCGGCGTATAAAGGATAATACATATCGCTCAACGCGGCACTGTCCGGGCCATAGAAGCCATGCACATGTATGCCCACCTGGTATTTGCTCATATCATGCCCGTGCTGCTGGTAGGTTTCTTTATATAATTCAAAAAAGGGTTGAAACTGTGCCGGCGACCCGCCAATAATTGCGATCATCAGCGGCAGGCCCAAACGTCCCGCCCGTTCTACTGAAGCGGGCGTACCGCCTACTGCTATCCAGATGGGGATCGGCGCTGTAGCCCGGGGTAATATCATCTGTTCCTGCAACGCTGCCCGGTGCCTGCCTTTCCAGGAAACGATGGGCTCTTTATTGATCTTCAATAGCAGGTCCAGCTTTTCTTCAAACAGCGTATCATAATCCTTCAGATCATAACCAAACAGGGGAAATGATTCTATAAAACTGCCCCGCCCGGCCATGATCTCGGCGCGACCGTTGGACAAGAGGTCTACCATGGAAAAGTTTTGATAGAGCTTTACCGGATCAGATGAGCTTAATACCGAAACCGCACTGCCCAGTTTTATATTTTTTGTAGCCGTAGCCGCGGCAGCCAGTACTATCTCCGGCGAGGGCACAGCATAATCGGGCCGGTGGTGCTCCCCGATGCCGAAATAATCGAGCCCTACTTCGTCCATCAGTTTTATTTCTTCAACTAATTCTTTTAAACGCGCGCCGGGCGCTTGTATTTTATTGGTGGCAGGATCAAAATGCAGATCCCCAAACATGCTGATGCCTAATTCCATATTATTATGTGTTTGCACACAAAGGTAACCCACCCGGCGGGGCTGGCACTTAACATAGATTAATCATCAGCTCCGCCAGGAGATGGCAATTAATGATAACTTCCCTTAGATTTTTGCAGATTAAAATACAGCGCAGATTAGTTTTCCCGCGAAAATCAGCGTAAAAAATCAGCAGTGACGCTCCTCAGGAATCAACACCTAAAGCGGTTTTCGCCTTAAGATAATACACCAACCGGCCGTTCAGCCCGGTAAGGCCGCCGTTAATGATCCGGGTGATCCTCGTAAAATCGCCGGTATCGGCATATTGGTTCAGGTTGGAATCATCCCATTCTTTGCAGGCAGATAAAACGGCATATTGGGGAATGGCCATGTCATCAGGATTCGTTATAAAATCATGCTGGGTCAGGTTCGTCATTTCCTGGTAAAATGCCTTGCCCGTACCGTTAAACCACCCCCTGCCCCTGTACCGGTAGCCATCCCCGCTGGCAACATCGCCGTTACCCATCCGGTTGGCATAAACGAAATCTCCCAGTTTCTCCGGGTTCTTTATGTAAGGGGTTGCGCTGTCCACGGTTGGGAAACGGGTGGGCCATACCTGCTGCAGGCGCTGTTGGGTTGTATAGTACATATTCTCCACCAATTCCCTTAACTCGCCACTTTCGTAGGCGCCCTGGGCCAGGTAGGCGGCCGCGCGCAGCGGTGAGTCAATACTATATTGCGGCATTTGGGCATTGAATTCATCCAGGAAATTCTGGGCCAGTTGGGTCCGGGCCTGGGGCATGATCTTCATCAGTTGGTCTAAAGTAATATTCATGGTTTTTCAAGTTTATTTCAGGATCAACATTACAACCGGGCAGGCAGCAGCTTCTGTGCGCATCATTATCTATCGGGCAACCGTAAATTTACCCATTACAAAAGCTTCAGTCAATACCTGAAATATGTGATGTGCTGCCGTCCGGCAATAAAAAAGCCCCGCATAGCAAATGCAGGGGCTTAATCAAATCGAAAAAGGAGTTAAACCGGGATGCTGGTGGCCCCAATCTTCCTGCCAATATCCTTAAACGCCTTATTAAGGGTCTTTATTTCCTCGTTAGTAAATTTTGCAGGTTTCCCGTTCACCAACGATCCATTGACACGCTGAT
Source organism: Niabella sp. (assembly GCA_017744795.1). GTDB lineage: Bacteria > Bacteroidota > Bacteroidia > Chitinophagales > Chitinophagaceae > Niabella. The sequence goes on along the minus strand of JAGIAQ010000097.1, from coordinate 6,947 downwards.
ATACCCATTGCCGGGTTTTATTAAAGTATTTTTTTGAGATGTACGACAGGGAAATAATTTCAGACACATCAGCAAGCTGCGCCTTCACGCTCATTTGCTTATTAAAATCTTCCAGATCGGCGATGCTTTCCTGCAGTACCTCTTCAATAAAAGCATTAATTTTTTTCTTATCCGCGGCAGACGAAAAATTCTTTTTAATTACCTCAAGCTGTTTGTCAAACCCGCTTCCAGGTCTGCCTATATACTTTTTAAGCTTCTGTAATTCGTTTTCAAGAGTCATAATCATTTTTTTAAACTACCTGCAGGAGGCCTTGTTACTTCTTTTTGTTTTTTTCAAGTTCCTGCTCAATTTTCGACAGCATGGTCAACTCGTCCAGCAATTCATCTGTCAGCCTGGAAAAATCTTTTCCGGTAAATTCAGCCATTTTTCTGACCTGTTCCAGCTTGTGCTTTACTTCCATCTTTTTAACAAGAATTGCTTTTAGGGCTTCACTCATAGGTTGATTTTTCAGGAAAGCGGTTCTAAATTCATTCAGCAATCTAAAGGTAATATACTTTTGGTTATTAACCCAGGCGTTCCGGAATTTTTTTCTCACAGATTCCTCAGATTTTCACAGAAGCCTCAATCAGTAACCCTTTCTGTGAAAATCTATGATTTCTGTGAGCTTTGATTTTTTTCTCTCATGGTGCCCTTTTTTCATAAAAAAACCCGTCACTATCGACGGGTTTTTAGCTTATTTGAGGTCCCGAGCGGATTCAAACCGCTGTGGAAGCTTTTGCAGAGCTCTGCCTGATCACTCGGCCACGGGACCATTTCCTCTTTGAAGGCTGGCAAAAATAGGGTATTTTTGGTAATTCAAAGACCTTTTTATGAGCAGAATAGCAGAATCGGAGCTGATCATTAACAACAGAGGTGCCGTGTATCACCTGGACCTGCGTCCGGAGGAGCTGGCTGAAACGATCGTAACCGTTGGCGATCCGGACCGCGTAAAAGAATTCAGCAAATATTTCGACACCGTTGAAGTACAACGGCAGCACCGCGAATTTGTGACCCATACCGGCCTTATCTCCGGCAAACGGCTTACGGTGCTTTCTTCCGGCATCGGGCCAGACAATATTGACATTGTGCTCAACGAACTGGATGCCCTGGCAAATATCGATTTTAACACCCGCACCATCAACCCGGTTTTGAAAACGCTCAATATCATCCGCGTGGGAACTTCGGGTTCACTGCAGGCAGATATACCGGTAGATAGTTTTGTGGCCTCTACCCATGGACTGGGCCTGGATAATTTGCTGAACTTTTACCGCCCGGAACAAACGGATGAGGAATCGCAACTCCTGCACTCCTTTATTACCCATGTGCAAATGCAGGGCATCAGCACTCCGTATATCACCGGCGCCGCTCCTTCCCTGCTAAAACATTTTGTAGACGGATTTCACCAGGGCATTACCGTTACCTGCCCCGGATTTTACGGTCCGCAGGGGCGCGTATTGCGGTTGGGCGTGCGTAATCCGCAGCTGATCGACCGCCTGACGGATTTTGGTTTCGGGCAGCACCGCATCTCCAATTTCGAAATGGAAACCTCCGCCATTTTTGGCCTCGGCCGGTTGCTGGGCCACAATTGCCTTGCGCTGAATGCTATTGTAGCCAACAGGATTGTAAAAGAATTCAGCAAGGATAGCAAAGCGGCTATTGAAAACCTGATCGTGAAATTTTTAGAGACTTTTAAAAATAATTTTTAGACCGGCGGCAGAACAGGTGGCAGCAGCCTTGCTACGCTCAGTTCATCGTCCCGGTCACCCATTGACTATTGACCATTGACTATTAACTATCAACAATGAACCTACCATTTTATAAATATCAGGGCACAGGTAATGATTTCATCCTGGCCGACAATCGTGAAGGGAACTATTCGCATCTTAGCGTTGAGCAGATCAAAAGACTTTGCGACCGCCGCTTTGGCATTGGCGCAGATGGCATGATGCTGCTGGGCAGCAAAGAAGGCTATGATTTTGAAATGCTCTATTTTAATGCCGATGGCAATGAGGGCAGCATGTGCGGCAATGGTGGTCGCTGCATTGTACGCTTTGCCAACGATATCGGCATCAAAAAAAACGAATATAATTTTATAGCTGCTGACGGCCCGCACGAAGCCACTATTGACGGCGAAACGGTATCCCTGAAAATGAAGGACGTTGACGGCGTACAACGGTACAAAACGGACTCCCTGCTCAACACCGGCTCCCCGCACTATGTGCAGCTGGATGCGGACGTTATGAGCCTGGATGTTTTTAAAGAGGGACAAAAGATCCGCTACAGTAAAGATTTTGCCGAAGAAGGCATCAACATAAATTTTGTTCAGGTAAAAGACGAGGATAGCCTTATCGTTCGCACCTATGAACGCGGAGTCGAAAACGAAACCTACTCCTGCGGAACCGGCGTAACGGCGGCAGCCCTCGTTTTTCACCATAATGACAACGGGTTTAATTCCGTAAATATTGAAACCATTGGCGGCAAATTAAACGTGCGCTACCACCGGGAACTTGATGGTTCTTTCAACAATATCTGGCTGAAAGGCCCGGCCACACGGGTTTTTGAAGGAACCATTAATATCACGGACCATGATTAAATATTTTAAGAATATCGATCATCAGACGGTTGAAATTTCCGAACCGGAAAATGACAGCTGGGTCAATGTGGTGCCGCCTCTGAAGCAGGAGGAATTTCATGAGTTGGCGGAAGAATTGGAGATACCGATCGACTTCTTGTCCGATTCATTGGATATTGATGAGCGGAGCCGCTATGAGGAAGAAGACAATGTGAAACTGATCGTAATAAAAACGCCCACGGAGAATAATTCCTTCAACGAAAGCGACGCGTATTATATCACTATACCCATCGTCATCATTCTTACCCATAACCATATTCTAACAGTCAATTCGTTTGAAAATCCTGCGATCAAAAAATTCCTGAATACTTTCCAGAACCGGCAGCCAGACAAGAAAAGCCTGATGGCGGTTAAGATCATCGAAAAAGTGATCCAGAATTTTATGGAATACCTGAAGGAGATGAATCAAAAACGAAACGTCATCGAACAAAAGCTGTACAACGACGGCAAAAACGAGCACCTGCTTGAATTGATGCGTTTGCAAAAAAGCCTGGTCTATTTTGTAACCGCACTCCGCTCGAATGAACTGTTGCTGGCAAAAATACAACGAACCCGATTCCTGCGGCTTACCGAAGAAGAATCGGAGCTATTGGACGATTTGATGGTCGACAATTCCCAGGCCTTGGAGATGGCGCATATTTATACCAATGTAATGAGCAGCACGATGGACACTTTTGGCAATATGGTAGCCAACGACCAAAACCAGTTTCTTAAAAAAATAGCCCTTGCCGGTATTATTTTAAGCATCCCCCTGCTGACCGCCAGTATTTTTGGAATGAATGTGCATCATGGCATGGAGCAATCGCCTTACCCGTTTTATATTACCGCGGTCATTTCATTGCTGCTCGTTGTCCTGCTGTTGGTATTAACGCTTAGAAAAAAAATATTTTAATGTCCATAACTTCTTTCAACATCCGGGTATACGGAATTTTAGTAAATGATAAAAAACAGGTTTTGGTAAGCGACGAGCTTATTTTAAACAATGATGAAGTAACCAAGTTTCCGGGTGGGGGGCTGGAATTAGGAGAAGGCCCTATCGACTGCCTGATCCGGGAATGCAGGGAAGAAATGAATGCAGATGTAAAAGTTACAGAACATTTATATACTACTGATTTCTTTCAGCAGTCGGCGTTCAATGAACAGCATCAGCTCCTGTCCATTTACTATTTGCTGGAACCCCTATCGTCCCTTTCCTATCCGGTAAACAATAACGGGCCGGTTTTTCCTGATCATGTTTCAGAAAACTTCCGCTTTGTTGACTGGGATTATTTTTCTCCGGACACGGTAACGCTGCCCATCGATAAAATTGCAGCAGCCGTACTGAAACAGCGTTTATGAATTATTTAACCGCTAAGGCGCCAATAAATTAAACCCCTCGCGGCTTCGCGCCTTAGCGGTTAATTGTTGTACAGAATGCACAAATAATTTTTAATCTCCCCCCAATGAAACGGTTCAAAGTAGCCCTTGTTTTAGCCGCCTTTTCCTTTGTTGCAGCTACTTGCAGCAAGCAAGACGTTATGTTTGCCAACAACCCCAATGCAACCGCAGCAACGTATAACCAACCGGTTGGCAGCTCTGCAAAAGCGTTGCTGACTGCAAACAGCTATAGTTCCCTTGCAATAGAAATAGACTATATGCCGGGCTATCTGCCCCAGCCAGCAGCGTTAGATTATCTGAAGCAATTCCTTACCAGCCGTTTGAACAAACCCGGGGGTATTACAATAACTACAAAGGCGATCTCCGATACGGCCTCTCAGCTGAATCTGGACCAGGTAGCTCATATTGAGAGCATGAATCGTGCTACCTTCAACACGAGCGCGCAAATAAGCCTTTTTATTTTATATGCCGGTAGCAGCTACACCACGCAGGGCACGCTGGGCATTTCCTATCGCAATACATCCGCCGCTCTTTTTGAAAAAACTATCTATGACCATTCGGGCGGGTTTGGGCAGGTAAACCGGGCAGTACTGGAGGCTACGGTACTGGAACATGAGATCGGTCACCTGTTGGGGCTTGTGGATCTTGGTTCACCGATGCAAACGGCGCATAAAGATACCCCACATGGCAATCATTGCACAAATAACCGCTGCCTGATGTATTATGCCGCAGAGACTACAGATTTCCTCAGTTCCTTATCGGGCGGCAGTGTTCCCGCTCCCGATGCCAATTGCCTGGCTGACCTGCAGGCGAATGGAGGGAAGTAAAGATGGTTGCAGGTTACAAGTTTCAGGAAATCAATCCCTGAAAACTGACATCTGGCATCTAATTAACTCCCTGGTAATAGTTATAAATTTTTACCCGCAACAAATATTCATATTTACCGCCGATCAGATCAATATTGGCGCGGTCCAGGTTATTTTTAACCGTGAGGTATTCAACCGAATTCCAGGTACCCACCGTAAACCGCGCTTCTGCGGCCTGATAGGATTGCTGCAATGCCACTGCCCGATCCTGCAGCTTTTGATAGCGATCATACGCAGCATTCATATTCGTATAGGCCATCTGAACATTTTGCTGCAGCGCTGTTTTTACCTGGACCTGCTGCAATTGGGCATCTTTCAGATCCAGCTTTGCCAGGCGCACATTGTTGCGTAGTTGCAGGTTATTGAAAATGGGCACAGACAAAGAAAAGCCAAGGTTCTTTCCAATATTATTTTTTAGCTGATCGCCGATGCCTCCGTTAAACTGCGTGTAGTTACTTCCCAGTCCGTAGCCAAAACCCAACGAAGGAAGCAACCGCCCCCGCGCGGCCTTTAGTTTATACCCGGCGCCCTTCAGTGCATAATCAGCAGCTTTCACCTGGGCAAACCGCTCCAGCGCTGTGTTATACGCCGTGCCTGCATCTGTTGTATTTTTTTCAAAGAGCGCAGTAACCGGCATGCGTTCAAAAGTCATGCTGGTATCGTAAGGAATATTCATCAATGCACAGATATTGATCTTCGCTGTTTCTACATCCCGCCGGGCGTTGATCAGCGTAGCTTCATCCCCCGCGTACTGGCCCTGCATATCAAAAAGATCAGACGGAGCTATGGCGCCTTTTGCATTCATGTCACGCAACCGTTTAACCTGCTTCGCTGAAAGCGACGCCTGCTCTGTATTTTGAACCAATACATCTTCAAAATTCATCAGTTGCAGATAAGCCAAAATTGTATTCAGCGTAATATTATCTTTTTGTTGCTGCCAGCTCATCTTACTGGCCTCCGCGTTCATGGCTGTCTGGCGAACGGCGTTCTGCAGGGCCAGTCCCTGAAACAGCGTAACGCTGCCCGACACATTATAACTTCCCGAATAAAAGCTCCGGTCTACGTATCCATTAGTCGTTTTATCAATGCTGCGCCCGAAATACCATCCGTGGTTAAGGGATCCATTCAGATCCGGAAGCCGGTTCAGTCGGGCCTGCTGCTTATTTATCTCATCGCGTCCCAGCTGATCCTGCGCCATCGTAACCTGCAGGTTATTGTCAAGCGCTTTACTAATACATTGCTCCAGCGTAAAATGCTGATCCTGCGCCAGCACCGTTTGTGAAAGAATGATCAAAAAAAATCCGACAAAAAACTTCATGATTTAAATTATAAGTTATCCGTTACAAGCAGCAAGCTGTCCGATGTCTGATGTTTGACGTTTATCGTTTCACCGCAAAATCCCGCCCCTTATTTTACACTAATCATCTTCCATTCGGCCTGCACGAGTTCCCTCCCCAGCTGCGCAGGTGTCGGAATGACACCTTCTTTTAGTTTATTATGCTTCATTCAGTATTAGCCATTGACCATTGACTATTCACCATTGACTAACTCCGTTCCACCTGTCCGTCCAGCAAATGAATGATCCGGGAACCGTACTCTGCATTTTTTTCAGAGTGCGTTACCTGGATGATCGTCACCCCTTCCTGGTTCAGCTGTTTAAACAATTCCATGATCTCTTCTCCTTGTTTTGAATTCAGGTTACCCGTTGGTTCATCCGCCAGCAATAATTTGGGGCCGCCGATCAAAGCCCGTGCAATGCCCACCAGCTGCTGCTGTCCGCCGGAAAGCTGGGTGGGAAACAGGTCTTTTTTTCCCACTATATTAAACCGGTCCAGCATATCGGCCACCAGGGCTTTCCGTTCCGGTGTTTTCACTCCTTTGTATAGCAACGGCGTTTCAATGTTTTCATATACCGTCAATTCATCAATCAGGTGGTAGGCCTGGAATACAAAGCCAATATATTGTTTGTATAAAGCGGTTCGTTGTTTTTCTTTTAGCGTTTGCACCGCTTCTCCCATAAAATGACTGGCAC
>JAGIAQ010000096.1:2770-16354 GCA_017744795.1 Niabella sp. | reverse complement strand
GTGCTGCTCCGTGGACAAAGAGTATCTATTCAAAAGAATTGAATAAAGAAGGAATTGTTACTGACGCTCCTTTTATTTACAGGATGAAAAACGATGAGCTGGCGCTGCTTTGGTCCAGTTTTGACAAGACGGGAAAATATGCAATGGGTGCAGCGTATGCGCGTTCCGGAAAAGTAACAGGCCCCTGGGTGCAGTCAGCTACAACCCTGAATGATGATGATGGCGGGCACGGCATGTTATTTCATACAAGAAAAGGACAGTTGAAGATATCCTATCATAGCCCTAATCAAAAGGGTGCACACCTCACCATCAAAAATGTAGCTATTAAAGAAGGATGTATTATTTTAAAATGAAAATGGGGACTTCTGTCGTTTAGGTAAATTTTCCATATAGATCTGCAGCATGCAGCATTTTTTGGTTAAGGGTTGACAATTTCAAATAACGCTTCTGAGATAAGCCGGTGTCCTTCATCATTGGGATGAATGCCGTCTGTGAAAAGAGTGTCAAGCTTCAGGTGCCGGTCATTAATGTAAGTATAAAAGAGCTGCCAGGAATCGACCAGGAACAAGTGTCTTTTTTTAGCGATCTTTCGAATGGCATTGGCATATTCTTTTACACGATCGTAGCGATACGGTTCAAACCTGCTGCCCAGCGGGTTGGGTGTCAGCAGGATCACCCGGCCGCCCTGCTTTTGGATCCGGGTTATAAAAAAGTTGATATTTTTTTTGAATTGTTTTAACGGGATGCGGGAGGGCGTATTGGGGCCTTTGTCCTGGTACGCATCATTAAGACCAAAGTTGATTGTTACCCAATCAGGATGATATTTTAGAACAGCCGTATCAAACCGATCCATTGCGTGCACTACTTTTGCAAAACTGTTATCTTTAATAGATCCGGTATGGCTGCTGGGTACGCCTGAGTTGATCACACGATTTTCAATACCCGCACTGTCCAGCTTTTCGTGAAGCCGTTGCGCATAGACTTTCTGAACGCCGGACCTCGGCGCCGTGGTTGAATTTCCAAATGTAACAATCGTTACAATCCGCCTGCTCTGTGAGTGGCTGGTGATAAAAGATACTGTCAGCAGTGTGGCAAGTAAAAGCGTTTTCACATTGTTTTTTTATAGATAAAGAAAAATAAATTTATAACTCAAAAATGTTTTTATACTGCCGTATGGGCAACCGCATAAATGCGGATATCAGAAAGATCCGCTTCCAGTGTTTGAACAGACGATTTGCCGGCAACGGGCACCGGGCGGGACGCTGCTTCCAACTCAGGACTTGCCAATTGCAGCGGCTTAAGCGGGAGTTTTTGACGATCTATTTCAAAACGCAACCGGTTGTTTTTGATAGTTGATTCAATAGAACGAACAATCGGAAGACCGGAAATATCTTTTATACTGGCATCGGGAATGGCATTCAGCCGGGTGTTTAAAAAATGGATCACCGGTTGATCTTTGTAAAACCGCACGCGAAGGGCCCAGCCTTTGTCCCCTGCCACCTGCCGGATGGCGGGCCGGAATGTTCCCGCTGCAATAAACTGCTCCAATGTATTGGTATTGGCCGATGAAATAAATAAATGCAGGTGCTTGTATTTGTTTTGTAATAACTGATCCGAAAGCGGCCGGGAGCGTGGTTTCCCCGATTCATCATGCGTACCAAAGGGGAGCGCTACCCATGCGATGCCTCCTTTTTTCAAATAGCCTTCAATTGCGTTGTATTGCTGATCGGAAAGGCAGGCAACGCTATCTAATACGAGGGGCTGGCGCTCTGCCAAAAGCGCTGCCGCATCCGCCAGCTCCTTGTATCGTACAAAACGGTACCCGACATTATTTTCTACCAATTGTGCCGACCATTTTTTTACCTTATCCCAATGTTCTGTGCCATCTGCCTCCCGCCAGCCATTAATACGGCAATAATAGTTGTACACCAGGCGTACTTCATAAAAGTCTTTGGCGGTATAATTGTCAAGGTTGCTATGCGTAGCCTCCCAGTTGTTTACATCATGGATCATATCCTCCAATTCCATGGCATCCGGCGGATCTTCCTGTAACCGCTGATGAAAAGTACTGGCCCAGTTGGCTACACCCCAAAAACGGGCCAGGCTCCATCCAAAATAGCCCCCGTCCTTATAAATGGTATAGCTTAAAGCGATGGCCGGCGCCTGACCTCTTTGCCGGGCAATATCTTTTTGCTGCAACGCCTCCGCATCTTTTTCAATCCAGTTTACACTTTTGATATTGGTGCCCACGTTTTCCAGCATAAAAAAATCAAGGCGGTCTGCGATCCGTTCCAAATTAAGTGAGATCGCGTTTAGTATAATAGGCCCGGTACTGGAACAGCAGGTGAGCAGGGGTTTGCTTCCAATGATCCGTTTTACCATTGCAACATGATCGGCAATAATGTCGTCCTTCATTTTGATCCAGTCTCTGAACACCGGGTTCTCATAATTGCCCCAATTCAGCATGGGTTTTGTGGTATCGCCCCAAAAAGCTTTATTGGAAACCTCCGGGATTTCATGGCCGTAATCGCGGCGGAAGCGCTCCCGGCAATGCTTACATCCGCAGGACCGCAACCCCACATAATCGCACATATCATCAATCTCATAGCCGTCAAAATCGACTTCGCGGATGATCCGTTCAAGGTATTTGGCGTGCATATCCAAAAAACCGGGGTTGTTGTGGCAGAACGCTTCCATTTGATATTGGCGTGCGTACCCCCTGGTGCCGTCAAAAATATCGAGCTCGCAGATGTCCTGGAAAAAGTGCCCTTCATACTGGGCATGTTTAGCAGCGATAGGGTCGTGGAATAACAAGATATGATGCCGCTGATTGCGGTGCAGTTTATTAAATTCTTCAGGTCCTCTCGGCCGCTCCACATGGTTGCAGGAATAGTGCTCGATAAATTTGATATTGTACTGATGCAACTCATCCCGTACGGCCCTGAAATATTCATGTAACTGTCCGAAATAATTTGAAAAATCAAAGCGGATATGAAAACCATAATTTATCGCTGTGTCAATCTTTGCCTTTGCAAATCCTGCCGCCCGCCTTTTTACTTTATCCCGAATGGCTTTCTGGTTCCATTGCAGGTCCTCCAGGGCGTTCCACCAACTGGCCACCCTGTTGGGAATAAACGGAATGTCCGGCCCATGCACCGGTAATTCGGTCGTTAGTAAATTGGCTTTTGACGTAAACAATCCCGGCAGGTGTGCAAGTTTTTTGCCTGCACCTAACCCGGCACCACCCACGCCTGATAGTTTTAAAAAATGGCGCCTGTTATATGTTTTATGGTTCATGTTTATTGCTGTTAGAATCAGAAAATAAATTACAAAACCTGTCTGTATCAAATGCCGGGAAGTCGGAAATACGGGAAGATATTGTCTTTGACTTACCGCCTCACCGGTTTCCCGGCCGAATAGTACTTTTGAGACTATCACTGCTCATTAAAGGGAGCGATGATACCGGATGAGCCCCTCAATGGCAGAGGGGAATATATTGCCGACCGTTATTTGATACCGTGCGGCCACCAACATAAAGAGATCTTTCAGATAATAGGCGACTGATCCCACTGTATTAATGGAATAGTGCTGGTAGTTCTTATAGCGGGTGATCATCTTTCTAAAAAAATCGTCGAAGTTAGTAAGGACCAGCTCCCTGCAATAATCAGTATCAATATGGTCTGCTGCAAACCGCGCAAACCGGGCGCAGTACTCGTTCGGGGTCTTTGAGCTATACACTTCATTGATCAGGCTTTCCGGCGTCAGCTTATAACGCTGCTCAAAAATTTGCTTAAGGGCTTCGGGCGTATAGCCCCTGATATAATCGATTAATACCATCTTGCCCAGATAGGCCCCGCTGCCTTCGTCGCCTAAGAGGAAGCCACCCGATTCAATGTTGCTGATAATATTTGCTCCATCATACATTCCGCTGTTGCTGCCGGTTCCCAATATGGCAGCAAAGCCGGCTTTTTTTTGCAGTAACGCCCTTGCCGCAGCTAGCAAATCGGTCTCCAGGAAAATTTCCGCTTCAGGAAATGCCGGGGCGATTCCCTCTTTCAACACCGCATCTGTTTCCCTTGAGTAACCGGCGCCGGTACTGTAAAAGAAAATTTTTTCTATCTGATTGCGACGCTCAATCAAAGCGGGCGGCAATGCTTTTTGCAAAGACTGTGCAATGTAGCCGGCATCTACAAAAAAAGGGTGGTAGCCCTCCGTTTCAAAATTAAAAACAGCTGCGTCATTATTAATGAAGCTCCAGGTGGTTTTTGTGGCGCCGCCGTCTGCAATAAGGATCATTGTTGTTATAGAAGTTTTGAACGTAAAATTTAAGCGATTCTGTTCAATATGCCGTTATTATAATTGCTTAAAAAACGCAAAATTGATTTTATTGTGAAATTCCTGTTACTCATTTTAGTGCTTTCTTAAAAGTATATATTTTTTATAAATAGTTTATTTTTAAAATATTAACTTGGTTAATGCACTGGGGACACCGCAATCTCCTCCTTTAATTAAATCGGTTTGTTTGCGTAAAATAAAATAAAAATCCGCAAAAAAACCGCAAAAAAATTATTTTTTATATTTTTTGAAGTTATATTGCGTACCGGTTTGGTAGTCGCATGCCTGAAATACTGTGGGATAGATTGATTGCAGCACGTCATTGAAATGGTGCAGGTCCTGCTTAACAGCAAATGGAGCCGGTTGGCTGTTGCAAAAGATACGACAACCAGCATGTGAATAGAAATTGTTGAAAAGACGGCGTGCACCAAAACGCCAAAGCCATGTTGAAAAAATTATACTCAATTTAATATTTTATGAAAAGAAAAGTTAGTGTGTTCTTCGCAATTGCATCGCTTGGGTTGGTTGCCTTTTTTTCCTGTACCAGCAATGGAGGAAAGCAGAGCGGCAAGCCCCGTTATGCTGAGCCGCTTACAACGGATGAAGCACTGAAGAAATTTGAGCTGGATCCGGATTTTGAAATACAGGTATTTGCTGCGGAGCCTTATATTACAGATCCGGTTGATCTTACTTTTGATGAAAATGGGGTGGCGTATGCCGTGAGTATGCCCGACTATCCCTATCCGCCTAAACCCGGACAGGAAAAAGGGAACATACGGGTATTGCTGGATCTGAATAAAGACGGCCGCATCGATTCGTCTGTGGTGTTCGCTGATAAATTGGACGAAGCTACCAGTATCTTACCCTGGAATGGCGGGCTTATTGTAACAGCAGCGCCTAATATTTTCTTTTTAAAAGATACGGACGGAGACTATAGAGCCGATGTAAAAGAGGTACTGTACACCGGGTTCTTTAAAGCAAATTCGGAAGCGCAGATTACCAGCCTTCGCTATTCGGTGGACAACTGGATTTATGCCAACAACCGCGGGCAGGCTGGTGAAGTCAGCTCTCCCGAAGCGCCGAATGTAACGCCACTTAATATGCAGGGCGCCGATTTCCGATTCCGGTTAGCAGATAAAAAATTTGAACAGGAAACCGGGCCGGGACAGTTTGGTCAGGCAATTAATGATTGGGGACATCGCTTCTTTACAGAAAATTCAATCCATATACAGGAGTCCGTCATTCCCTGGCGTTATACGCATCGCATCGACTATTTAAAAAACCCGAGGGCGATTATTAATATTTCTGATCACGACCCTATTATGTATCAGAGAACCGAAACGCCGTACTGGCGCCAGGCGCGTACAGACGCTCGCAATGCGGCTTTCAGGAAACAGGGGTCAAAACAGATAGAATACGCGAGGGATCATTTTACCGGATCTTCCGGCGGAACCGTGTACGATGCGGACGCTTTCCCCAAAGAATTTTACGGGAATGTTTTTACCGGCGATGTTGCGGGAAGCTTGGTGCACCGGGATGTATTGAACCTGGATCCGCATAGCCCTGTATATACGGCGAAGCGGGCAGCAGGTGAGGAGAAGCGGGAGTTTCTGGCCACCACCGATTCATGGTTTCGCCCTGTAGGCTTTACCGTGGGCCCTGACGGGTATCTATATGTTATTGATTATTACCGGCAGCACATTGAAACTCCGATGTCGATTCCGGACAGCCTTAAAAAAGATATGGATTTTATGCGCGGCAGCAATATGGGAAGGATCTACCGTATTGTGCCCAAAGGGAAAAAAGCGATCACGGAATTTCCAAAATTAGCTGCCATGACGGCAGCGCAGCTGTTGCCTTATCTGGGTAATGGCAACCAATGGTATCGCCTGCAGGCACAACGATTGATCATCGCAAAACAGGATAAATCAGTGACCGGAGCATTAAAGAATATTGTTACAACCAGTAAAAATCCGCTGGAGCGGTTGCACGCGATCTATACCTTAGAAGGATTAAATGCTTTAGATGCTGTTGTTGTAAAACAGGCCCTGGCAGATCCGGTTTCAGGTGTGCGCGAACAGGGTGTAATGCTGGCGGAGCGCTATCCCGAGCTGGCGCCGGAAATAGCAAAGATCGCGGTGAATGATTCCTCCGCAAGAACAGCGCTGCAGGCAACTCTGAGCATCGGTAATTCAAAAAATAAAACGTTGGTGATGCAAACCCTGGCGCAGGTAGCTGAAAAATACGCTGGCAGCGGCACCTGGTTTAAAACAGCCATATTGAGCAGCCGGGAGGGCAGTTCAACAGCCTTCTTCAAGTCTTTGCTGGATCGTAAAACTTTCTTTAACGGATTTAATCCGGATAAAGGATCGTTTGTTGAGGATTATGCGAGCATTATAGCCGCGCGCAATAACCCGGCGGAAATAACAACATTGTTGAAGCAGGTGGATACTGCGCCTTTGGCAAATGAGCCACGATGGAAATATGCCGTATTAAAAGGGCTGGGTAAAGTGTACAGCACCGGCAAAATAAAAATGGGCGCCGGCACTGCATCCGAAATTGAAAAACTGAAAACGGGTGCATCCAAAGATGTTGCAGATACCATTGCTAAATACTTTATTATACCTGATGCGAAAAAATAAGAACTGCTTGAAAAGGCTTCATGCTATTCCGGCAACGATGAATATACTGCTCCGGTTCGTTTTTTTATCCCTCTGTTGCCTGCCGGAATTGGGCTTTGCGCAAAATTTAGGAAACGGTTTTTATGATTACGGCGTTGCCTGTCCGAAGAGTAGCGACCGGGGGATAGTGGCCACTACGGGCGCAGGGAGCCGGAATGTGGTACTGGCCTGGCTGTTTGATCACCGCGGCGGGTATGCGTTGTTATCTATTGATGCGGCTACCGGTGCCACCCAACAGTTTAGCCTTCCTTTTGCTCCGGGCGATGCGCCATATGCGTCGATTCTGTCCTCAAAGAATAGATTGTACGGGTATTTTAATAATCATTTTGCTGAGTTTGATCCCGTGAAGAATGCTTTTACTTTTTCGCAAAAAGGGTTTGATCTGACGGCGATGTCTTTTACCGAAGATGATAATGGTCGCATCTGGGCGGCAACCTATCCGAACTGCGGGTTGGTGGCGTACGCACCCGATACAAAGGAGCTGGTAAATTATGGCTTTCTGAACAAGGAGTCCTGGATGCAATACCCCCGCGCCATTGCATCCGATACAAAAGGATGGATATATGTTGCTGTGGGGCCAACGGAAACCCAGATCATTGCGTTTAATCCGCAAACAAAAGAAACCAGGAAGCTGTTGAACGGAGCGCAACGCCAGAAAGGATGGCCTTCTTTATACAGGGCATTAGATGGGAAAGTATATGCAACGGCATCAACAGAAGCTGGAAAAAGCATCCGGCTTTTTGATGGGGTTGCTGATTTTACAGATCAGGACTTTAAAGTGGTTAATGAAAAACCTTGTATAGCCGGCTCGCAAACCCTTTTTTATAAAAAGTTTCCGGATGGATCGGCTATTAAAAGTTTAGATCTTGAGAATCGTGAACTTGTAATTACGAACACTACCGGTGAAAAAAAGCTTAAATTTACCTATACCAGTGAGGGGAGCCTGGTGATGGGGGTGGATGTAACGGCCAGGGGCCGGCTAATTGGCGGGGCTACATTCCCGATGCGCTACTTTATATTTGATCCGGCTGCAAATAAATTTGAAGATTACGGAGCTTATGGCCAGTTTAACACTTCTGTAGCTTTTAAAAACTACGTTTATTTTGGTTCATATCCGCAGGGGGCGTTGGTACGATACAATGCCGATCAGGATATAAGCAAAGGTGCAAACCCTGTGGTTTTAGCGGCCGACAAGCAAAATGTGCACCGGCCGCACCGGGTGCTGGCGTTAGAGCAATTAAATAAAGTGCTATTAACCGGCACCCCTGAATATGGATATACCGGGGGCGGGATGTTAATTTATAGCAATAAAGACAAAACAGCAAAAACACTAACTGATAGTTCGCTGATCCCCGATCAGTCAACGATGAGCATGACTGCACTGGATCCTGTAATGGTGCTTAGCGGCACCACAACCGCACCCGGTACCGGGGGGCTGAAAAAAGCAAAGGAAGCTACCCTTTATCTTTTTAATGCCGAAAAATTAAAGGTAACCTGGAGCGGTGCTGTTTTGGCCGGTACGCAAACCTATGACGACCTGTGCAAGGTTGGTAAAGTTGTTTATGGAATTGCAGACAGCAAGTTGTTCTTTGTCTTTGATCCTTCCAGCCGGGCAATCATTTATAAAGAAACGATACCCGATGACTTTGGCCCGGTTGTAACGGTACAATCGCCAAGGGTATTTGTCCGAAACCCTTCCGGTAATGCCTTGTACCTGATCTGTAAAAAAGGGATTTTAAAAGTAAACGAGTCTTCATTTAAACTGGAAAAAGTAGCCCAGTCTCCGGTTGCTATTGAGGCCGGCGGGGCCTATTACAACAACAAAATATATTTCATAAGCGGCTCTCATTTATGCAGCTATCAATTAAATTAAATTAAAATTTTCATGCAAGACAGACGTAAGTTTTTAAGACAGGTATTTTTTTCTGCAGGCACCGCAATTGCCGGAGCTGCGTTGTTACAGGCTTGTGGCAACGATAGCCATACAGCAGATAAGCCTGCTGATACAACAGCATCCAACAAACCGGCTGCTGTGCCGCAGGCACCTGCTGGTAATGCTATTATAGACAGCGCGCAGATGACACAGGAAGATTTTGATAAGAGAAAGAACCTGGGGTATGTGGAAAAAACGCCGATGGAAGATAAGCATTGCGAAAACTGCGCACTTTATCTAAAACCTGAGGGTGATAAAAAATATGGCGGTTGCCAGTTGCTGCGGGGGCCGATTGCCCCGGGGGGATACTGCACTTATTGGGCCGAAAAGCAGGGCTGATCTTTTTCAGGAATGGAGGTGCTGCCAGATAATATTATAAATGTCAGTTGGTGGTACCTCCGGCGCTGCCGAAAAATCTTTTGTAATTAATACAGGTTTGTATTCATCCTCAACAAAAGGGCTTCCGTGAGAACCCTTTACTAAAGAGGCATCTAAGGGAATGACATCCATTACATAACGCATCCCCAATTTCTTTTTAAGCAACTTATAAGCAGCCCTTGCTTTGGATGTCATAAATAGTTCCACCGGATCGTAACCCGGCTTCTTATGTATGTCCACACACCTTGCATAGTCGGGAGCCAGTTCATCATTGTTCCAAAAATAATAGGTAAACCAACTGTTATGGTCTGCTACTACCACCAGGTCGCCCGATCGTTCATGATCAATGTGGTAATTTATTTGTTCCGCTTTGTTCAATACGCGGGCAATGCCGTTCGTGTTTTCCAAAAGGTTTTTTATTTCGGGTAGGAGTGTCTTATCCTCAACATAGACATGCGCTACCTGGTGATCCGCTACAGCAAAGGCTTTCGATGCGCCGGCATCTAACAATTCCAGCCCCCGTTCTTTTCTTATGGCTATATAATCGTTATTACGCAGGATCCTGTTTATGTGTATGGGATTGGATACCGGCGTAATTCCATATTCTGATAGCACAATGATCCGTGCATTTTGTTGCTGATAATAATCGATCAGTTGCATTGCTACTTTATCTATTGCGGCACATTCGTTTTTTATAAGCGTTTCATTGAGCCCAAATTTTTGCAGGCAGTAATCTAAGTGGGGCAAATAGATCAATGTTAACGCCGGATTGTGTAAACGGTCTGTTGCTATTGATGCGTCTGCAATCCACTGCGAAGATTTGATATTAGCACCCGGCCCCCAGAACTGGAACAAGGGAAATTGTCCCAACTGCTGTTGCAGCGTATCTCTCAGCGATGCGGGATGCGTGTAACAATCCGGTATTTTTCTTCCGTCCGCAAGATAATTGGGGCGCGGCGTGGCGCTGTAGTCAACCGATGAATACATATTATACCACCAAAACATATTGCTTGCCGTAAAACCGGCATTCGCATCTTTTGCAGCTTCCCATATTTTTTTTGCCTGCACGAGTTTGTTCGATTGCTTCCAGAATTTTATTTCACTGTCGGCATGATCATACCAGCCGTTCCCCACGATGCCGGTTTCACAGGGCCATTTCCCCGTAAGATAGGTGGACTGGACGGATGTGGTAACAGCGGGTAGCATCGGCGTTATTACGCTAAGGTTATGCCGGGCTGCATAGCGGCTAAGCGAGGGAAGCAGATGAAGAATGGACTTTGATAAACCTACTACGTTTAGTACAACAGTCTTTTGCATAATTATTTGTTCAGGTGTTTGAGCGTCCATTTTAATTCCCTGGTTATAGAGCCTGCAATATCTTTTTTCAATGCCTGCGGCAAAACTTCCCAGGTATAGGTTTCCACCTCAAGGTGCTGCGTGAGCGACGTGTTTTTATGAATGTCCAGGATGTTTATGATATCGTCCTGAGTAGTAGACAGCGGGGGTATTTTTTTTGTAAAAATGGGCACATGGTAATGGATACGCCATTCTTTGACAGATGCGTCACCGCTGTTTTGAAGCGCTTTCGGCAGGTCGGAATACGACTTATATTCATTATGCTTATTACGGCTGATCACCTGGTGCAGGTAGGTGGGTTCAGCAAACTGCCTGATTGCATTTGTCAGCGTATTCCTTCCGGTATTTTTTTGGGGGAAGATCGCTTTAAGTGCTGCGCTGATCTGTATTTTCCCGATTTTTATACCCTGTTTATGCAACAATTTAATTGTGGCAGCAGGTTGCTCATAGTTAATCGCCGCGTGGCAAATATCATAGCATAGCCGAACATATTTTTTTAAAAGGCTGCGGGCTTTTGAAAAAGACAGGTTCAGCTCCTGGCTTAACTTGCGGGCTCCGGTTTCCATTAATTCATCGGTATACCAATTGATAAATGAAAGGGTATCCGTTAAAAGTCCGTCGGGTTCGGGTTCAATCGCAATAAAAATAGTTTTGCCATACTCCTGCTCCAGTTTTATCAAATGGGTAACAACGGAAATAATATTGCCGGTGGCTTTTTTTACGGCGCGGTTGGTGGCCGCTTCATTTTTATGCCAATACCGGTAGCTCAATGGCGAGGTGGAAATACTTCCTTCCATTTTGTCCGGAAGCAGCGCGGCCAGTATATCGGCAAGCTGTTTTGTATAATTTACCCGTTTAGCGGTAGTCCAGTCGGGGGCATGTACGTTGTCTTTTACGATCGTTTTATGAAACCCGCCATATGGAAACCCGTTCATTGTGAATACATAGGCGTTTTGTTCCTCAAGCCAGTTTTTAAACAGGGCTAATTCTTTTTTTTTGGACAGCGTTGTTGCAGCTGTAGCCGATAGTCGCAAACCAATGCCCATAGCCGCTTTTGGGCTGCATTTCTTTTTCACTTCAGGGAAATATTTTTGCAACTCACCGAAATGCGCGGCCCAGGTTTCGCCTGAATGAATATTGCTGCAATAGGTAAGATGTCCGTAATTCGTTTTCATGATGCTTATACTAAAGAAATTGCGGGGGAAGTGGTCGCTAATTTTTTTGCTGCCTGGTGCATGATCTGTTCGTCGATGGTGTATACATTAAAAGCCGTACCAATGTTTTTTAATAGCGGTATGGTTAACACACCGCCTAAATGCTCCCTGAACTCGGCTAATCCCTGCAGCAATTCTCCCGTTTGATTCAATAAGAGATCATTAGTAGGAAGATTTAATTGCCATAACAGGTTAACTATTCTGTTCAACGCCGCTGTATGTAAATACCCTTTTAGATGCGCGTAAGTGGAATCCAGCGCAATCCCGATAGCGACGGCTTCTCCATGTAACAGCCGGTAACCGGACATGCGTTCCAGTTTGTGGGCGCTCCAATGCCCAAAATCAAGTGGCCTGGAAGAACCGCTCTCAAACGGATCGCCGTTGGCAATATGCTGCAGGTGTAATTTTGCGCATTCTATAATCGTTTCCTGCATTGCCGCTTCGTCCCCTGCATTGAGGGCAGGGGCTAATTGTTCAATTCGTTCAAAGAAAGACGCGTCTTTTATTAATGCTACTTTAATCGCTTCTGCAAGCCCTGCAGTCCATGCCCTGCGCGGTAATGTTTTTAAAAAACTGCTGTCGTTGATTACGGCTACCGGTGTGGCAAATGTTCCTAAAAAATTCTTTTTACCAAATGCGTTAATTCCATTTTTTACACCAATGGCGGCATCGTTTTGTGCCAGCGTTGTGGTTGGAATGCGAATTAATTTTATTCCCCTGTGGGCTACAGCGGCTGCAAAACTTGCCACATCGCATACGCCGCCGCCACCGATGGCAACAACAAAGGAGTGACGATCAATTTTAAATTGATGAATGGCATTCAGGATTTCCTGGTAGGTATGGTCATTTTCCTTGGCGTTTTCACCGCCTGGGACTATAAGCGCATTAATGCACCGGCTACCAATGGCATAATGGCTTATGTAATTACTTATTTCCGATTGCAACGCAGGATGAGCGGCTGCCACGTTGCTGTCGATAACAAATAACAGCGAGGGAGTAAATCCGTTATTTGAATGACTGTATATTATATCACTGAACGTGGTATTCTGAATCCTAAAAATATCCGCTGTGAAGTGAATCCTGTACTGGTATTTTATTGTAAACTGCTGCTCGATAATCATGCTTAAAATTAAGTAATAGCAAAGTATTTACCTAGCAAAATAGAAAAAGGTAAAAAGCAAAGAATCAGTCCGCAAAGAAGGAACTGCTGATGAATAGCTGCCCAGGTTGCGTCTAAAAAAATAATACTGAGAACGCCTGCCTTTACCGCTTTAACGATGTTTTTTGCATCAGGTGCCTGCCAGGCGTTGTATAGCGGCGTCATAACCGCGATACAAAAAGGCAACAGAATCCAAAGCCCGGCGTATACGCCCGTATGCCTGCTGATTCGATATAAAATAAAGAAAACGAGTAAATAGAGAATGAAGGCTATTGCCAGGTTTTTTCTTTTGCCACCGTGCACTTCATCCCTGCTGATGGTGGTTACTGCAAAAATGTAAATAACCGGTACTATAGCTAAATAAAAATCCTGCTTTAGTATTGCAGGTACAAGGGAAATGCCCAGCAATAAATTACATCCCCTGCAAAGTCCCATATTTAACGGGCCCGCTATGCTGTGGCGCTTGCTTTTGTAATCGTATAATAAAGCCAGTACTATGATAATACAGGCCGCTACAAAAGATGTTAT
>JAGIAQ010000096.1:0-2760 GCA_017744795.1 Niabella sp. | reverse complement strand
ATAATAAATAAAATACACCCAAATCGTTTGGCTGCTTTTTCCGTTATAATGCCGCTTGGGATCATACGTTCGGGTCGTTCGATGCGATCCAGCCCGGCATCAAAAACATCATTGAATACAATACCGCCTGCATATAGCGCGGCTGTGGAAAGGAGCAATAGTATGCTTTTGTAATAAAAATTATTGTTTTCGTATTGATTGCAGTAAAACGATACAATGCTGATGCCCGCCAGCACGTCTGCCATTGCGGTTATTACATTGGCAGGCCGGCAAAGTGTTATGTAGTAAAATATCCTGCGCACGTTTCTATTTAATGATAATAGAACTCTTGTCGATCCGCGGTTGTTGTCCGCCACGTAAAACAGAGTTGTTTTCAAATTTTTCCGACTGGTTGATCATAAAGCCGTTCTCAAAATCGGCTGTATCTATTTGCCCGCTTTGACCAAACGCTGTAATGGCGTTGGAATAGGTAACGGCTTTAACTACTGCATCGCTGATGCCCTTTTGTTTCATCAGCAGGGCCGTTTTAGGAACGGCCAGGGGGTCGCTGATACCCCAGTCGGCGGCAGAATTGACCATGATCCGCTCGGCGCCGTATTTCTTTACGATTTCCACCATTCGTTCATTTCCCATTTTTGTAAATGGATAAATCGTGAAAGCCGCCCAAAATCCCCGGTTCAGCACCTCTTCCACGGTTTCTTCATTATTGTGATCAATGATAACCATCGACGGATCAAGACCCTGTTCTACAGCTATATCCATGCTTCGCTGCGTGCCTTTTTTCTTATCGCGGTGCGGTGTGTGTACCTGTACGGGTAGGGCCGCTTCTTTTGCCAGCTCTAATTGCAGGCGGTAGTATTTTTCTTCTAAGGTTGTTTGATCGTCGAAACCTATTTCACCAATGCCCACTACACCTTCTTTGTAAATGAATTTTGGCAGCAGGGCCATTACTTCCTCTGCCAGTGCCTCGTTGTTGGCTTCTCTTGAATTAAGCCCGATGGTACAATAATGTTTTATGCCAAACTGCCCGGAGCGAAAACGTTCCCAGCCCAGCAGCGAGCTATAATAATCTTTAAAAGTGCCTGCGTTGGTACGGGGCTGGCCCAGCCAAAATGATGGCTCGATGAGGGCGACAATTCCTGCATCAGCCATTGCCTGATAATCGTCGGTGGTGCGCGAGGTCATGTGCACATGGGGGTCAAAAAAAAGCATCCCTTTTAAGAGCTCGTTGTCAATGGTCTCTGGCAACGCTCCCCGGTTTTCAATTGCTTTACTTCCGCAGCACATAATTGTTTTATTTTTCTTGTAAAAATCGTTGTTGCAGTACTCCTGTTTTTTCAGGATAAAAAACTTTTGTAAGCGGCCAGACAGCAGCGTCAATATTCCTTCCTGCTGCCAATCGTTCTTCCGCGTAGTCAAGTAAAGATGCCGCCAGCGCAGCGTTATTTCGTTCTTCAAGCCCGTAGATCCGGCCCAGGTCTTTGCCGGTAAAAATCGCTTTTAAGATCAGTTGGTTCCATGCAGCTTCCGGCAAATGAACGGAAGGGTAGCTGTTTTCATACATAATGGCTTCCAATACAGTGCCCATATTGCTTCGGATCCCTTCAGCACAGCGACTTTCCCAGGCTTTTCCGTAGGCAAAGTACGGCAGCGCTTTATACAAAATAGTGAGCTCTCCTAAATCAGCCTGATTGAATACGCTTTCTATCGTTGTTGTATATTCTTGTTCGTTAGCAGCATTTAATTGTAATAACAGGTAGAGCCTTGCTAAATCCAGTATCGTCCAGCTATGCCAGTGTGTGCGTTGAAATTTTTCTGCCAAATAAATGTGGGGCGCCGAAGAAGACGCCGGCCTTTGTTTGGAAAACTTTCTGCTTGCAAAAGAAAAATCCCGGGTTATATTTTGCGGGGGAACAGGCAGCGCTACGAGCCATGTAAAACTTTCTGAACTGCTTTCTTCTTTAAGAACGGCGGCTATTGCCGGGCGCAATATTTCGATAGTATAAGCAAACATCTAATTTGCTGTTAACGGGTTATAAAATAGTTGATCAGTAGTACTGTTACCACTATTAATAAGCCAAAAAATTCCCTCGCTTTTTCGATATAAGGCTTGTCCGCCTTCATAGATTCTACCAGGCTGGGCGCTTTATATTTTAACATCCAGTCTTTTACTCCATCTTTTGAAAAAAAGATACTGATGGAATAACAAAAGCACAGCAAAGCGAAGATCAGGTATGTTTTTGGGAAATAGATCTTAAATACAGCCATTCCGCAAAGCAGGGCGGGGATGCCATAAATACTTACCCACAGCCAGGCATCGTTATCATCAAAATTTACCCAGGCAAAACCAACAAAGGCGATACAGAAAATAATATTAAAGATCAGTAGAAACATCGTTATTGAATTACTGCATACAAGATAAGATTTGAAAGGTCCGTTTCCAAAATAACTTCGTCTTTATTTTTTGTAAGCAGCACCGGTTTTTGCTGACTGCCTAATTCCGGACTTCTTAACGTTAAGTTTGATGGCAGCTTATTTAAGCGGATCCTGTATTTGACGACACCCGCCTTTGACGAAGAGGCAAAATCTTTGAGCACGGGCTCGCCCGATTCTTTAAGGTAGGGGTGGGGAATGGCCGTTAGCCCCGTGTTCATCAAATGCATTACCCATTGGCCCTTGTAAGTTCTTAAGCGCAATAGCCAACTGCTGTCACCGGTAACTACGCTTATTACGGGTGTGAATTTTTTCTCATTGATCTGG
>JAGIAQ010000095.1:13955-16402 GCA_017744795.1 Niabella sp. | reverse complement strand
TCACGTTTGACATTCGTTTTCGATACTGGATTCTGGTTGCTGGGTCGATCAAGCATCAAACATCTAGCATCTGGCGTTCCGCATTAAGCATTCCGCGTGGTGCGTTCAGCCTCCGGGGTTCAAAAGTTTAAAGTCTGCTATTGAGAACTTTCTTCCGGAACAGTTTTTCGTTTATCGTCTCACGTTTGACATTCGTTTTCGATACTGGATTCAGGTTGCTGGGGCAATCGAACATCAAACATCAAGCATCTGGCGTTCCGCATTGCACATTGAGCATTTATTATTTAAAACAAAACGATAAATATTATTTGTTTTATTTTAAAATATCATTAGATTTGTACACTAAAAGGACAATTATGAAGCAGCCTTTATGCGCTCTATTTTGGGTTTCAGCGTTCCGCGTCGGGCGTTCCGCATCCGTTATCCGCCCCTCAAAAACCGCCATTCATCCCATTTTTTGTATTATTTAACGTATTTTAAACCTATTCACGCATTATGTAATATGGAAAACAGTCATTTTTGCGTCACAAACAAATACTTGCCCTTGAGCATATACCGGATAAAAATCATCAATCAAAAAACAATACACCAAAAACTATAAAACTAGTTTAATTACGTTTATTTCGTAGATTTGCTAAGTTTAAGTAATATTGTAACAAAAAACCACTGAGAACGACTATATATTAATAACCGTCAAAACCTACCATGAGATTAAAACTATTTGCATTTTTCGCCCTGCTTTTTTGCAGCCTTTTCGGATTCGTACACGGGCAATCATCGGGAATCATTAAAGGACAATTAACAGACAGCTCAGAGCACAGGAGCATGGCGAACACCATCATTTCCCTGCTTAGCCAAAAGGACTCTTCGCTGGTCAGTTTTGCCAGAGCCTCAAAAGATGGCGCCTTTCAACTAAACAAGCTGGATTCAGGGAAATATATTGTAATGATTACCCACCCTTATTTTGCTGATTACTTTGACAATATTTCGCTGCAGCCCAATGCAACGCTTGATCTGAAGCACATCAATATGTTTTCCAAATTAAAAATGCTGGAAAATGTGGTGGTAAAAACCGGATCAGCCATACGGGTAAAAGGCGATACTACTATTTATACAGCTGATAGCTTTAAGGTGCGGGAAGGCGCCAATGTGGAAGAATTGTTGCGCAAACTACCGGGTATACAGGTAGACCGTAACGGGCAAATAAAGGCGATGGGTGAAACGGTTAAAAATGTATTGGTGGACGGTGAAGAATTCTTTGGCAATGACCCGGGCATTGCCACCAAAAACCTGCGGGCCGATATTGTAAAAGAAGTGCAGGTGTACGACAAAAAAAGTGACCAGGCTAATTTTACCGGGATTGATGACGGTGTGCGGGAAAAGACCATCAACCTCAAATTAAAAGAAGATAAGAAAAAAGGCTATTTCGGTAAAATAGAGGCGGGTGGCGGCCTGGGCAAGAATGATGACATCGGCTCTCAAAACAAATTTAATAATGCTGCTATGATCAATGCTTTTAAAGGAAAGCGAAAGATAGCTGCCTACGGGATCATGAGCAATACAGGAACCCTTAACCTGAACTGGAGAGATCAGGACAAATACGGAGGCTCGTCAGGCAATGTTGAAGTGAGCGGTGACGGAGGGATCATGTTCTTTGGTGGAAACGGCGATGATTATAATTCTTCGGACGGCATTCCTTCCAACTGGAACGGCGGTTTGCATTACAGTAACAAATTTCATGAAGATAAACAGAGCCTGAACGCCGGTTATAAATTTGCCAAAATAAATGCCCCGGCGTACAACAGAACCTTCTCCCGCAACTTTATTAACCTGGGCGGCCGCGATACCACCTGGCTCACGAACAGCGAGCGCAACAGTTATAGTTCCTCCTTTAAACAAAATATCAATCTTACTTATGAAGTAAAACTGGACTCGAACAATACACTGAAGTGGATTGCGCGCGGTAACCAAAACAATACCTCGTCCAACTACAGCAGTCACATGGAATATACCGATACGCTGGGACGCTTTCTTAATACCAACAAAAGTTACGGATCTTCCGAAAATGACCGGGATAATTTTAACACCAGCCTGCTGTGGATGCACAAATTCAAAAAACCCTCACGGACCCTTTCGATCAATACTTCGTTCGACTATACTAAATCAAAGACAGATGGTCAGCAATACTCCAGGATCGGCTATTATAACCAGGGCGATTCTACCGGGCAAAAGATCATCGACCAGCATACGCTTACGAATAACTTATCCACTAACGTGAATTCAAAAATTTCCTATACCGAGCCGTTGCTAAAAGACACCTATATGGAACTGAGTTACGCGTTGGGCTACAACAAAAGCCAGAACAATCGTTTAGTAAACGCGGCAGATCCAACCGGCGCTTATAATAAGAAAATAGATTCACTTAGCAATGACTTTATATATAACAC
>JAGIAQ010000095.1:0-13945 GCA_017744795.1 Niabella sp. | reverse complement strand
ATATAACACCCTCTCCCACACTCCGGGGCTCAACTTCCGGGTGAATAAGAAAAAACTCAACTACTCTTTTGGGATCGCCACCGGCTTTAGCAGTTATGAGCAACTGGACCGCACGCTGGATACTAAGCGCACCTACAGTTTTGTTAATTATTACCCCAGGGCAAATTTCAGTTACCGGATCCGTCCTTCAGAAAGCCTCAACATTTATTATAATGGTAATTCAAGCGCACCAAGCCTTACACAGCTGCAGCCTGTTCGGGATAATTCGGATCCGTTGAATCAGCGCATCGGTAACCCCAACCTCAGTCCTTCGTTCCAGCACAGTTTTAATATGTGGTACAATTCCTTTAAAATGCTGAAGGAACGCGGCATTTGGGCAAACGCCGGTTATAGTTTTACACAGAATGCCTTTGCGCAACTCAGCCGTTTTACCGATTCTGTGCGTACGTATCAAACTGTAAATGCCAACGGGGTGTATAACTTCTATGCAAACATTAATTATAACATAAAGCTAAAAGGGCCCAATATTCGCTTCGGGTTCGGGCCCAGCATGCGTCTTTCCCAAAATATCGACTTTGCCTCTAAAGCGGCAAGCGATCTGATAACAAAAAACACAACTCAAAACAAGAGCTATTCTCTCCAGATGTATCTCAACAAAAGCAAGGATGATAAATACGATATCAGCATCAATCCCAATATAGGCTACAACATGTCCAAAAGCTCCGCTAATGCTGCATCCAATATTCATTACTGGACAACAGGCGGCGACATATGGGCGAGATGGACCCTTGTTAAAAATCTGGACCTGGGCAGCAACGCCAATCTTTATTTTCAACAAAAAAATCCGCAATACCCCGGCAATAGCGATTATATTAAATGGAATGCAGACCTCACCAAAAAGTTTAAAAAAGACATGTTTGAAGCGAAGGTGGCCATTTACGATATCCTGAATCAGAACAGGGGGTATAACCGTAATTTCAGCACTTCCAGCTTTACAGAATCTTATACAACAGTGCTGAAGCGGTTCTGGATGGTGTCCTTCATATGGAACATTACTAAAAACGGAAGCGGCCCTGCTCCAGCATCAAAATAATATTTAATACTAAACAAATGAAACAATATAACACAGCCATCATCCATATACCGCAGCGCATTCTTTTAAAAAGATTATTTTTTTTAGGCGCGCTCCTGGCAGCATTAAATCTGCCTGCTCAAAAATTTGTTGCCAGCGGCACCATTGAATACGAGGTAAGAAAAAATCAAAAAAAGGAGATGAGTCGTTTTGAAACGGAACAGGATGACAACGGGATATGGGCCCAGATAAAAGACAAAATACCGGAGTTTAGTTTAAACTATTATACCTACCAGTTTAATGAAGAAGCCGGCCTTTATAAGTTTTCCAGGACAGCAGATAAACAAAAGATGCCCATGTGGTTCTCAAGAAACCAGGAGGATAATATCTGGTATAATAATTACGTCGCCAACACTTTTACCAATTTAAAAGTATTGGATGATAACTACCTGATATCAGGTCCTTTAAAAAAAATTAACTGGAAGATCAGTCCGAACGATCAGCGCATCATAGCGGGGTTTAACTGTCGCAAAGCCACTGCAGTTTTATTCGATAGTGTTTATGTATTTGCTTATTATACCGACGAAATAACTACAAGTGGAGGGCCTATGGGGCTGCACGGGCTGCCGGGAATGATATTAGGTGTTACCATCCCCCGACTGTATACAAGCTGGGTGGCCACTACCCTTACCTTAACCAATGGGGCCGTTGCACCTCCTTCAAAAGGAAAGAAAAAAACGGATACTGAAATTATGCAGGCGCTGGTAGACCTGAGTAAGTCCTGGGGTAAGGATGGAACCAAATATCTGCAGCCTACTATTTGGCAGACTTTTTTATAACGGGCATTTTTTGTTTGAGGAATATAGATTTCAACTAACTGTGACAGCTCGGTCGATAATTCATAGCAGAACAGAGCAAAGCTTATCTCCTCAGCTCCAGCACCCGGTCCGACATCGGGAGCAGGGTTAATGAATCCTGAAGCACTATCATCTGCCCGGTAACAACATCCTGTGCCTTTTGAAATCCGTTCAGCCGCTCTGCAAAACGGTTTAAGGCTATCGTAGCAGGCTTTTTATTGGTGTTCATTGCACATAGAATAGTTTGCTGCTGATCGTAACGAAAATAAACATACACCCCATCATAAGGCGCAAACTGCATTAACTTTCCTGTTGTAAGCGCGGAAGAGCTTTTACGGAAATTAGCCAGCGTTCTGATATAGTTAAACAGCGCATTCTCCTTTTCCGTTCTCCCTGCTGCCGTAAATTTATTGATTTTATCGCCAGCCCAGCCTCCGGGAAAATCTTTGCGTACCTGCCCGTCATTGGGACTGGTAGTGCCTTCCATCAGCACTTCGCTACCATAATAAAGTTGCGGAATACCCCGGCAGGTTAGTAACCAGGCCAAGGCCAGTTTGTATTTGGCGGTATCCGCATTAACAACGGAGTAAAATCTTGGCAGGTCATGATTATCCAGGAAAATAACTTCGCGTGTGGGATCTTTATAAACAAAATCCTGCGCCAGTGTTGTGTAAAGTTTACTTACGCCCTCCGTCCAGCCAAAGGGTTCCGAAACCGCCGGAATAATACCATAAAACAACAATTGAAAATCCGTGGTGGCCTGCAGATTGCTTTTAAAAGGAATGGCATAATTGTTCTGACAAAAATAGCTTTGGTTGGGCACGCCGTGTACCCAGGTTTCTCCAAAAATGCTGATCCGCGGGTATTCATCATAGAGCGCCTGGTTACATCGGTTCATAAAATTCAGATCGTTGTAGGCATAGGTGTCAATGCGCCACCCGTCCACACCAAACTCCTCCACACACCAAAGTGCATGCTGGATCAAAAAATTCTGTACAAAAGGGTTGCTTTGATCCCAATCCGGCATGGTAGGCACAAACCAGCCGTCCTGCATAATTTTTTTATCAATTTGAGATCCGTGCGGGTCAAAGATGGCCTGATCTTTATAATTCGTTTGTGTAAATTTTGGCCAGCGGTGAAACCAGGTGCTGTCCGGCTGATCCCGGAACAAAACGTGTTCCAGGCCGGTATGATTATACACTGCATCCTGTATTATTTTCATTCCCTTTGCATGCGCTGCGTTAATAAGATCTTTATACGCCGCGGCGCCGCCAATGCGCGGATCAATTTTATAATGATTGGTGAAGGCATAACCATGCTCGGTCCGGTCGGGCATATCATTTTCTATAACGGGATTTAGCCAGATAGCAGTAATGCCCAGATCTTTTAAATAGTCCAGATGATTTTGTACGCCTTTCAGATCGCCGCCATGGCGTTCAAAAACAGAATCGCGGTTCAGTGACTGATCCCGCATGCCCGGTATACGGTCGTTGGAAGGGTCGCCGTTGCTAAAGCGATCCGGCATAATCAGGTACACCAGGTCCGCAGCAGTCACTCCATTCGCAAATGCCCGCCCATTACCGGCCCTGCGGCTTTTCAGCAGCCAGTCCAGGGTTGTTTTCCCTATTTTTATTTTAGCCGTTCCGGGCCTTGCTTCCGGACTGATCGTCAACTCCAGCGCCAGGTAATGCGGATTCGAAAATTTTGAAATCTTATTCAATTTCACACCCGGATAAACAAGGCTTACATTTTGGGTACTTATATCCTCCCCCGCACGCACCAAAAGCTCCACCTTATTCCATTTCATGTTCACCCACCAGTTGGAGGGATACAGTTCGAATTGTGCATTGGCAAGTGTTACCAAAAACAACGCTGTAAAAAAACAATATATTCTTTTCATGATATAAAAAATTGAGCGAAGCCAGTTGCAGGTTACAGGTTAGTGGTTGCAGGGATCTGCATTCAGCATTGAGCGTTCGGCATTGCGCGTTTAGCGTTCCTTCACACACACAAAACAAATAACCGCCGCAAGGATCATCAGCCCCCCGCCTACCTGCACGGCCAGCAGCCGGTCATTATGCAGCACATTCCGCATCAGCCAGCCAAACCCCAGCGAAGCAATGATCTCCGGCAGCACAATAAAGAAATTAAAGATGCCCATGTACACCCCTACTTTATTCCGCGGCAGCGCTCCGCTCAGCATAGCATAAGGCATGCTCAAAATACTGGCCCAGGCAATGCCAACGCCGGTCATGCACCCAAACAGCATATATTTATTTTTCACCCAGGCTACACTTATCAGGCCAATTGCCCCGGCTACCAGGCACAACGCATGGGTTGCCTTCCGGCCTAATTTATCCGCAATGGACGGCAGCACCAACGCAAACAAAAAAGTAACTACGCTGTAATACGCCAGGGTCAAACTCCCAAAATCAGCCCCGGCGGCATATACAGGATCATTGCCGTCCTTCCCGCCAAAGACATTGATCGCAACCGCAGTGGTATAGTAAAACCACATCAGGAACAGACCGGGCCAGGTAAAAAATTGAACGATTGATATGGCCCGCATTTTAGATGGCATATTCTTCAGGGCATCCATAATTTCTGCAAAGCCGTTCCGGTGCTCCTTCCTGTTTTCCTTATCGGCCCCATTGCCATCAGCTAACACCTCCGGCGGATATTCTTTAGAAGTAAAAACCGTGTACAGCACCGAGCCCATAAAAAAGAACGCGCCCAGGTAAAAGGACCACTGCACATTTTCAGGAATCGTTCCCTGTGGTGCCGTATTATTAAAATGAAAAACATTCCGCATTAACCACGGCAAAGCCGATGCAATGCTCCCCCCCAGCCCGATCATAAAACTCTGCATGATAAAGCCCCGGTTCACCTGGCTGTCCGGCAATTTATCGGTAACAAAAGCCCGGAAAGGCTCCATCGACACATTCCCGAAAACATCCAGCACCCACAACAATCCCGCAGCCATCCATAAAGCACTGCTGTGCGGCATCAATACCAAGGCGAGGGAACTGATCACTGCCCCGATCATAAAATAAGGTCGCCGCCGGCCCCAGCGGGGGTGCCAGGTTCTGTCGCTCAGGTAGCCAATAACGGGTTGCACCAGCAGGCCGGTAAGCGGCGCGGCCAGGAACAGCAACGGCACCTGGTCTGGATTAGCGCCCAGGTTCTCATAAATACGTCCCATGTTGGCCCGCTGCAGATCCCACCCAAACTGGATCCCAAAGAAACCAACGCTCATATTCACTATTTCAGCAAAAGATAACCTCGGCTTTGAATCGTTTATTGTTATTGACATCGGCAATCGGTTTAAAATGCAAATTTAATATGTATTTAATACACATTAAAAAATATTTTGAAAAAAACTGGTCGCGAAACCAGTCCTTTCGTTTTAAAAGTTTTTAAATAACGAATCCGTCGGGTATAATGGCGCCTTTTTTTACCACAATGATCCCGTCTTTTACTGTGTACAGTTCGTGATCAGAATTTTCCAGGTGCGGTCCACCGTTCAGCCGTACATCATCGCCGATGCGACAATTTTTATCAATAATACAATTGCGCAGATAACAGCGGCGGCCGATTCCGATAGGTGGTACCCCTTTGTTCTGATCGCGGCTGATATCTTCGATGGTTTCATAATAATCGCTCCCCATCAGGTAACAGCTTACCACAGTTGACCCGTATCCGATCCGCGAACGGATGCCGATAACACTGTGCTCGATCCGCGAAGCATTAATAATACATCCTTCGGCAATGACCGTTTTTTCCAGAGTAGTGCCGCTGATCTTTGCGGGCGGAAGCATCCGGGGGCGGGTGTAAATGGACTTGGTATTATCAAATAAATTAAACTCAGGGATGTCGGAAGTCAGTTCCAGGTTGGCTTCAAAAAAGGAATAAATATTCCCAATATCAGTCCAGTACCCTTCATACTGGAAGCTGGCTACCTGGTACTCATCTATAGAAGAAGGAATGATCTCTTTTCCAAAGTCCGTAGCATCCGGATGTTTTTTCAATAACAGGTCCAGCAATAGCTTACGGTTAAAAATATAAATACCCATCGATGCCAGGTAGTTCCGTCCTTTTTGCTGCATTGCAGGACCGGTATCACTTGTCCACTCACCCAGTATATCCTTCGATGGCTTCTCAATAAAGGAACTGATCATATTGTTCTCGTCGGTCTTCAGAATACCGAATTCAGGCGCTTCCCTGTCGCCCACCGGTATCGTGGCGATGGATATCTGCGCGCCGCTGTCCTTATGATTTTTCAGCATTTTTGTAAAATCCATCTGGTAAAGCTGGTCGCCCGAAAGGATCAATACATATTCACTGGGGAAAGGAGCCAGGTGGCGTAAGCTCTGTCGTACGGCATCGGCAGTACCCTGGAACCAAGTAGGATTGTCGGGCGTTTGTTCGGCGGCAAGAATATCTACAAAAGCATCACTGAACGCACTAAAGCGATAGGTATTTTTAATGTGCCTGTTCAACGATGCAGAGTTGAACTGTGTTAACACAAACATCCGGTGAATGTCGGAGTTGATGCAGTTAGAAATGGGAATGTCTACCAGGCGATATTTTCCTGCAATGGGAACAGCAGGCTTTGATCGGTTGCTGGTTAAAGGGGCTAGTCGTGTACCGGCGCCACCGCCCAGGATCATGGCAACGATTTCATTTGAAAAAGACATAGTTTATAGTATTAATATATTAAGTATAAGCCGGAAACAGTTAATCCGATAATATTTATTCACCAGGGAGCAGCGATTCATAAAGTCCGAGATATTGCTTAGCCGACATATCCCAGCCATGATCGATCGTCATCATTTTAGAGCGCATTGTGTTATATAAATCGTGCTTATTATTGTAAAGATCGATGGCCCTTCCCACAGAATACGCAATATCCCCTACACTGGATTG
Source organism: Niabella sp. (assembly GCA_017744795.1). GTDB lineage: Bacteria > Bacteroidota > Bacteroidia > Chitinophagales > Chitinophagaceae > Niabella. The sequence goes on along the minus strand of JAGIAQ010000095.1, from coordinate 7,090 downwards.
TTCCATTTTTATCCCAAAGCCATCTTTATCGCCATAATCCACTACTGTATCTTTAAGTCCGCCTATATTACGCACCATCGGTACCGTTCCGTAACGCAGCGCGTAAAGCTGGTTCAATCCGCAGGGCTCCACACGGCTGGGCATCAGCAAAAAGTCAGAGCCGGCATACATTAAATGACTAAGTGCTTCGTTGTATCCGATATAGCTGTTAAAATATCCTTTGAACCGCTGGTTCATATTGCTTAACTGTTCTTCGATCCAGGGATCACCGGAACCCAATATTAAAAAATTAGCCTTGCCCTGGTATTGATAAACAGACTGGCTAATAGCATCCGGCAAAAGGTCTGCCGCCTTCTCTCCCACCAGCCGGCCAATAAAAGTGATCAGCGGCTTTTCGGGATCTAACCCAAATTGCCCGGCAAGCTCCAGCTTATTTTTATCCTTTCCGGTGTTAACAAGCTCTGTATTATAATTATTAACGATAAACGAATCGGTCTCCGGATCCCATACCTGGTTGTCGATACCATTTATGATCCCAATACTTTTTCCTTTTTCATATTCAAAAAGATTTTGCAACCCGTTCGCTGAATGTTTCAGTTCATCCATATAACTCGGGCTTACCGTAGTAACCTTCCAGGCGCATTTAACGGCCGACGCCATGGGATTAATGGCATTATCCCAATCCAGCAGGCCCCGGTTCCAGGAATCATAAGCGGGGATATAATAATATTTATCCCACCCAAACTGTCCCTGGTATTCCCCGTTATGCACCGTAAAAACAGAGGGCACATTAGCCAGCTGGTAGCGGAAGGCATAGGCATGGCGCATCATAAACGGAACCAACCCGGATTGGTGATCATGGCAATGAACAATATCCGGCTTATGTTGCCAGCGGCTCAACCAGTCGCAAACGGCCAGTTGAAAGGCAACGAAGCGCTCGGTATCATCATCATAGCCGTAAATGCGCTCACGGTCCAGCTTACCATTAATATCAACCAGGTACAGATCAAACCCCAGCTTATTGGTTTTCTCCTTTATAATACTATATTTAAACCACTCGTTTCCCAAAGCCTGACCACCCTCATGCACCAGCTCCCATTCATTCTGATATAAAAATTTAGTGCGGTACATCGGCATCACTACTTTGGCAACATGCCCCAGCTCATTTTGGTACTTGGGCAACGCGCCCACAACATCTCCTAATCCCCCGGCCTTGGCCATTGGGTAACACTCTGCCGAAACGTGAATTATTTCCATAAATATGTTTTCTTCCGTTACTAATGTAAGCATATTTTATGAATGCACAGGGTTTGGTCAAAAACAATTAAAAATTTTTATTTACCCGATTACTATTTACATTTACCCCTAAATAAAACTTATAAACGATTGATATGAGTAATCAAGCAACTAAGTGGTCCCAATTTGGTACGCTCATTACAGTTTTCTTTTTTTGGGGATTTGTTGCTGCCAGCAATGATATTCTGATCCCTGTTTTTAAACACGCTTTTAATTTATCCCAGGTAGAAAGTCAGTGGGTCACCCTCGCGTTTTATTTGCCTTATACCATTGGTTCTATTATTTATTTTGCCGTTTCCAAATCGATAGGCGGCGACCTTTTGAATAAGATCGGTTATAAAAATGGTATCACGTACGGGCTCATCATTTCCACCATTGGCGCCCTTATTTTTTACCCTGCTGCCAACAGCGCTTCCTATGCGTTAATGCTGACAGCTTTATTTGTTGTGGGCCTTGGATTTTCGCTGCAGCAGATTGCCGCCAATCCGCTGGCGATCGTAATGGGCGATCCCAAATCCGGTTCCCAGCGCCTGAGCATGGCCGGTGGTATCAATAATTTCGGAACCACCATCGGTCCCTTACTGGTGAGCTTTGCTATTTTCGGCAGCGTTACAGGCGGATCCGATCATGCAAGTATCGATAGCGTAAAGATCCCTTATCTGATCCTGGGCGCTGCGTTCCTGGTGGTTGCTATTCTTTTCAGATTTTCTTCAGTGCCGAATAAGATTGACGCAGAGAAAACAGCCAATGCAGAAGATGCATTTGAATCGGAACAGGCCGGCGATCGCGCCGATACGGGCGCCAAAGCTGCCACCGACAGGCCTTCGGTATTTAATTACCCGCAGCTGGTGCTGGGGATGATCGCTATATTCGTTTATGTGGGTGTGGAAGTGGCTACCGCCAGCAACCTGCCCAACTACCTGGAAAAGGATATGGGCGTGCTGACCAAAGACGTTGCCCCCTATGTATCTCTTTATTGGGCCAGCCTGATGATGGGGCGCTGGACGGCTTCCATTGGCGCCTTCAACCTAAAGGCCGGGGCCAAAAAAATATTAAGTTTCTTTATGCCTTACCTGGCTTTTGCTGTTTACATTATTGTAAATAAAATCGCAGGGCATGATGTAACGCCTTTTTATTATTATGCAATTGTAATTGTGGCGCTGATCCTGGGCAATATATTAAGCGCCGACAGTCCGGCGCGAATGCTCCTGATCTACTCCATAATGGGCATCACAGCCCTTTGCATTGGAATGCTTACAACAGGAATGGTGAGCGTTTTTGCATTCATAAGCGTTGGCTTGTTCTGCAGCACCCTGTGGCCCTGTATTTTCACGCTGAGTATTGCGGGATTGGGCAAGCACACCAATGAAGGAAGCAGCCTGCTGGTGATGATGATCCTGGGTGGGGCCCTGCTGCCTGTAGTGCAGGGGAAAATGGCCGACGGCGCTATTGGAATAAAATACAGCTATATATTAGGCGCCCTTTGTTTTGCATATCTTGCCTTTTACGCCATAAAAGCCAAAGCAACATTGAAGAACCAGGGGATCGACTATGACGTAAAATCTGCCGGAAGCGGGCATTAATTTTTTTTGAAAAATGGAAAATGATATGGGCGTAATTGACCTGTCAACAGAGTTGGCAATTGGTATTGACATTGGTGGCACCAACACCAAGTATGGGATCGTGAACCACCGCGGCGAGATCATGGATAAAGGCGATATTAAAACAGACGCCTTCCCCACGATTGAAGAATTTATTGACGGGCTTCACAAAGCGGTATCCCCGATCATTGAAAAATATGAATCTGTCGGAATAAAAGGGATTGGCCTGGGCGCGCCCAACGGCAATTATTATACGGGCACTATCGAATACGCGCCAAATCTTCCCTGGCGCGGTGTGATCCCCATCGCAAAAATGATCACCGAAAGATTTGGAGTCCCCTGCACGCTCACCAATGACGCCAATGCAGCGGCGATGGGCGAAATGCTTTACGGCGCCGCGCGGGGCATGAAGGATTTTATCATGATCACCCTGGGCACCGGTGTGGGCAGCGGCATTGTTTCAAACGGGTTAATGATCTACGGACACGATGGGTTTGCAGGCGAGCTGGGACATATCATTGTGCGCCCCGGAGGCCGCAAGCACTGGAGCACCGGAGCGCACGGATCTTTGGAAGCTTATTGTTCAGCCACCGGCATTTCGATAACGGCAAAAAAACTCAGAGCAGAAAATATTCATTCAGCTTTAAATGAGATCCCTGAAGACAAGATCGATTCCCGTGCAGTATTTGAAGTGGCGGAGAAAGGCGATGAAACAGCCAAAGAAGTATTCCGGTATACCGGGCAGATACTGGGCGAAGCGCTGGCAAATTTTATCATGTTCTCCTCCCCTGAAGCCATCATCCTTTTTGGAGGGGTTATAAAGGCGGGCGATTATATTATGAAGCCCACCCGTGAACATATGGAAGCAAACCTGCTCCCCATCTTCCAAAATAAAGTAAAACTGGTATTTAGCGAGCTGAAAGAAGCCGATGCCGCCATCCTCGGTGCCAGTGCACTGGCCTGGGAATCATAAACGAATTTATTGTTTCTGGTTTGACGTTTATCGTTTCACGTCTAAATAACCTGCAACCTGAAACTTGTAACTAAAAAAGGGTCTCCGCTAAAAATAACGGGGACCCTGTTGTAACTACCAAACCAAACTACTATTTTTTAATACATTTATCAGCGTTAAATAAATCCTGAAATGTCAAAGATGAAACGCCGGTAATTCACGTTTATCGTTTCACGACTCCCGGGGCGATATCCCAGGTTACATCTAACATAACACTAGTGCATATTCCCGTAACGATCATATCCTTTCCTGCTGCCGCGATACGTATTGTTGTACCGGTTAGTTGATTCCCATTTTCTGAAAATGGCATCCACGATCCGGTCAATTTCCCTTCCGGAGATCCTGTGGCTGTCTACCTCATCTGTCGCCCACCCCTGTAAAACGGTTTCGTCCGTATTGGAATCTACCATTGTAATGGTAATAGTTCCTTCTTTTGTGGGTACGGCATAGTTATCATACCCCATAAACATAGAAGGATAATATACATTGTACATGCGGCCGCGGTAGGGGTTATAAAAAGTCCTGAAACCACCCCACCCATACATCGGGTCCGAAACAACGCGGCTTCCTCTTTGTACCAGGACATCATAACTTAAGATCACATCGGGATTATTATTTACCTCCCGCATACCCTTAACCTGCTCCAGGCGGTCCGTAATAGCCGCTTTGATCTGATCTTCCATCATTGAAGGTCTTCCCCTGCGATCCCTGGGTTGCGCCCAGGCAAAAGTCCGGTACCGGCCGAAATTGGCATTTTGAGACGTTTCAATATGGGCTGTTGGTCCGCAACTAGCCAGTAATACCAACGCCAAAACGGGCAATGCCAGGAGTTTGATGCAATAGCTTTTCATTTTATTCAATTTTCTACCTTTTAGACGCATAAACCGCGCAATAGATAACCGCCCGATTGTAAATTATTTGTGAAAAAATGTCTTTAAACCTGCTAATCCGGAAAAAGAAAAGCGCTTTATCAATCAGATAGAAAACTTAGCTACATTTGGAAAAACTTTCGCTTTAGCAGTCAACCAAATCAGTTACAATGAAAAACCTTTTATTGCTTGTTGCCCTGGCCGTTTCCGCCCCTATTTTTGCGCAATCCAACCTGACCCTCAAACCCGAGCACCCGCAAGCCGGAGAAACAGTCAACTTTTCCTATATACCCGGAGGGGACCTGGAAGGAACAGATAAAATACCTGCCGCCTATGTTTTGAAGATGGGATCTGGTGGTCCGGAGTTGCAGGACCTGACCTTAAAAAAAGAACAGGACAGGTTTACCGGTTCGTTGCCGGTTGATACGTCTGTTAACCTCCTGGTCTTTGGCTTTAAATCGGGCGATAAAAGAGATAATAACGGAGATAGCGGCTACATTGTTCCTGTTTATAAAGGTAACGAACCTAAAAGAAGCTCTTTTTCAAATGCCGCGATATTCAATAATACCAGCCTTTGTGATTGGTATTTCGGAATGAAAAACAACCCTGCAAGAGCGCTTGCCTATTATGACAAAGAAATAGCGCTTTATCCAGACAGAACAGATCTGATACAAGGCGGCCGTCTTTCCGTTCTTTACAAAATTGATAAACAGAAAGGCGTAACAGCCGTTCTGGCGGAAATAGAAAAAAAAGTTAAAGCGGGCCTTCAAACAGAGAATGACTATGATCGGCTGATCAGTTTTTATGACATTGCCCGCCTGCCGCAGCAATCGTCCTTTATTTCAAAGCTGAAGAAAGAAAAATATCCAAACAAGAAGCAGACGCCACAGGACTACTATACCCAATTCAACGCTGCCAATTCAGGTGCTGAAAAAGAAGCAGTAATTAATGCCGTTCAAAAAATGGCGGCCAGCGAAGAAAGCACATCGGGCTACAGCAATTTGGCAAGATCACTTAAATCGCGCATAGCCGGTTTTTATGCTGACAAGAAAGACTGGGAAGCATTTAAACGTACGGTTGCCAATATCGCAGACATCAATGATAAAATGACTGCGTATAATTCCGCAGCATGGAAGATGCAACAAGACAGCGCAAACCTGGCCTGTGCAACAACGCTTTCCAAAACAGCAATCACTTATGCACGTGCTGAATTAAAAAAGCCCTCGCAGCCCAAACCCAAAATGATGCTAAATGAGGATTGGGCAAATGCAAGGGAGAATACTGTTGCCAGCTTTTCCGACACCTATGCAATGGTGCTATACAAAACAGGCCGTTACAAAGCCGGAATTCCTTATGCCAAAGAAGCAGCACTAACTTACAATAAAGGCCAGAATACTGACAACAACAGCACCTATGCCCTGCTGGCAGAAAAAGCCCTTGCTGCTCAAACCTATCGGCCACAACTGGAACAGTTTGTGAAAGACGGAAAAGCAAATGATGTAATTAAAGACGTATTGAAGCGGGCCTATATAAAACAACATACGTCAGCCGATGGTTATGATACCTACCTAAGCAATCTGGAGCAGGACGCCAAACTGAAAATGATTGAAAAACTTACTAAAGAGAAACTGAACGATGCCGCACCAAAATTTATGCTGACCGACCTGTCCGGCAAAAAAGTGAACATAGAAGATTTTAAAGGAAAAACGGTAGTCGTTGATTTTTGGGCCACCTGGTGCGGCCCCTGCAAAGCGTCCTTTCCATCCATGAATAAAATGGTAGGCAGGTATAAAGACAACCCCGATGTCAAATTCTTATTCGTAGATACCTGGGAAAATGCAGACGATAAACAAAAGAATGCTGCCGATTTTATTACAAAAATGAAATACGATTTTCAGGTGTTGCTGGATAATGACAGTAAAGTAGTAAGCCAGTTTAATGTATCAGGCATCCCAACAAAATTTGTAATTGGCAAAGACGGTAATATAAAATTTAAAGCGGTAGGCTTTGAAGGCGATCAGTTATTGGAGCAGGAATTGGAAGCAATGATAGAGCTTGCCAATTAAACCGGATTTCCTACTTTTACAGTAAATAAAAAACTATGAGCACAGAAAACACCAGTCCAAAAACCGGATCAGGGAACCAGAATTTTTTAGGCTTAATAATCCTTGGAAGTTGTATTATTCTTGCGGGCCTTTTAATAGCAGGCGCCTATAAGTACAAGTTCAGATCAAAACAGGTGATCCGCGTTACCGGAAGCGCAGAAAAAGATTTTGGCAGCGACCTGATCGCCTGGAACGGCAGTTACAACC
>JAGIAQ010000094.1 GCA_017744795.1 Niabella sp. | reverse complement strand
AGGATATAGTTTGCCACACAGCCTCATCAACCGGTTTGGTATATCCCGTTTCAGGGTGTTCTTCACCGGTGAAAACCTGTTCGAGTTTTCCCAGATCAAAAAATTCGTTGACCCCGAATCCATTGTTGATGGTTATGGCTGGGCTTATCCTTATCAGAGAAAATATTCTGTTGGGGTAAATCTTGATTTTTAATTACGCTTTTATAAAAATATACAGATGAAAAAATATTTTACAATCATCGTCTTGGTAGTCCTGGCAAGCTCCTGTAAAAAGAGCTTTTTAGATCGTTACCCGCAAACTATTATTGCTCCGCAGCTCTATTTTAATACAGAGAGCGATCTGTCATTATATATCAACGGTCTTTTGGATCAACCGGGCTCTTCAATATATGTGAACGGGGACGAACAGTCAACAGATGACTACGCCACCACAGGTAATGTAAATATGAAAAACCTGATGAGCGGTAATATAAGCGCTCAAAATACCCCTAATAACTGGGGCTGGGGCCGGTTAAGGACTATTAATTATTTCCTGGATAATTACGCCAAGGCGAATTTGCCCGATGCCGTTAAGAACCACTATGCAGGATTGGCACGATATTACCGGGCAAAATTTTACCTGGATAAAGTAAAGAACTATTCAGACGTTCCCTGGTATAGCCATGCGGTTAGCCCTTCAGATTCTGCCATGCTATACAAGACCAGCGACCCGCGCACCGTGGTGGTAGACAGCATCTTCAAAGACCTGGATTTTGCGGTCGCCAATGTAATGGAAAAAGTACCTGCCGGAACACCGGGGTTGTGGGCCGTAAAAGCGATGTACGCGCGTATGGCTTTGTTTGAGGGCACGTATAGAAAATACCATCCGGAATTGAATCTGCAAGCCACTGCCCCCCGGTTCCTGCAACTGGCACAGCAGCAAGCCAGCGATATTATGGCCTCGGGGAAATTTTCGCTGACCGCAAAGTATGCTGACCTGTTTAACAGCGACGACCTGAGTTCAAATAAAGAAGTGATCCTGAACACCGCCTATGATGCATCAAAAAAGGTTTCAAGTTCGGGGAACTTTGGGATACTGGACTACGAACAATCGCCCTCGCGCGACCTGGTGCAAACCTACCTGATGAAGGATGGAACAAGATTTACTGATAATCCCAATTACCAGCAGCTGCAGTTTGTAGACGAATTTAAAAACCGGGATCCCCGGTTGTACGCTACCTATATGTACCCCGGTTTAGTGGTAATTCCTGCAACAATACCTTATGTACAGAAGTTGAGCAATAATTTTACAGGGTATCATCAATTGAAAGGGTTTGATAACAACAGTACCGACGGAACCGTTATTAGCAGTGTGGATGTGGCGGCCATCCGGTATGCAGAAGTATTATTGACCTATGCAGAAGCCAGCGCGGAATTAGGTACGATCAACCAGGCGGACGTTGACAAAACGATCGGCTTATTAAGAACCCGTGCCGGCATGCCGGCGTTGAACATGGTGGCTGCCAATGGTAACCCGGACCCGGTTCTAATGGCTAAATTCCCTGATGTTGCAGGGCCCAACCAGGGATTGATCCTGGAAATAAGAAGAGAGAAGCGGGTAGAATTTGCCCTGGAAGGACGACGCTACGATGACCTGCTGCGCTGGCACGCGGGAACCACCGGCTTCGCTCCCTATGCCCAGGGGCTTTATTTCCCCGGTCTGGGTCAATATGATCTTACTGGAGATGGCGTCCCGGATATTATCCTGATTGGCGCTGCCGCATCCATTCCTGATGATAAGAGTAAAATAAAAAATACGCTGGGGCAAACCCTGATCTATTATAAAGTGGGAGCTTTCGGGGATCAGAACGTAACGCTATATCTTCAAAACGGGGAGAATGGCGGCGCCACCGTTACGGGAACAGGCACCCGCACTTTTATGGAGCCCAAATATTATTATTTGCCCATTCCTGTTTTAGAAACAACGCAGAATCCTAAATTAAAACAGCCCTTTGGATGGCAGTAGTGTTTATTAATTAATGCAACAATTACAGGAGGCTTTTTCATTGAAAGGGCCTCTTGTTCTATTTTATGAATATGAACAGAAAAAAATTCCTCGCAAGCCTGCCGGTATTGGCAGCAGCTCCTGCGTCAATTGGTTTAAATAATACAACGGCCTCCCGAAAGGAAAAGCCGGTGCTTACGCTGGCGCACATTACCGATGTGCATATCCGCAGCGGGGATAACGCGCCACAGCGGTTCAAAGAATGTTTGGACAAAATCAAAAAATTAAAGGTTGATTTTTTTCTGAACACAGGAGACTCGATCAATGATGCTTCTTACAGTAATGTAAAAAGAGAAAGCGTAACGGAGCAGTGGCAAATATGGGACGATTGTTTGCAACAGATCAAGGGATACGACATCTACAGCTGTATTGGCAATCATGATTCCTGGTGGGCGGCACCCGATAAAAAAGATGCCATGTATGGGAAGGATTACGTAGTAAAACGGTTAAGCATTCCGCACCGGTATTATAGCTTTACGCGCGGCGGCTGGCATTTTATTATTCTGGACGGGAACAATACGCATGATATTTCCCTGGACGAAGAGCAGTTTCAATGGTTGGCCAATGACCTCGAACAAACTCCGGCTAACACACCTACGTTAATAATGTCGCACTTTCCTACATTTGGCGCCACGCCCATTTTAGTAGGAGGCAATCATACCGATCATAAGAAATTAAAAGATCTCTTTTATAAGCATAAAGATAAAGTAAGGGCCTCGCTAAGCGGGCACAATCATTTATACGATAAAACCTTTTATAACGGCGTTTGGTATTGCTGCAATGGTGCTATGAGCGGGTTCTGGTGGGGCAAAGGGGATAAGGATTCGGCCGGGCCGGGATATTATTTTGAAACACCTCCGGGGTTTGCTATTTTAAAGTTGTATAAAGATGGCGGTTTTGAAAGTGAATATTATCCGCACGGGCTTTAAATAAAACGTAAAATATAATTTTAAACAGCATCATAGATATGATGTAAATTGTATTCATGCAAAAACGTGATCTTCTTCTTATAGCTTTTATGCTCCTGGGGTGCGTAACATTTTCTCAAACAACTAACGTAAAAGTGGAGCTGCCCAACGGATGGTCGCTTACGCCGGTGGGAATGTCCATCCCGCTCAGCAGTGATCTGCCGCTGAATATGGCTGTTTCTCCGGACGGGAATTATGTGGCCGTGACCAATAACGGGAATGGCAAACATACCATCGATCTTATAGCGTTGAAACAGCAAAAGCTGGTGCAGCAAGTGCCCATCAGCTCAGCCTGGCTGGGGCTTTGCTTTGGGAAAATCACACCCTACCTGTATGTTTCAGGGGGAAATAACAATATCATTGTCCGGTACACATTACAACAGGCTCAGCTTAAGGTAAAAGATACACTTACGCTGGGACGCCCCTGGCCCAAGGATAAGATCAGTCCGGCCGGGTTAGTTGTTGATGATCAGCGTCAGCGGCTGTATGTCGTAACTAAGGAAGATAATGCCTTATACGTTTGTGACGTGCACAGCATGAAAGTGATCAAAAAAATATCACTTTCCGCCGAAGCCTATACCTGTGCGCTGAACCCCGTATTACCCGAACTGTACATTTCTGCCTGGGGGGGCAAAAAAATATGGGTGTATAATATACAGCGTGGCCTGATCACAGATTCTGTAAGGGTTGAAGATCATCCTACTGACATAGCGGTTACCCGCGATGGGAAAAGAGTATTTGTTGCCAACGCCAATTCGAACTCGGTATCTGTAATAAATTGCAGCAATAAAAAGGTGATAGAAACACTTAACGCAGCCCTATACCCGGATGCGCCCATTGGGTCCACCACTAATAGTGTGGCTTTATCTCCCGATAATAAAACATTATACATTGCCAATGCCGACAATAATTGTCTGGCCGTTTTTGATGTAGCAACACATGGCCGCAGCAGGGCCAGGGGATATATCCCTACGGGCTGGTACCCTACCTGCGTACGGGTTGCGGGCAGCCGGATCCTGGTGACCAATGGCAAAGGAATGTCGTCCTTCGCCAATCCGGACGGCAATGATCCTTATGGCGGCAAACACGAAGCCTTTTATAAAAAAAGTGACACAACCAAACCTATGCAATATATAGGCAGCATGTTCAAAGGAACGTTGTCTGTTATTCCCGTGCCAGCTGAGCCCGTATTAAATCGCTACGCGCGGCAGGTGTACCTTAATACTCCTTATACAAAACAAAAAGAGCACACTGCTCCGGGTGAGCAGGGTAATCCCATACCTACCAACAAGGGAATGGAGTCTCCGATCAAATATATATTCTATGTATTAAAGGAAAACCGTACGTACGACCAGGTATTGGGCGATTTACCACAGGGAAATGGCGATAGCAGCCGTTGTATTTTTGGAAGACGGATCACACCTAATGCGCATGCGCTCGCCGAAGAATTTGTGTTGTTGGATAATTTTTATGTAAATGCTGAAGTAAGCGCCGATGGCCACAACTGGTCGATGGCAGGCTATGCAACCGACTTTGTTGAAAAAAACTGGCCATCGAATTATAGCGGGCGGGGCGGTAATTATGATTTTGACGGAAGCAGGCCGGCGGCCAATCCCACCAAAGGTTTTATCTGGGATTACTGTCACCGCGCCGGCATCCGGTTCCGTAACTACGGTGAATTTATGGATAATGGGTATCCTACGTTACCGGTATTAAAAGACCTGGCTAATTATTGCCACCAGTACCCGGGATGGAATTTATCGATACAGGATGTATACCGGGAACAGGTATTTGAACATGATTTTGATTCCCTGGTAAAAATAAATGCCGTGCCCCGTTTTAATACGGTGTATTTACCCAACGATCATACAGCAGGGCTATCAAAAGGGAGTCGTACCCCTGTGGCAATGGTTGCCGATAATGATCTGGCCCTAGGCCGGTTGATCGATCATATTTCACACAGCTCCATATGGAAGGAATCCGCCATTTTTGTATTGGAAGACGATGCGCAGGATGGCCCAGATCATGTGGATGCGCACCGCTCCGTTGCTTATGTAATCAGTCCGTTTATTAAGCGGAAGCAGGTAAATCATACCCTGTATACAACCGCAGCGATGCTCCGTACCATGGAACTGATACTGGGTTTGGCGCCGATGAGCCAGTATGATGCCGCTGCAACGCCCATGTGGAGCTGCTTTCAGGCAACGCCCGACACAACACCCTATACGGTTCGCGCGTCGAATATAGATATCCAGGAACGCAATACCGTATGGAACCAAAGCGCGCGGCAATCGGCACAGTTTGATTTTTCAAAAGCAGACGGAGCTCCGGACCGGCCTCTCAACGAGGTGATCTGGAAATCCGTAAAAGGAGAGCACAGCATCATGCCGGCTCCATTGCGAAGTGCCTTTGTGAAGACAGCTGCTGTAGACGATGATGATTAAATAGGGCAAAATAGCATCAGAAATGAGCAATATAAGGCTGTACGAATCCTGTTTAAAAAGAATAGCTTTACAGTCAGGATTGATGATGCATATGAAAGAGTTCGGCCATTCGTCTGATTTTTTACAAAAATATATTTTGGGCACCGCAGCGCTGGGCGGCGTTTGGGGTACCGTTGATCCTTTGATCTCGGAGCATACCATTATCAATGCGCTGGAAGCAGGGGTGGTGGCGCTTGATACTGCCCCTGCCTATGGCGATGCCGAACTGCTGGTGGGCAAAGTGTTGCAACAATGGCAGGGTTCCCGGCCACAAGTAAGCACCAAAGTGGGCCGTTTGAAAAGTTATGCTTCAGATCAGGGTATTTATGATTATACACCGGCGGGAATGGCCAGGAGTGTGGAATGCAGCCTGGAGACCCTCGGGGTGCCGGTTATTGATATCCTGTTTCTGCATGAGCCGGCGGCTATTCCTGAACCTGGAATAGAAGCTGCTGTTGAGACGATGCTTCAATTTAAACAAAATGGGATCGCGGCAAAGATTGGCCTGGGAGGCAATTATCCTGCTTCGTTCCTAAAGTACCTTAATGCCGGTGTTTTTGATGTAGTGATGGAATACAACCGGCTAAACGCCTGCTGTGTGGACGCGTTGGATACCAGCTTACCTGAATGCTGTAATAAAGGTATTAGTTATTGGGCCGCAAGCCCCTTGCATATGGGATTGCTGGGCCGGAACTTTCAGCCTTTCCTGCAGTCCAGACCCGATTGGCTGGACCAACGATTTGTTATTGCGGCGTCGGCTGTAAACAAAATAGCAGGGGAACAGCAACTGTCGCTGTCATCGGTTGCGCTTCGTTTTTTACAGAATATTCCTTTTCCTATAAATTTAGTGCTGGGGCCGGCGAATCAAACGGAGCTGCGCCAAAGTCTTGACGCCATTTCCCGGGGCCCGTTGGAGGAACAATTATATAATAAAATCATTCACGCTATAAAAAATTATTGAGCAACTGCCATGAATCAGATCGATAATGAGGTGTTTCGTATTGTTCGCGCGCAAATAAGAGTACTGGAACCGGTACCGGTGGTTACGCCTTTTCAGGACGCTACCATGGGGCCGTTTAACCGGTTCGGATTATCTGTTCTTACTATTGAAGATGAAAGCGGGAATATAGGAGAGGCGCCGGTTTTCAACACTTATATAAATATTTTAGAGCAATGTTTGTTCCCGATACTGTTTCACAACGGCAATGCTTCCTATAGTAAACTATATTACCAGTTGTACTGGTCTATCCGGAATGAAGGATTCCGGGGACAGGCTGCAGCAGTATTGGGCCAGCTGGATATGGCATTGCATGATCTGGCTTCCCGGCGCAGCGGGCAACCATTATATCGGTATTTGAATGCGCCAAGAAACTGGACGAACATGTACGGCAGTGGGGGCGGCACCAATTACAGCCTGAAAGAACTGGAAACAGAAGTGAATCTTTTTCTGGAAGCAGGGGCAAGCTGTATAAAGATCAAAGTAGGCAGTCATTTTGGCACCAGGATGAATGAAGATATTGAACGCGTAAAGTTTGTAAGAAAACTGGCTGGTGATGGCGTACAGCTTGCGGTTGATGCCAACCAAATCTGGTCGCTGTCGCAAACACTGGATTTTATAGACAAAACAGGCAATCTGGATATTGTCTGGCTGGAAGAACCGATGCACTCGGCAGCCTATGCAGAAATTGAAAAGCTTTGCCGGCAGTCTGCCATTAAAATTGCTTATGGCGAGTCCGAACGCACTGCAAAAACCTTCCCCGCATTGGTGAATGCCGGCGTTGCACATTTGCAGCCGGTGCCTACCCAGATGAGTGGCGTACAGGAATGGCAGGACGTACGGGACCTGGCACTGAAACATAACCTGGATTTTTCATCCGGCGGATATTCTCTTTACACGGCGTCACTGCTAACAACGGCTCCGGAGGACTGGCCGGTCGAATATTTGTATTCGCTCATGCATGGGTTGGAGCGGTATTTTATGGTATGTCCTAAATGGGAAAACGGAAAGTTTATTTTGCCCGAAATTGAAGGGCTGCCGATCCGGATCGATTGGGAGTACTGGCAGCGAAACAACAAGATCATGATACAACGCACCTGGACCAAGAAAGAAGTGGAAAAATATGAACCATCGGTAAATATGTAACGGGCTTATGGAAAAGCTGTCTCTGGGAATCATTGATTACCTGGTTTTACTGTTTTATTTGATCCTGCTCCTGGTCATTGGGTTTTACCTGAATAAAAAAGGAGCCCAGGGGAATAAGGATATTTTTCTGGGCGGCCGCACGCTCCGCTGGTGGCAGATCGGCTTCAGCCTGTTCAGCGCCAACGCAGGCCCGTCAATGCTCATCGGCTTTGCCGGTATTGGATTTTCGCAAGGTGTGGTGGGCAGCAATTTTGAATGGTTAGCCTGGGTGTTTTTATTACTGCTGGCGATGTTCTTTTTGCCGCACTATATGGCTACAAAGATCAACACCATGCCGCAGTTTTTGAAACTGCGGTTTGGCAATGGAGCGTATAATTTTTTAACGATCTATAGCCTGCTTTCCATCCTGCTGGTTTGGCTGGGCAGCGCATTGTATGCCGGCGGCCTGATCATATCCCAAATATTTGGCTGGCCGTTGATGGGTTCGATCCTGCTGATCCTGGTTATCGCCACAAGCTTCACCGCAGTGGGTGGATTAAAAGCCGTGGTGCGCACCGGTATTTTTCAGTCCCTCATTATTATTTTTTCATCTGTGGTACTTGCCTACCTGGGATTGAAGCGGATTGGCGGGGTTCATGCTTTTGTACAGTCGGTTCCTGAACATTACTGGAAATTGTTCCGGCCGGCATCCGACCCCGAATACTCGTGGATCGCAATTATTGCCGGATACCCGGTGGTAGCTGTTTATTATTGGTGCACCGATCAAACGATTGTACAAAAAGTACTGGCGGCAAGGGATCTTAAAGAAGGGCAATACGGAGCCTTGTTCCTGGCCTTTCTAAAGATCATTATGCCACTGATCTTTATTTTCCCGGGCATTATGTGCTTTATATTATTCAGAAATTCCGCACAGGCCGATAACGCCTATATTACCCTGGTGAAAGAGCTGATGCCGCATGGATTACTGGGCTTATGCCTGGCAGCGCTGATTGCGGCATTGATTGATACCGTTTCGTCTGCATTGAATTCTTTCAGCACTGTTTTTACCCTCGATGTTGCCAGCCGTTTTCGAAAAATGGATGAAAAGGCGATGCGGCGCACCGGAAAATGGATCACCATTATCGCGGCTTTTTTAGCAGTGGGCATTGCGTTTTTATTTTCCCGTTCCGGAAAGGGCTTTTTTGAGTTAAGCCAGGGAATGGTGTCCATACTGGCGCCGCCGTTATCAGTCGTTTTTCTTATGGGCATCACCTGGAAACGGATGAGCCGTTTGGCCGCCGAAGTGGTATTGTACGGCGGCGGTGGGATCTGTTTGGTTGTGGGGATCTGTAATGTATTGAATTTTCCCCATCCGGGTTTCTGGCCGCATTTCCTGATCCTGTCGGTGTATTTATTTGTTGGGTTATTGATCGTGGGTGTTGTAGTATCGCTGCTGTCCGGGCCCGCCTCTGATGCCGCGCCGCTGCCGTCTTTGCTGGAAACGGGTAAAGACAGCAAGAGTAACGGGCGTGTATGGATGGGATGGGCGGTGCTGACGGCGATCATGCTGGCCATTTACTGGCTTTTTCGGTAACAAAGAGCGCGCTACCGAGACACAGAAACGCTGAGTACTTTAATTGTGATTCAATAGCAACGACGACGGAAAAGAATGGAGCTGACCAAAAAGCCGGGAGGTAAATAATTAGCCGGAATCCGGAAAGACGAGAAGTTTTTTTTCAGTCTTTTAAGACTTATGGCTTCACCGCCTTGCCGGCCCCAAAGCGCAGAAAATCCACCGCTTCTATGTTTCAGTGGCAAAAAATTATAAACGATGCACATAAAAAAGACAACCTGCTTTTACCTGATCGTATTAGGCATGCTTGCTGCCGCGGCTTCCTGCAAACGACAAAAGATGGAAGAGCATGTTTTTGTGGTTAACATCGCCGCAGGCGATCAAAAGCTTCAGGAATACCTCGATCATCATCAGCATATCTGGCCGGAGGTGGAAGCCGGTTTTAAAAAAGCAGGGTATAAGAAAATTACCCTGTCAAGGTATCAGCATCTTATTGTAATGTCGGTTCTTGTGCCCGCCGGAGCCAGTTTAGATAGCATGGGGAGGATAGCGGAGGCTTCCAATAAGCGTTGTGCCGAATGGAATCAATTAATGAATACCTACCAGGAGGGCGTTCCTGGAACCATGCCAGGGCAAAAATGGGTGGAGGTAAAACCGTTTTATAATTTTGAAAATGAGAAATAAGAATTTGAAAATTTGAAAATGAAGAAATGTGAAGATGTGGAAATGCAGAATAAGGAATGCAAAAGCTCTCGCGTTAGATTAGCGATTTTCGTTCCTGGAACGTGATCTGCCAATACAAACGTCATCCCGACATCCGCGAAGCTGAGGAGGGATCTCATGCTCATGGAAATGTAAAATACTCAATAAGAAATATTGAATAGGAAAGGGTATCGCGTTAGATTAGAAATTTTCATTTTCGAAACGCAATCTACTTTTACATTTTATATTTTGAGTTCAATATTCCTTATTTAACTTTCCCCCCCTGCCGGCAGGTATTGCTTCAGAAAGGCCTTCGGAGAAACGCCTTTGATCTCTTTAAAATGCTTATTAAAGTTGGAAACATTATTATAGCCACTGTCGTAACAGGCTTCAGATACGTTATGTTTCCCTTCCAGTAATAGTTTGGCCGCATGGCCAATACGCACTTCCTTTATAAAATCGGTCAGGGTACGACTGGTCTTTGATTTAAAGAACCGGCAAAAGGCGGCGGTTGACATAGGGATGATTGCTGCCACTTTTTCCAGTTCAATAATTTCTCTGAAATTTTTGAAAATATAGTCAAATATAATATTGATCTTACTGGCTTCATTAGAGCTTTCGATGATGTTAAAGCCGGGCGAGCTCAGGATCTTATGAGAAGTTGATTTCGACAGGGTATCCAGCAACTGAAGTAATAAGGCCGATCGTGTCAATCCTTTTTCATAAAGCATTTCCTGCAACAGGTTCTTGGCCCGGGCCAATGTATCGCCCGTAAAAAGGATACCTTTTGTTGCATCAGTAAACAGCTGTTTCAGGTTTTTGGCTTCTGATTTCTCTAACAGATCCTTTCCCAAAAAATCAGGGAAAAAATGTACCACGGTTGCATAGGGTGGTAGTTGTGAATCAATAGTTTGATAGTATTGCCAGCAATGCGGAAGGTAGCTCGCCATCAGCACCAGTTCGGCGCCCTCAAATTCTTCAATATGATCGCCAATAAACCGTTTACCCATACAGTTTTCAATTAGCGCAATTTCAAAATTTACATGACTTTTAAAAGTCTGGTATTTTTTTATTTCCAAAAATTCAGACCGTATGGTAAAGGATTGATCCGGGGGGAACGTAAAGTTTTCATATATGAATTGCATATAGAATACGTTTATTAATAACAAAACAATAGCGCTGTTAAAAGTATGCAAAAATAACATCAATTGTTGTCAAACCTGCTGTTGTTCTCCTTTCGCATATGAAGCAACTTTACTTTGATAATAATTGTTCTAACGACTTGTAATTGATTTTTCAACTTTTTTTTATGAGTAAACTAACGAAATGCCTGTTGGCCTTATGTTGCGTATGGAGCATGATGCTTATTTCTGTTGCTTCTTATGCACAGGACGCTATTAAAGTAAAAGGAAAGGTTGTTGCCGCGGGCAGCGGAGCCCCTTTGCCTGGCGCTACCATCGAGCAGGATAACGGCAGGGTAAAAACGGTTGCCGATGAGAACGGGAATTTTGAAATATCCCTTTCTCCTAAAAGCAGGATAACAATCAGCATGGTCGGGTATCTGTCAAGAACCCTGGCCCCTAACGCAAAAACGACAGTTTTCGAGCTGGACCCCAAACAGGGAGGAATGGATGAAGTTGTGGTACTGGGGTACACCGCGCAAAAGCGGGAATTACTTTCTGGATCTGTGGTGTCTATGAAAATGTCGCAGGCAGATATAGAAATGCCCACTACTTCCGCAGGAAATTTATTGGCAGGCCGTTTGGCTGGGGTAAATGTGTCCACTCCCAATGGCCTTCCGGGCTCGCAGCCTTCTATTACCATCAGGACGGGTAGTTCCAGCAATGCTGCACCAGTGCTTTATGTAATTGATGGAAAGATCAGTGGCGCTGGTGATTTTAATAACCTGAGCCCGAATGAAATTGACAATGTTACGGTATTGAAAGATGCAGCTACCACTGCGGCCTATGGTTCCCGGGCGGCAGGTGGTGTAGTGTTGGTGATCACCAAAAAAGGAGCTGCAGGAAAAGCGCAGATACAATATTCAGTGAATGCCGGTAAAGATGTGCGGGGTAAAAATATGGAACTGGAAAGCGCCGTGCAATGGGGCAATGTTTATGCGCGGATCTGGGGATATGGCGTTGCGGGACCGGCGGGCTGCCCCTGGTTGCCGGCCGATTCGGTATATTTTGCCACGCATGATTTCGGAGGCGGCCTGGGTTATGGTTTTAACCTGCTGAAAGACGTGTACCGGAATCCGTCAACCACCACTCATAATGTGAGCGTTTCCGGAGGTACGGATAAAGTGAAATATTTTGTGGGCGGCTCTTATGTGAATCAACAGTCTTTTCTGAAAAGCCTGGACTTTAAAAAATACAACCTGCGGGCGAATATCACCGCAGATCTGAACCGGGATTTCTCCATTTTTGCAAGCATGGGGTTGAACGACAACTTGACCTATGGTCCCAGCGGAACGGTTGATGGGGATATGTATTCTAAATTGTTGGTATGGCAGCCCTATATGCCTTCCTTTACCACTAGTGGAAAGCCCATTGATTATTTCTGGAT
Source organism: Niabella sp. (assembly GCA_017744795.1). Classification (GTDB taxonomy): domain Bacteria; phylum Bacteroidota; class Bacteroidia; order Chitinophagales; family Chitinophagaceae; genus Niabella. Next base: position 4,009 of record JAGIAQ010000094.1, on the reverse strand, counting down.
CACTAATAAATCAGCAGAAGCAAACGGGGCGGCAGGTTATAATAACGGGGAAGGTATTAAAACGACAGCCAACCTGAGCGTTACCTATAAAGTGCCGGTGATACCAGGGTTGAGTGCCAAGGCTTCTTTTATGAAGTCTTATACGAATAATCAGAATAAAATTTTTACCAAGCCCTTTACCTATTACCAGGTAAAGCAAACAGATCCGGTGATGTGGGGGATTACGGATGCCGATATCGTATCCAGTCGCTTGTCATATCAAACACCGCAGCTGGAGCAACAAGCCAACTGGAGCAAGGATCAACAATTGGACCTGCAATTAGCCTACACGCGTTCCTTTGGCCAGCACCATGTAAATGGTAACCTGGTTTATGAAAGAACAGAAGCAAGCGGGGCCGGTATTGATGGCTGGATACAGGGTTTCCCCTTGTACACCACCGACCAATGGTGGGCGGCCACCAGCACCGGAATTATTAATAACTCACCGACTAAAGGCGTTTCCAATAGTTACGGCGTTGGTTATTTGAACGGAAGAAAGGATTGGATCGGTCAGTTCATCTACGATTATGCCGGCAAATACGTTGCAAACTTTACTTACAGATATAACGGCTCTATGAACTTTGCACCCGACCAACGCTGGGGATTCTTTCCTTCGGGCTCGGCTGCCTGGATCATTTCAAAAGAGAAATTCTTCAGCAATGTACGCGGCATACAAATGCTGAAATTGCGCGTGTCTGCGGGGCTTACCGGTAATGATAATGTGGGGGGCTGGCAATGGCAGGCTTCCTATAAGGGTGGAAGTAACTCCTTCTTTGGGAGCCCGTCACCAGCACTGGGGGCGGGTCTGCAATACGGTGGCGTAGTGAACCCGAATATTACCTGGGAGAAATACTTTAATAAAAATATTGGAGTAGACCTTACCTTCCTGGATCATTTTAATGCTACGGTGGAGGTTTGGCAGAACTATACTTATGATATCCTGGGGCAAAGAATACAAACCACACCGCCCTCCTTTAGTCTTTCGCTGCCCGCCGTAAACTATGGCAAGGAAAAAGCAAAGGGTATTGACGCAAGCCTTAGCTATAATAAGAAATTTGGCGCCGTGAACTTTACCGGCGGCCTTACAGGATCTTATGGCTATGCCTGGTTTGTAACAAAAGATCAGAATGTTACTTATGACTACCAGAACCAGATCGGCAATGGACGCGCTACTACAATGGTGACCGGTTACCTGGTGGATCATATGATCCGCACCCAGGCCGACCTGGATGCCTGGAACGCTGCACATCCTGGTTATAAATTTAACGGGTATGCCGCCCAGGTAGGCCAGTTCGTATACAAGGACCTGGGAAGTGCCCGGGGCGTGGGTAACGGCGATAGTATTATTAACAATTATGACATCGCGGTACTCCGGAAAAGAAATAACCCCGTAGTGCTGGGATTAAACCTGGGTGCTGAATGGAAGGGCATTGCTATATACGCAACTTTCAACGGTGCGGTGAATTACTGGCGTTCCTTTGGCGACCTGAATGGCGGTGTGGAATGGAACCGGATGTGGAGCGCCTGGTACGATCAGTCCTGGACACCCACCAATACCAACGCCTGGCTGCCCAAGCAGTACAGCACTAACGATGGTACAAAAAGTGTAAACTATAGCGGCAGCAGTTTCTGGTTTGCCGACGCCAGCTTTTTACGGTTAAAATTCCTGAACATTTCCTATACCATTCCTCCAAAATTCTATCGCAAATATGTACAGAGCATTCGCTTCTATGGCTCCGGATCTAATTTATTTGTGATTAGCAAATTCAATAAAAAATTCTATGATCCCGAAATGGGAAGCGGCACCGCATTCCCCATCGTGAAATCATTTAACGCAGGATGTACCATCACTTTTTAATCACGTCACACAAAAAATAATTTTATGAAGAATTTGAATACGTTTATCGCACTGCTTTTTGTAGGACTGGGTTTTGTATCCTGCAAAAAGGGATTAGATTACCAGAATACCAATGCCATTAACCCTGGCAACGTTTGGACGGATTCGGTAATGATAAAGGCCTATATCAATGACATATATGGAGGCTCGATGCCCGGATGGCCGATCGGTAGCGGCTCTGGTTCGGACGAAGGTGTTTCCGGCAGTGGGGTGAACCTTAGTAATTATCTACAGGGGATCCTTGACCCGGCGTCTAATTTCACAAACCTGGGGTATACTTATATTGATAAGACCAATTATTTTTTAGACCAAATGGCCACTGTTCCAACCACAGTGCTTAGCGCTGGCCTCAAAGCACAGCTGACCGGCGAAGCCAAGTTCTGGCGTGCATGGGCCTATTGGGGAATGGTAAGCCAGATAGGAGGAGTACCGCTGATCCTGCACACCCAAGACCCCACTAACCCTGCTTCCTTAAAAGTGCCGCGCAGTAAAACTTCGGATTGCGTAGCGCAGATCCTTAAGGACCTGGACAGCGCTGCACTGGTATTGCCGGCCAGCTTTTCGGGTAACGACTATGGCCGCATTACCAGCGTTGCGGCTAAAGGGTTAAAGGGGCGGATCCTGATGTGGTACGCCAGCCCGCTGTTTAATCCTTCCAACGATCAGGCCCGCTGGCAGGCGGCTTACGCTGCCACACTGGACGCTGTGAATGCGGCAAATGCAGGCGGCTACGGGTTATTATCCAACTATCGCGCCATCTGGTATTCTGCTAATAAAGAGCAGATCATGGTGAACCAGTATTATTACCCGGATCATTATATGAATTTCAATGGCATCAGGCCCCTGCCTTTTACCAACGGAAATACGAATGTAGACCAACCGGTATTATCGCTGTTGCTGGCCTATCCCAAGCGGGATGGCAGTCCCATGCAGTTCGACCGGAATCAACTGTCTAATACCGCGTATAACGCACAGTTTCTTACCGATTTTTATACGAACCGCGATGACCGCTTTTATGCTACTATTTGGTGCGGCGGTACTGTTTACCCGACACCTGATGTAAATACACTGGGTATGACAGTGCCAAGATCTTTTAGCTACTGGGATGCCTGGACCTGGAAAGCCGCGTCAACGCCCAGTTCCATTGTTCCCATGAGAACGGCTGCCTACCAGGGTATTTCTCCGTTGATCCAAAATGGTGATGAAGGGGGCGTAACCGGCTTTTTCGAACGTAAGGGCTTAGATACTACCCTGGACAGAAACCAATTGGTTCAAGTAGCCTCCGGGGCCAAAAGCTGGTGGTCGCCCATGCGCTATGCAGAATTGCTGTTAAACTATGCAGAGTGCGCCAATGAACTGGGCAAATCGTCTGAAGCGCTTGGCGTTTTATACCAGATCCGCCAGCGGGCCAATATTAGTGCAGGCGCCGGCAATAATTATGGGGTTACCGCATCTTCCCAGGCAGACCTGCGTACCGCTATCATAAATGAGCGCCAGGTAGAGTTGGCCTATGAAGGATTCCGCTTTGGAGACCTGCGGCGGTGGAGGCGCTACGATATTTTAAATAACCAGGGTACAAGAAAAGCGATGTTATTAATGTTAAACAAGGGTGCGGCGCTTCCCGCTAATACGGACAATATTATGACCGCAACGGTGCGGGCTAATTTTTCTGCTGTGTTGCTCGATAACGTAGACCAGAACACTTCAGCCAATCAAAAATATGCGCTCGACCTGAACCACTGGTTCTTTGCATTGAACCCGGCACAGATCTCGCAAGAGCCGGATATGCTGCCGCAGAATAAAGAATGGGGTGGCTCATTTGATCCGCTGCAATAGCGGCTTGTGATCCGTTTGTAGATATAATTGAAAAACAGTAAACGATGTGGTATAGGAAATGAAGGTTTCTTTCGCTAGAACAAGGAGGTAGCAATACCTCCTTTTAAAATTATTTCATTTTGTCGGCAAATTATAGGAAAGTGAACTGTAATTTAGATCGATATTGAATGTAGAATAAAGAATCACTGCTGTCCGGTAAAAACAGGAAACAGGGGTTTTCGTTATTGAAACGTAGCC
>JAGIAQ010000093.1:14854-16939 GCA_017744795.1 Niabella sp. | reverse complement strand
AGGTCTTCAAAGGGAATGATCTGTTTGCCATGCGTATCCTGCAGAAACTGCACGCCCCGGCTCAGGAGGTCTTCATTTACCTGGGGGTTGTGGATCATTTCGCTCAGCAGATAGATCCGCTTGCCCGGATTTTCATCCACCGTTCTAAAAGCAATCTCAATAGCATTTTCAACGCCATAACAAAAACCAAAATGTCGCGCCAGGTAAATTTGCACCGCCCCAAAATCCAGGAGGGTAGGGGAAAAATCTTTCTTTAGCTTATCCGCCGCCCTTCTTTTTCTTTTGATATTGGATATGAGCGGGCTTCTGTAAAAAACCGGTACCTCAAACTGCTTCATGGCGCAAAATTAGTCTTAAATGATTATCTTCCGCAAAACAAATCGCATGAGAGTCCTGTATTTATTACTGGTTTCGATAGTTATGGGAATGGTTTTAGGCACACTATCCTGCAAACTGATGCCAAGAAAGGACTCGAAGGAAAAACAAACGGTTATGACAACAGGTAGCAAAAGAACTCCGGAATGGGCTCATTCCACCAATATCTATGAAGTAAATGTACGCCAATATACGCCCGAAGGTACTTTTAACGCTTTTGCTGCTGCATTGCCCCGGTTAAAAGAAATGGGCGTGCAAACGCTTTGGTTTATGCCGGTTACGCCTATTGCAAAAGAAAAAAGCAAGGGCACCCTGGGCAGTTATTATGCCTGTTCCGACTATACAGCCATTAATCCGGAGTTTGGCACATTAGCAGATTTTCAGCACCTGGTACAGCAGGCGCATGCAATGGGATTTAAAGTGATCATCGATTGGGTGGCAAACCATACGGGTTGGGGCCATGAGTGGACGAAGACGCATCCGGATTATTATCTGCATGACAGTGATGGCAGTTTTCATGCGGCCAGCGGTATGGATGATATAATTGAATTGAATTATAAAAACCCGGGGCTCAGAAAAGCAATGATCGATGCAATGAAATTCTGGGTACAAAATACAGACATCGATGGCTTTCGTTGTGATCTGGCTTCCTGGGTAGAAGTAGACTTCTGGCAGGAGGCGCGCCCGCAGCTGGACGCGCTGAAACCTTTGTTCTGGCTGGGGGAATTTGACGAATTGGAAAACCCGGAGTACGGAAAAGTTTTTGATGCAAGTTATTCCTGGAAATGGATGCACCAGACAGAAGATTTTTTTAAGCAGCATCAACCACTGGCCGGCTTATTTGAGCTGCTCAAACAATACAGCTCCATTGGTGACTCCAGCATGCGCGCCTGGTTTACCAGTAATCATGATGAAAATAGCTGGAACGGAACCGAATATGAAAAGTATGGCGACCTGGCAAAACCGCTGGCGGTATTCAGCTGCACCTGGAACGGCGTTCCGCTGCTTTATAGCGGACAGGAGATACCCTTAAAAGACAAACGGCTTAAGTTTTTTGATAAAGACCCGATCCCATGGCCGGCGGGGAATGCAGCCGGTAAAGAAGGCCTGGCGCTGACGGATTTTTACAAAACACTATTGACCCTTCATGCGGGTAATCCCGCGTTGCGGGGCGGTGATCCTGCCGTTACAACTTATAAGCTGACAACTAGCGCTGATGACAGGATCCTTGCCTACCTGCGAAAAAACGGTGCCAGTGAGGTGCTGGTGGTATTGAATTTTTCAGATGCGAAAGGGCTGCAATTTGATATCAATGATGCCCATCTTACGGGTTCTTTCAAAAATGTTTTTACCGGCGCTGCCAATGATTTTACCTCCAGCAAACATTTTAATATGGAGCCTTATGGGTTTTTGGTTTATGAAAAACGGTAATGTGGTGTCAGCTCGCTGGGATCGGCAGCGCAAACACATCAATTTAAACGTTGCCCAAAATGACAAACCATTAAGAATTAAGATCGCATTAAGCGATTTTCTTAATGAGCTTAAAACTTTAATGGTTCAAAACTTCGTTGTTAGGAAGTCTCATTCGTGCATCGCTTCTGTAATCTGCGTAGATCGGCGAAAAAGATCCGCGCAAATCAGCGGGAAACCCACAAGGGATTTTATATTATATTTTAATTTCTCAGCCGCAATACCGGCACCGTCGTATGC
>JAGIAQ010000093.1:0-14844 GCA_017744795.1 Niabella sp. | reverse complement strand
GTCGTATGCCAGGCAATCTGTTTGCTGATGCTTTTGTGGAACAGGTTCGCAAAAAAGCCCTTTTCATGATGAATAAAGATCAGGATCGAAATGGCATTTTCCTGAACAAAAGTTTCCAGGCCGGCTTCAATATGCGGCGCTTCCATAAAATGAAAAACCGGATTAAGCTTAGACAACTGTGCTTTTAATGCGCTGATCCGCTCTTCATTAATAGCTTCATTCTTGTTCATATTTACATTTACAACAGATAAAGAGGGAACATCGATCGCATTTAAAAAAGCGTGCAGCTGCTGCAGGTTTTCCGGAGTAAGTAAACTCAGGTCAGAGGCCAGCGCTGCTTTTGCGGGAATGGCGATGGGCGCGCCATCCGGAACGATCAATAGCGGCGCGTCGATGGTGCCAATTGCTTTGAGGGCATTGCTGCCCATGATAATTTTTTCCAGTCCCGTTTTTCCCTTTATCCCCATTACCACCAGCTCCGCTGCTTTTTTTCCGGAGATCTCGTTGGCGGCATCGCCCAGGAATCCCTCTTCAACAATGGTTTCTATGGTCGTAGCTGCGCTGCCTTGGGTTGCTTCCAATTCATTTTTAGCAACACTGATCTGTTCTTCGGCAGATTTACGCATCAGGTCCGCCTGCTCCATCAGCAGCGAATAATTAACCGGGTTGGGAATACCATCTGCCGCTAAGGCTCCGGTTGTATCCGTCATCAATACAGGAGGCTCAAAGGTATGCAGCAACACCAGTTCACCGTTTTGTGCTTTTTTGACCAGCTGCAGTGCGTATTCAGCCGCGTGGCGGGCATTCCCTGAAAAATCGGTGAGGGCTACTATTTTCTTCATAGTAAAGTTTATTTAGTTGTTAAAACCATGATCGGCAATGGCCCGCAGATCGGCGCGGATTTTTCTCGCTGATCTACGCTGATGCTTCCTTTTAAGATCACCCCTTTCTCTCTACAAGGTATCGCTTTTTTTTGTAACGGAATCATGAGACGGACGATCCAGTAGGAGAACGCCTAAATCTAAAAACTGCCACAAATACACGAATGCTTCATCTATTATCGTGTCAACAAAGAAAATAAACACGAATTCATCGCGCCGTTGGCGCGTATTCGTGAATTCGTGGCATTGGACAATAATAGTATAAGTATTAAAAGTTCAGCTTCTGAACAATTAGAAAAATTTGTGTGTGCACGCACAACCAGTAACCTGAAACCTACAACCCGTTCCAAAAAAAAACCGCCCCAGTTCTATTGAGACGGTTTTTTCTTATAAGATGTCACCGATTGCTAATAACTGGAATCATCATCATTGCCATCGCCATTCAGGTTGATCTGGTAAGAGTACTGTCCGCTGTACCCGGGGTAAATACCATTGAACTGTACGGCGCCGCTTCTGCTGGCAGCCAGGACCTTCGCCAGCTCGTCAACTGATTTAACGGATTGCCCGTTAACAGAAGTGATCACAAATCCTTTGTCGATACGGCTCTTGCTCAATAATCCGTTTGCCCGGATGTTTTTGATCTCAACGCCGCCCGGAATGTGCAGCTGGGCCGCACGCTTACTATCCACGTTTGCCAGGTCTACTCCTAATTGATCGCTTAAAACGCCGCTGGCGCTGATCTTAACCTCGTTCGGTTTTTCAGTAAGGGTAATATCCGAAGTATATTCCTTGCCGCCTCTCAGGTAGCTTAACTTTACTTTATCACCCGGCTGCGCGCTTGCTATAGTACCGCCCATCTGGTTTACCGAAGTAATATCCGTTCCGTTTATTTTCGTAATTACGTCACCGGCCTTAATGCCTGCCTTTGCCGCGCCGCCATTGCTGGAAACGCCTGAAACATATACACCTGCGTCGGCTGCAATGCCTTTCGCTCTCAAAGTCTGTTCGTTCTGCTGGTCAGTGGGCGAATAGGTGATACCGATATAGCCGCGTTTCACATCACCATATTTAATAATATCGTTCACTACTTTTTTTACAATGTTCACAGGGATCGCAAACGAATAACCGGCATAGGTTCCCGTGGGCGCCAGAATAGCGGAGTTGATGCCCAGCAATTGCCCGTTGGTATTGATCAGCGGACCGCCGCTGTTACCGGGGTTTACCGCGGCGTCTGTTTGCAGGAAGGATTCAACCGGGGATACGCTCTGTTGCGCATTAATTCCGATATTTCTTCCTTTGGCACTGATGATGCCCGCGGTAACGGTAGCCTCCAGGTTAAACGGATAACCTACTGCCAGTACCCATTGCCCGATCTTTGCATCGTCTGAATTGCCATAGATCATATAAGGCAGGTTGGTCGCATCCACTTTTAATACGGCGAGGTCTGTGCTCGGATCGCGCCCCACTACTTTGGCAGTATATACTTTTCTGCCTTCATTCAGGGTTACTTTGATTTCGGGAGCTACGCCGTCTGAACCGTCAGAGATCACGTGGTTGTTGGTTACAATATAACCATCCTGGCTGATGATAACGCCACTGCCCGATGCTTTCTGCTCAGGTTGTACCTGGGGGCCTACGCCAAACATATCACCAAAAAAATCATCAAACGGATCACCACTTCTGCCGCGGTTGGGCAGGTTATTGCTGAGTTTCTTTGCCGGAATTTTTGTTTTGATGTGCACCACCGCCGGGATGGCAGATTCGGATGCCTTTGTAAAATCAGTAGCTTCAGCAGCGCCCCCCTTGCTATCAAAAAAAGCCGCATAATTGGCAGGCAGTTTCCCATCGGTTGGCCCGCCTATAGTGCTGGATCCGCGTGCAAATTTTGCGTAAAGGAAAACCCCCGCAAATGCAGACACCACACTTACTACAATCACTAAGAGAAGTTGTTTCAATTTCATTGTTCTGTTTATTTAATATTCATTTTTCAAAAATTACGCACTACAAAATAACAAACTGTGACGGATATTCGATAAAGTCGGCGGTCAGTTTAACAAAGTTTTACTAAAGTCTTCGTACTTTGTAGCCGCTCTGTTATAGCTCTTTAGGACTGTCGCAGGGTCAACAAAAACTGCATTGTATCGGCTCCGTCGGCATACTGATCAATAGCCGGACTTTGTGCGGATCCAAAAGGCGTATAATCATGTCCAACGATACACTGCACCGATGCATTATTAACAAGGCCGGCAACAGCGTCAGATAGATTTTCGTAATGCTCATAATTCAGCTGACTTACCGGCGCGAAGAAGGAACTGTCTTCCACCAGAAGCAAGGCCGGTGTGCTCATATAAAACCGGTTGTTGAGCAGGTACAGCGCGAGGTTATAATCGTAATTGTTCTTGTATTTATGCACCTCCGAAAGGTAATCGTATTTTTGCAAAGCCCGTAGCAGCGGCTCAAACGCGTACCGCTCCGGCACCAATAGCTTTGTTACATTTCTGCAGCCCCGGCCAAAATATAATTGTACATCATCGGCTAAACCTTCCAGTTCTTCCGTTGTTTCGTTTCCCGTAAGAACGGCCACAGAAGTACGGTTGCGCCGGATCAGGCTCGGGTATCTGGAAAAATAATATTCGAAATAGCCCGCGGTATTATCACTTCCCGTAGCAATATATGCATTGCATCCTTTTAATAAGGTGGCAAAGGAAATGAGCCCCGCTGTTTCCGGTTCCCATTCGATCATCTTCTCTACCAGGTGCTGTATCAGCGTTTCATCTTTTGATGAGGCTTTGATCAGCGCTTTGTTGCCACTGATGAAAATGCACAGCAGATCATGAAACCCTACCAGCGGAATATTGCCGGCCATTACCAGCCCCACCAATTGCGGATCATTCGTATCAGCCGCAAGTGCAGGATAGGCGGCAGTCCATTTTTTCAAAATCGTTTCGTGCAAAAAATTGCCCGCAATATTTTTAACCGACAGGTCAATAAATTCCGGCAGGAACCATCCGTTTTTTCTAAAAGCCAGCTCTTTTGCGGCAAGCCACTCTTCGCTCTGTCCCTGCATATAATGTCCCAGTTGCACCAATAATTCAATACGTTGCGCTAATCTCATCTTCAATGATTAATTTTGTGCAAAATAAAACGATATGGCAATAAAAATAACAGAAGAATGTATTAACTGCGGAGCTTGTGAACCAGAGTGCCCGAATAATGCAATTTACGAAGGCGGGGTGGAGTGGACTATTTCAGACGGAAATGCTGTAACAGGCGAATATAAATTGTTTAATGGCAACGTGGTAGACGCCCATTTTAAGAACGCGCCGATCAGTGATGATACTTATTATATTGTTCCCGATAAATGTACCGAATGCCAGGGCTTTCATGAAGAACCGCAATGTGCATCCGTTTGCCCGGTAGATTGCTGCGTTCCGGATGAACAATACCAGGAAACCGTTGAAGAGCTGTTGGCTAAAAAAGAAAAATTACATTTATAAACTACAAACGCTTTTCTATTCGGGAGGTTGTCTCAAAAAAGTTTCAAACCACAGAGCGAGCAGAGAACACTCAGAGATTACAGAGGTAGCGCCGATTAACAAGGCACTGCGCACTTCGTGTAAAATCGCTGTTTCCTCTGTGGTTTTGTTCTTTAACTTTTGTGACAGCCTTTTTTTATAGCTGCAGGCATCAAAAAATAAAACTATGGAACGGAAAAAGAACATTGCACTGGTAACCGGGGGGCTCTCCGGCGAATCGGTTATTTCATATAAAAGCGCGGCAACGATCGATAAGCATCTGGACCGGCAACAGTATAATGTGTTTATCATTGATATTACTGCGGAAGGCTGGTTTTATACAGACACACAGGGTAATAAAACCAGGGTGAATAAAGACGATTTCAGCGTTTGGGAAAGTGATCAGAAAGTATTGTTTGATGCGGTGCTGCTGGGCCTGCACGGCACTCCGGGAGAGGATGGAAAGTTGCAGGGATATTTTGACATGCTACAGATACCTTACACCGGCTGCGATGCAACGACTTCTGCCATAACTTTTAACAAACGCTATACCGTTGCGGTGGCAAAGATGGCGGGCATCGACGTGGCCACCTCCCTGCATTTATTTGCCCATACACCCGTGGCGGCTGCAGCGGTACTGGAACAATTAAAGCTCCCTGTATTTGTAAAGCCCAACAACGGCGGCTCAAGCATTGGAATGAGCAAAGTAGCTATAGCTGAGGAGCTGGAAGCGGCTATAGCAAAAGCTTTTAAGGAAGATACACAGGTACTGGTGGAGGAAATGATCACCGGCCGCGAGTTTACTGTGGGCGTATACCAGTCAAAAGGGGTCATAACCGTTTTACCTTTAACCGAGGTAAAAGCCCATGCCGATAAAGCTTTTTTTGATTTTGAAGCCAAATACGAAGGGAAATCTTCAGAAATTACCCCGGCAGTTGTAGAAGAAGCAATTGCGGAAAAAGTACGTGCCGCCGCAAAAAAAGTGTACCAGGTCTTTAATTGCCGCGGGGTGATCCGGATCGATTTTATTTATAATGAAGCCATTGGCCGGCCCTTTATGCTGGAAGTGAACACGATCCCGGGCCAGAGCGCCGCAAGCATTGTACCCCAGCAGGTAGCAGCAGCAGGGGGCAATCTAACAGATTTTTATTCTTTATTAGTGGATGAATGTTTTGCTTAAATCCTATATTTACCGCATATATTTTTGATGAATGTTTAAATTTATTACGAGCAGGCCCTTGTGGGTAAATATTCTGGCCGGAATTATTTTAGCATTGGCATTGTTTTCGGCGATGATCCTTTCACTGGGGTGGTTAACCCATCATAATGATGCTAAAACGGTGCCATCGGTGCTGGGGAAAACACTGCCGCAGGCGGAAAAAATATTGAGCGATGCGGGTTTTTCTATTGAAGTGCAGGACAGTGTTTTTGTGGATAGCCTGAAACCCCTCCAGGTAGTGCGTCAGGTGCCAGATGAACTGGATGTGGTGAAATCGACCCGCACCGTTTATTTAACCATAAACCGGGCCGTGCCGCCACTGATCGAGATGCCTAATATTATCGGCTACAGCTTAAGAAGTGCGGAACTCTCTTTGCAAAACCTGGGATTGAAGCTGGGCGATACTACTTTTAAACCCGATTTTGCTAAAAATTCCGTTTTACAGCAGTTGTACAATGGAGTAGATATTCAGCCCGGCGCGCAAATTCGTGTGGGCTCTAAAATAGACCTGGTGATCGGAAATGGGTTAGGTACTTCGGTTTCCGTGCCCAACCTGATCGGACTTACCTTTGGTGATGCAAAGGCCGTGCTGGAAGGTAAAGGGCTTGGCCTGGGTTCTGTAATAACTTCCGCCGGTGTTGCTGATACCCTGAAAGCTTTTGTGTACCGGCAAAGCCCCGATCGGTTTGATGTGGATGGTACGCCCAGAACCATCCGGCCCGGACAGATCGTTGACATCTGGTTAAGCCTGGAGCGGCCGGTGGTGGATTCCACCAGCGCGGGGAATGGGAATAAGATCGATTCGTCGTCTCATACGGTGCCACCAGTACGTAAAGATTCAACTAAAAAAACTTCTAATATTCCAAAGCCATGAATACAATTACAGTAGAAGAACTTAAAAAAAGAATAGACAGCGGAGAAAAAATAAACCTGATCGACGTACGGGAACCTGCTGAATATGAAGAATATAATATCGGCGCCAAGCTGATCCCGCTCGGGCAGATCCAGAGCATGGAAGTGGATGAGCTGGAGCCTTTGAAAGACGAAGAGCTCATTATTCATTGCCGCAGCGGTAAAAGAAGCGCCATGGCCTGTCAGTTGCTGGAATCCATGGGCTTTAAAAATACGGTGAATGTGGAAGGGGGGGTGATGGCCTGGCAGGAAGCATTTGGTAATTAGTTTTAAGCCGGTAAGCCGCAAAGGCGGGAAGTTCTATTTATCATTTCTTCTGCGTAAATCTACGATAAAAATTGCCCGTAGGAGACGCAGATTCAATGCGGAACAGAGCAGAATTATCTGCGTGGGTCAGCAACAAAAATCCGCGCAAATCTGCGGGAAGCCTTTTTTCAAAGGTTGCTTACCTACTTTTTACTTTTCATTAATTCTGTGTAAGGGATCACCCGGTAACCCGACTGGGGTAAATCGAATTTTGACATGGGAACGGCACCGAAATCGATGTTGGATACCGTATAAGTGATCTTTGTTCCGCCCTGCACCGCTTCATATTCCATGGCAAGGCCGGGAAGGTTGCGGGCAATATTCTGAAATTCCGTATTTACCGGCACCAGGTCCTTGGTAAAATAAACGGTAAATGTAGTACCATCGCTCAGTTTACCGATCGCCTTTTGACAATTATAGGTTGCAATTGTTTTAAATTCATTCTCAATGGTATAAGTGGGATTGTCGTAGCGTTTATTGATATTTTTCCACTCTGCCTGGGAAAGGCTCGACATAAATTTCTGCGTGCCATAATCCTTTAAAATGGTCACATTACCAGTCTTTCCATCTGTAATGGTAGACTGCGACCCCAGTGAAGAAACAAAGTCCGACCGGCTGGAACTTCCCTTTAAATAAACAACAGTAGTGGCGCCATCCATCATGGCGGGCACGGAAGGTTTGCTGTTATTGGTATTAATGACAATATCGTAATAAATCGTGCCTTCGGTCAGTTTTTTCTGCCCCCAAACCAGGGCAGGGAGAAAGAAACCCATCAATATTGCCAATCCTATTTTTTTCATTTCAGTCAATTACAGCGTTTAGACGCATTACCGTGTCCGGATAGTTGCGTTGCGGCGCAAAATAGGTTATCCTGATGATCTTTTAAAGTATATTTCACCATTTTACCTTAATTTCGGCGAAAATAAAAAGGTAATGGCAGAGAAGATATTAATGCCTCGTTTGAGCGATACAATGACGGAAGGAGTAATTGCAGACTGGCATAAGAAAGTGGGCGATCCCGTAAAAAAAGGCGATTTATTGGCGGAGATAGAAACCGATAAAGCTACAATGGAGTTGGAGAGCTACAAAGATGGTGTGATCCTGTACCTGGGCGGGCCAAAAGGCTCCAAACTTCAGGTAGACGACCTTTTAGCGATCGTGGGCGAAGCAGGGGAAGATGTTTCCGGGCTGGTAGGCGGAAACGGCGCTGCTGCCAAAACTGAAACAAAACAGGAGGCGGCTCCTCAGGCAGCTGCACCTGCAAAAACAGAAGCGGCTCCGGCAGTGGATGTGTCAAAAATGGAAGAAGTGGTTTTAATGCCCCGTTTAAGCGATACAATGACCGAAGGGGTTATAGCTGGCTGGGCAAAAAATATTGGTGATCCGGTTAAAAAAGGCGACCTGCTGGCGGAGATTGAGACCGACAAGGCTACCATGGAACTGGAAAGCTATAAGAATGGTACCTTATTATACCAGGGAGCGCAAAAAGGCGAGAAGATTCAGGTGAACGACCTGCTTTGTATTATTGGCGATGCCGCCAATGTTGATGTGAATGCCATTGTTGCAGCTGTAAAAGGGGGTAGTGCCGCAGCGGCACCGGCGGCGGCGGAACAGCCTGCTGCACAACCCGCAGCTCCTATAGCGGAGCCGGCAGTAGTGCAGGCAGATACATCGGCGGATGGTCGCGTGAAAGCCTCGCCGCTGGCTAAGAAAATGGCCGCGGATAAAGGTATTGATCTGAAACAGGTACAGGGAACCGGTGATAACGGACGTATTATAAAATCGGATATCGATAATTTTAAATCCGGTACTGCTCCGGCGCCTGCGGCTGCTCAAAGCGCTGCGCAGCCCGTAGGTGTAGTACTACCTGCAGGACAGGTAAGCTTTGAAGAAGTTCCGGTTTCGCAAATGCGCAAAGTGATTGCCAAACGTTTGGCAGAAAGCAAATATTCTGCCCCGCATTTCTATGTAACGATGCAGATCGACATGGATAATGCAGTGGCAAGCCGCGCAAAGATCAATGAGACCAGTCCCGTAAAAATATCCTTTAATGATTTTGTGTTAAAGGCATGTGCGGTTGCTTTAAGAAAGCACCCTGCTATTAACAGCAGCTGGCTGGGCGACAAGATCCGCATCAATCATCATGTAAATATCGGCGTAGCCGTAGCCATAGAAGACGGCCTGCTGGTGCCGGTTGTGCGTTTTGCTGATGCGAAATCATTATCACAAATTGCAACAGAGGTAAAAGAGTACGCTAAGAAAGCAAAAGATAAAAAACTGCAGCCTTCTGATTGGGAGGGAAGCACTTTTACCATCTCCAATCTTGGGATGTTTGGCGTAGATGAGTTTACCGCTATTATTAATCCCCCGGATGCCTGTATCCTGGCTATTGGAGGTATCTCCCAGGTGCCGGTTGTGAAGAACGGAGCCGTTGTTCCGGGAAATATTATGAAGGTGACCTTAAGCTGCGACCATCGGGTGGTAGACGGAGCCAAGGGCGCCGCCTTCCTGCAAACGTTAAAAGAATTGCTGGAAGAACCGCTGAGAATGCTGGTATAACTGCAAAAAAAAGCACAATAAATTTACAGGCTGCAACCTTTACCCGGTGCAGCCTGTTCTATTATACTGTTGTTGGTTAGCCGGAAAATCGGGAAGATCTGTTTTCAATCTCTTTTAACGCACTGTCTTCCTTCCAAAAAATAGTTATGAACAAGAAAACGATCGTATTAGGCGCATCAGAAAACCCGGAACGGTATAGCAATATGGCGGTGAAACGGCTGCGGGATCATGATCATGACGTAGTGGCCATCGGGCGGAAAGAAGGAAAGATCGGGGATGTGCCCATTCAAAACAGCAAAACGGATGAGAAGGATGTGGATACCGTTTCCGTTTACCTGAACCCGGAAAATCAGAAAGAATATGAATCCTATATACTGAACCTGCATCCCAAAAGGATTATTTTTAATCCTGGTGCAGAAAACGAGTCATTGGCTGCAAAAGCCCGTGAACAGGGCATTCTGCCGTTGGAGGCTTGTACTTTAGTGTTATTATCTACAAACCAATTTTAATTAAATTATGAAGAGAACGAGTTTTCTGTTAGCCTTGCTGTTGTTAGGAACAACTGTTTCATTAAATGCACAGGTGTTAAAACCCGTTGATGCCGAAAGCAAAGTGGCTTTTGTAGCGCGTAATATGGGAATGGATGTGAATGGGGCTTTTTCCGGGCTAAAAGGAACGATTACCATCAACAAAGCGGCTCCGGATAAAAGCAGTTTTGATGTTACGGTGGATGTAGCCACGATTAAAACAGGGATCGATAAACGGGATGCGCACCTGAAGACCGCTGATTTTTTTGATGCAGCAAAATATCCGCAGATCAGGATACAGTCGAAACGGATCCTTCCCAAATCAGGCGATATCTATTACGCGGAAGCAACTTTAACCCTGCACGGCATTTCAAAAGAAATAAAGTTTGATTTTATTGCAAAGCCGGTGAGCGGAGGCTATAAATTAACAGCCGGCTTCCCGTTGATCCGCCAGGATTATAGCATCGGCGGCAGCAGCATGACCTTAAGTGATAAAGTAAATATCGTGTTGGCTGTGGTGGCGAAATAACAGGTAACTTCAATTCATGGTGAACCTGTTACAACGGGGATTGCTATTTTCCCTGATGTGTATTTCTCTTTGTGCGCACGCACAACTGCAGTCGGAGGAAATGAATGCTGCTAATGACCGGCTGCGTATCAGCATTCTCACTTGTGCCGTTGGGGATGAACTGTATGCCTCGTTCGGACACACGGCAGTCCGCGTGGTTGATTCAACCGCAGGAACCGACGTTGTTTATAATTACGGAACTTTTGATTTTAATGACCCGGATTTTTATACTAAGTTCACGTTAGGGAAGCTGTTGTATTTCCTGGACAAAGAGAATTTTCGTGACTTTATCCAAAGCTACAGCTATGAGTCGCGTGGGGTTACTGAACAGGTGTTGCAATTGACGCTTTCCGAAAAGGAACAGATTCTCCGGTTTTTAGAAAAGAATCTTTTACCTGAAAACAGAGCCTACCGGTATGATTTTCTTTTTGATAACTGCGCTACGCGGGTACGCGATATTTTCCCAAACGTACTTGGCGCTGCGTTTTCTTTCGGCCCTGTGTTAGGAAATACAACTGTTTCGTATCGAAGGGTTATCGACCAGTACCTGGAAAATAAACATTGGGAACGACTGGGTATTGATCTTATTTTAGGAAGTCCTGTGGATAAACAGATGACAGCGCGCACGGCGCTTTTTTTACCGGATTACTTATTTAAATCCCTTCAGGGAGCCACTTACAAAGGAGAACCATTCGCGATCACACAGACCATTGTGCCTGGGAAGACGAGGGAGACCGGGACTACGGTCAATATGCCGTTTATCGTGTTTTCTGTTTTTTTTCTTTTATTGGGATCAGGCTTTTTATTGCCCCGGTTAAAAAGGCTAAGGAACCTGCTTTGTTCCCTGGTACTCATCATGACTGGCCTGCTTGGTTTGCAGTTGTTGTTTATGTGGCTGGCAACTGATCATCAATCCTGTAAAAATAACTGGAACGTGTTGTGGGCAATACCATTCAATATAGCCTTGCCCTTTTTCACAAAACAACAATCCAGGTTTTTAAGGAGGTATGCCATTCTTGGGATACTATTGTTGATAGCAGCCGTTATTGTTCATTGTTGTGGCATACAGAAAATGCCTTTCTCAGAAATAACGCCGCTGTTGTTATGTTTATTACTGGCATATAGCAACCTTTATATAAAACAAAAGCAGTTCCGGATAAGAAAGAGGCGTCAAGTTTCGAGCAGTTCTAACGCAGAAAAAACAAAACGATCCGCGTAGATCAGCGGAAAAAATCTGCGTAAATCCGCGGGAAAAATTTCTAGGCTATTTGGGATCGTAGGCCCACTCCACCAGCGTGGCGCCCCAGGTGAAACCGCCGCCAAAGGCCGCCAGTACTAATTTATCGCCCTGTTTTAATTTGTTTTCCCATTCCCACAAGCATAAAGGGATCGTTGCTGCGGTTGTGTTCCCAAATCGCTGAATATTGATCATGACCTTTTCTCTGGGCAATCCCATGCGTTCAGCCGTTGCATCAATGATCCGAAGGTTGGCCTGGTGCGGAACCAGCCAGGAGATATCGTCACCGGTCAGGTTGTTTTTTTCTAACAATTCAGCGCTCACATTGGCCATGCCGGTAACCGCGAATTTGAAAACGGCTTTACCTTCCTGGTAAGCAAAATGCTCCCTTGCTGCAACAGTTTCAGCTGATGCCGGGTACATAGAGCCACCCGCTTTCATCCGCAGGTATTGGGCACCGCTGCCGTCGCTTCTCAGAATACTATCTTTTATGCCAAAATTATTTTCACTGGGTTCCAGTAAAACAGCGCCGGCGCCATCGCCGAAAATAATACAGGTAGCGCGATCGGTATAGTCAATAATGGCACTCATTTTGTCGGCGCCCACCACTACTACTTTTTTGTAACGGCCGCTTTCAATTAAGCAGGAGCCCAATGTTAACGTATAAAGAAAGCCGGAGCATGCTGCGGATACATCAAAGCCCCAGGCATTTTTTGCGCCTATTTTATCACAAACAATATTAGCGGTAGCCGGGAAAACCATGTCGGGTGTAACGGTACCTACGATCAGGCAGTCAATTTCGGATGCGTCGATGCCGCGTTTTTCAAGCAATTGTTGTACGGCTGGCACAATCATTTCTGAGATGCCTTTACCTTCACCGCGTAATATCCGGCGTTCCTCAATCCCTGTCCGGGTGCGGATCCACTCATCAGTGGTCTCCACTATTTTCTCCAGATCCTTATTCGTCAACTTATCCTCGGGAACGTATCCGCCAACGGCAGTAATAGCTGCGGTGATTTTATTGCTCATCAAAAAAAATTTGGTGCCAAAGTTAGGGTATAAAACACAATAGTTTACATTAAATTCGCACCATGTACGCTTATCTGAAAGGGAACTTTGTTCATAAGACGCCATCCACTGTTGTTGTTGATGTAAACGGAGTGGGATATGAGGTCAACATCAGCCTGAATACTTTTTCAAAAATAGAACATGCGGATGCCGGCCTTTTGTTAGTGCATTTACTGGTGCGGGAAGATGCTTTATTGTTTTATGGTTTTGCGGAAGCAAAGGAAAAGGAGCTCTTTTTAGGGTTGATCAGTGTTTCGGGTATTGGCGCGGGTACAGCCCGGCTAATGCTTTCCTATATGAAGCCGGAAGAAATTATAACCGCCATTACACATGGAGATGCAAAGGCGCTAGAGCGTATCAAAGGCATCGGGAAAAAAACGGCGGAACGAACCGTATTGGAACTAAAGGATAAATTGGGGCGGGCGGGAGCAGAACTTACTATCGAGCCCTCTAAAAATGCGGAGTCCTCCTTACTGCAGGATGCCCTGGGAGCTTTGATGGCTCTTGGGATCAACCGCACCATGGCAGAGCCTGCCCTACGAAAAACGATTACGCAAGAGCCCGGGATCGGCCTGGAACAGCTCATTAAAAAAGCGCTAAAGAGCGTATAAACCAGTGCCGTTTTCTTAAGCGGGATGCTGTGGAATGTAGAATAAGAAATATTGAATAAGGAATATAAAAGGGCAATGGTTCAATAACATTCAGTATTCGTTCTTTTTGTTGTTTTTAATTGGGGTAGAAAGCATCTGAACGAACAGGGCAAACGCATCTAAATGTTGCAAAGAAGCGTTCCTGTAGTAATAACGAGCAGCTTTCTGTGTTTCTGAGCTTCTGTGGCTAATTTTGGCCGCTGAAACACTAAAAAGCCCTGAGAAAAACAGATGACTTATTGAAACACGGATGAATCATTATTGATCTCGATCCAGTAATTATCGGGGTCTTGCAGCCATATTTGTTTTACTCCGTCTACACGAGTGGTGATAGCGCTTTTTTGTCCTTTTACGTCTTCATAGCTGATATGGTTTTGATCCAGCTTTGCAATAAAATTCTCTAAAGAGCGTACGCTAAAGCACATGTGGTTGTTCTTGAAATATTCCCTGGGTTTATCTGCACCAAGAATGATGTGGAGGGTAGTATGCGGCCCGGTCTTAAACCATGCATGCTTTCCTATTTTAAAGGGCTCGTCTACCTGCTGCAGCCCGATAATGGATGCATAGAAATTAGCGGCTTTCTTCAGGTCCACCACATAAATGGCCTGATGGTTGGCGAGCACAGTAGCGTTCTTATTTTCCTGGGCGTTTAATGTCATGGCGGATAGTGAAAACAAAAAAAAGAACAAATGAATTTTCTTCATGGCAACGGATCGTTTTATTATATCAAATGTATCGATAAAATCGTATGAGGCAGCACCGGTCCCACAACATTTTTGTTTTCTCACAGATTTCCCAGATTCACACAGAAGTGATTTCTCTGTTAAGTTCTGTGTTTTCTGCGAGCCGGAGCTGACTAAAAGGGTTCTAATTGATGATCCGCAGGGAATTTCGCGAGGTAGGTCTTTTCAATTTTGTATACTCATCGTGAGTTTTCCGCGAATTTTCGCAGAAGAAAGAAGCGTAATCCACGCCTCGCCATCAGCTCCCGATTACAATCGGGATGCGTAAATCTGCGGGCCAAAAAAAATATTAGTTGCTCCCTGGATTTCGTAAAGATAAAGTTGGATCCATTTGTGATCTGACAACATTTATCGGATAACTGTCGAGATACTAATGCGCCAGTCCCGGCTTGCTGAGTTCCTTTAGATATGAAACATGAGAAACGAAAGCAGCATACACTTTCGGGTATTCAATATAACTTACATTAAATTCCTTACAGGTATTTTTAATGATCTTATTGATCCTGGGATAGTGTATATGGGAGATCTTGGGAAAGAGGTGGTGCTCCACCTGGAAATTCAATCCGCCCATAAACCAGCAGGCCAGCCGGTTGCGGGTTGCAAAATTAGCCGTGGTCTTCAGCTGGTGAATTGCCCACTCGTCCTCCACTTTATTATTC
>JAGIAQ010000092.1 GCA_017744795.1 Niabella sp. | reverse complement strand
ATATTTCTCTCCGACGCCTTCTTCAAAAACGGAATGATCATAATGGCCGAAGTTAATTTTTATTAAAACAATTATGCAACGATAAGCGCAATTTAATGTAAGCTTTGGGGGCCCAAAAAAAATCTCAAACACGAAAACAGGGTACAATATGCTGCAATGGCTATCGGGCTGCTGTTATTCTATTTAAAAATTAATCTGCCGGTCTTTATTCTATAAGATCCAAAACACACATTATCTCCTTATTGCTGAACATAAATGGATATACTTCACAAAGGAAATATTTAACCAGCTCAAAATTAACAAACTAGATTCAAATAACCATTAGAAAGATTTAATATACAAAGTAAAATTAATAAATAAGATACCCCTGCACTTCTTGTCATGCCTAATGCGGTTACCCCGCCTCCAGGCAAGTCAAAAATGCCCAAATGACTATTTTACCGGCCAAGTTGACACATAAAGCAGCTATTTTGTAAATGGAAAAATATTTGATTACTTTTAAAAGCAATAATTAAATAATCTTTTTAACTATGACATATAATTCGGAATTTGAAAAGTATGCAGTAAAGCACAGGGGCATTTCCAGTAACACCCTCAATAGTTACGGCAACCACCTGGTAACTGCACTCACGCCCAATATTATTGAGGAGCGCCCCATGAATGTGGCGGTAATGGACGTGTACAGCCGTTTAATGATGGATCGCATCATCTTCTTAGGATATCCCATTAATGATGAAGTGGCCAATATCGTTACGGCGCAGCTGCTGTTCCTGGACAGCACTGATCGTACAAGAGACATTAATATGTACATTAACAGTCCCGGCGGCAGCGTATACGCGGGCTTGGGCGTTTATGATACCATGCAATATGTAACACCCGATGTTGCTACCATCTGTATCGGCATGGCAGCTTCTATGGGTTGTGTATTGCTGGGTGCCGGTTCGCACGGCAAACGGGCGGCCCTGAAGCATGCGCGCATTATGATGCACCAGCCCAGCGGCGGTATTGGCGGACAGGCCAGCGATATTGAGATCACCGTTAACGAGATCCGCAAATTGAAAAGAGAATTGTACGAGATCGTTAATCACCATACCGATAAACCGATCGAGCAGATTGAAAAAGATTTCGAACGCGACAAATGGATGACCGCTGTTGAGGCTAAAGAATATGGATTTGTGGATGAAGTATTGCTGGTAAATAAGAAGAAAAAGTAAACTGGTTTACGAGTTGAAAAGTTTACAAGGCCCCTTTGAACTTTTCAACCGATCAACTTATCAACTAAATAAATTAAAATGATTTCGAATTTAAACTCAAATAAATGGTTAAATCCGCTTCGCTTTGATGGTGATGAAGAAGATGAACCAAAAGAAGCCCCCGATAAAAGAGACGACCTGATGATGCTGAACAAACGTTTGGAAAAACTGTTCTTCGAAAAAAGGGAAGTGCATCTTTGGGGCGTTGTAGACGACAAGAGCGCGCGCGAGGTAACCACCAAATTGTTATTGCTGGAAGCTGATAAGCCCGGAGAAGAAATTAAATTTTTCATCAACAGTCCGGGTGGCGTGGTAACCAGTGGCATGGTCATTTACGACACCATGAAGATGATCAAAAGCCCGGTAAGCACCGTTTGTATGGGCCTGGCCGCCTCCATGGGTAGTATTTTGCTAAGCGGCGGTACCAAAGGCAGCCGGTATATTTATCCGCATGGCGAAGTGATGATCCACCAGCCTTCCCTGGGCGGGTTTATCCGCGGGGTAAGCACCGACCTGGAGATCCAGGCAAAACAAACACAGCGGGTGAAGCAGATCGGGGCGCAGATACTGGCCGAAAACTGCGGAAAAACCGTGGAAGAGATCCTGCACGATTTTGACCGCGACTACTGGATGGACGCGAAAGAGGCGATCGCTTACGGAATTGCAGACAAGATCGTTGAAAAATTATAGTCCTGCCCGTAAGTATTTAAATATTCTTTAAATGATGAAAATCGCTGTTTTGGCAGCGATTTTTTATCTTTGCAACTTAAACCTCTTAAAATTATTATGGCTGATAATGTGTTAAAATGTTCTTTTTGCGGCCGGAGTCGTGACGAAGTAGAGATTCTTATCGCCGGTCAGGACGGGCACATATGTGAAAATTGTGTGGAACATGCACAGGAGATCATCGACCAGGAACTGCATTTTAAAGAGGATCCCAAGGTTACAGGAGGGTTTAATCAAACCATCAAAAAACCGATGGAGATCAAAACATTCCTGGATGATTATGTGATCGGGCAAAATGATGCAAAAAAAGTGCTGGCAGTAGCCGTTTACAATCATTATAAAAGATTAAAGCAGCAAAGCAGGGAAATTGAGAACCACAGCGATATAGAGATTGAAAAAAGCAATATCATTATGGTGGGAGAAACCGGCACCGGTAAAACCCTGCTGGCAAGAAGTATTGCAAAAATGCTGAATGTTCCCTTTGCGATTGTCGATGCTACCGTTTTTACCGAAGCCGGCTATGTGGGGGAAGATGTGGAAAGCATCCTGACCCGCCTGCTGCAGGTTTGCAATTATGATGTAGAGGCTGCGGAGCGTGGCATTGTTTATATAGATGAGCTGGATAAAATAGCACGGAAGAGCGACAACCCCAGCATCACGCGCGATGTAAGCGGCGAGGGCGTTCAACAGGGCTTGCTTAAATTGCTGGAAGGCACTGATGTACTGGTTCCCCCGCAGGGCGGCCGTAAACATCCGGATCAAAAACTCATTAAGGTAAATACGCAGAATATCCTGTTTATTTGTGGCGGAGCCTTCGACGGGGTTGATAAGATCATCGCCCGCCGGGTACAAACCAATACCATCGGATTTAATGTTGATAAGGAAGAGCAGGAAGATATGAAAAAGAACCTGCTGCGTTTTGTGAACGCGACGGACCTGAAAAGCTTTGGTTTGATCCCCGAATTGCTGGGTCGTTTGCCCGTGGTAACGCACCTGGATCCCCTTGATGCTCCTACCCTGCGCGCGATTCTTACCGAGCCCAAAAACGCGCTGATGAAGCAGTACAAAAAGTTGTTTGAACTGGAGGGGATCGATCTGGTGGTGGACTCCTCTGTGCTTGATTTTATGGTGGATAAAGCCGTGGAATACAAATTAGGGGCAAGGGGACTGCGCAGCATCTGCGAAAGCATCCTTACAGACGCAATGTATGAGCTTCCCTCTTCGGCCGAAACCAAATTTACCCTTACCAGAGACTATGCCCGTCGCAAGTTTGAAAAAAGCAAGATGGGGCTGGTAAAAGCAGCATAATTTTAATTTTAATATAAATAATCATGCAGGAACTAATCGACAAACTTAAGGCAGATGTCAATTTAAGTGAAGAACAGGCGCTAAAAGCCCTGGAAACTGTAAAAAATTATATAGTGGAAAAATTCCCAATGCTGGAAGGCGCCGTAGCCAATTTATTCGGCGGCAACTAAAGCAGTCACAAAAAATTTATACGTCTGCGCCCCGGAACAAATTGTCCGGGGCGTTTTTATTATCGGGAAGGCAGCAGATCAGAGACGATTAAAAATCAATACATTTCCGCGTTCGGGGCGCTGCAAAGTCCAACAAAAAAGGCGCCCCACGACGGGCGCCTGTAACTATTTGGTTTGTGTAATTATTTTCTTCTTCCGCCAGCCTCGGCATCATTCATCCTGATCCTTCTGCCCCGGTAATTTTTACCGTCCAGCGCTTTGATCATAATCCGCGCCGCATCGGCATCTACTTCTACCCAGCTGTTCATTTCCTTCATATCAATACGCCCCAATTGTTCCTTATTTAACCGGCTCATATCCAGGATGAACTGCAGGAAGCTGGCTTTATAAAAACCGTCCTTCGTACCCAGGTTTACAAAAAGACGCTGGTATTGCCCGTTGCCGCGGGAACGGCTCCGGCCCTCTTTGGACGCGTCCCTGTCGCCCCTGCGATCGCCTTTATCATTCCTGAGATTCAGATCAGCGGAGTTCTCATAATATTTCAGAAAACGGTCAAATTCAAGCGCCGCCACCCTTTGCAATACTTCCTCTTTGGTCACGGCTTCAAATTTCTCCCTTAATGCCGGCACGTATGCTTCATATTCGCCGGAACTGATGTCGGCATTCAGCATTTTGTCGATAAAATGAAAAAACTGCTTGCGGCAAACATCTTTCCCTGACGGAATATCAATTTTATTGAACTTTGTATTTACCAGCTTTTCAATCTGCCGCAGGCGGTATAATTCCTTGGGGGTCACAATTGAAATAGAAATACCGCTCAGTCCGGCCCGTCCTGTTCTTCCGCTCCGGTGGGTGTACACCTCAGTATCATCCGGCAGCTCATAGTTGATCACATGGGTGATGCCCTGCACGTCAATACCGCGGGCCGCCACATCCGTTGCAATCAGGAGCTGCAGGGATTTTTCGCGAAAACGCGCCATCACTTTATCCCGCTGCGCCTGCGTCAGATCACCATGCAACGCTTCAATATCATATCCTTCGCGAATCAGTTGTTCGGTAATATGCTGCGCATCAGCCTTGGTCCGGGTAAAAATGATCCCGTATAAACCAGGATTAAAATCGATGATCCGTTTTAAGGTCTCATAACGGTTTACATGTTGTGTCTGATAATACTGGTGGGCAATATTAACGTTTACAGAATTCGCCTTGCCAACGGTAATTTCAAACGGATTTTCCATATACCGTTTGCTCACCTGCCGGATCTCTTTGGGCATGGTGGCACTGAACAGCCAGGTGCTTTGCCGGTTGGGCGTTTCTTTTAAAATAAACTCAATGTCATCCTTGAAACCCATATTCAGCATTTCATCCGCCTCATCCAGTACCACGTAATGGATATCATTCAGATTGATAGCTTTGCGTTCGATCAGGTCAATTAAACGACCCGGAGTAGCCACCACGACATGCGTACCCCTTCTGATTTCACGTATTTGCTGACTAATAGCCGTTCCCCCATAAACTGCCGTAACGTGAACATTCCCGTTCTCCGGTTTAAATGCTTGCAGGTCGTTGGCAATTTGCAGGCAAAGTTCCCGTGTAGGGCAAATGATCAGCGCCTGCGGCGATACAAATGCTTTGTTAACCAATTGCAGCAGCGGCAAACCGAAAGCGGCCGTTTTACCGGTGCCCGTTTGCGCCAGCCCTATAAAATCTTTTGTTCCCTGCAGTAAAACCGGAATAGCTTGTTCCTGAATGGGAGTAGGCGTTTTAAAACCTATCTTTTGTAATGATTGAAGTAATCCTTCTTCAATTCCCAGTGACTCAAATGTAACCACTAAAATATTTTTATATAAAATGAAGCGGCAAAGGTATGGTATTTAGTTCATAGTCGATAGTCCATAGTTCATGGTCCAAACATGAAACCTGTGACCTGGAACGTGAAATAAAAAAGCCACCCGTTGCAACGGAATGGCCTTTCTTTTGCCGAATATATAATAAGCTTATTTTTTTGCTGTTGAATCGGCATGCTGATGCGCAGCACCCTCAACTGCCGCATTGGTATCCAGGTTCACCATAGTATCAGCGCTGACAGTTATCGGCGCTTTGGCACTATCAGGAGTGGTTGCAGCAGCAGCAGAAGAATCGCCTCCCTTTGTCTCACTGTTAGATCCGCTGTTACAAGCAACAAAACTTACCGAACTGATTACCAATGCAATAAATATTTTTTTCATTATCCTAAACTTTTATGTATAAATAATACGTTAATACCCAAAACCGGCAGAAGTAACCCGGTTACCGGTAAAAAAGTTTTTCTTAGTGGTAAAGGGTTACTATTTTTAAAAAAAAGTATTATAAACAGAACAAAGCGTGAAAGAGACAATCTTAGAACAGGAAATTTTGTTATTGAAGGGATTAGCGCGTAACGACAAGAAATCAACCGAAGAAATATACAAACAGAATTACAACCTTATTCAGGCTTTAGTTGTCAACAACAATGGTACTGCTGATGATGCCCGTGATATTTTCCAGGAATCGATGGTAGTGCTGTTTGAGAAGGCCCGCTCCGGAACATTCGAGCTCAATTGCCAGATCAGAACCTATTTATATTCAGTTGCCCGGCGGCTGTGGTTAAAAAGGTTACATCAGCAAAACCGGTTTACAGAAGAGTGGAATGATGCCGGAAACATGATAAGGGTGGATGATGACATGGATACCCATGAACAAAAAGATCAGGAATATGACCTGATGCATCATTCGATCCAGCACCTGGGCGAGCCTTGTAAAAGTTTGTTGGAAGCATTTTATTTTCAGAAGAAGAGCATGCAGGATATAGCCGACGCTTTTGGCTATACCAATTCTGAAAATGCAAAAACGCAGAAATACAAATGCCTGATGCGGTTGAAGAAATTATTCTTTTCCCGGTATAATAAAAAGTAGTGTGATGAACGAACAAGAAAATATTTTATTAACAGAAGCAATTGAACGATATATCTCTGGTGAAATGTCGCCCGATGAGCGGCTGCATTTTGAGAACCTGCGGAAAGAGAATAGCGAGGTGGACCAGATGGTGGTGGCTCATACCCTTTTCATGCAGAAAATGAACCGGTACAACGAATGGCAGAAATTTCATGTATCGCTGAATGAGATCCATGACAACCTTGCCACCCAGGGCAAGATTGATTCTCCCTCCCTTAAGGGGAAAGCCAAACTGGTTTACTTATTTAATAAATATAAGCGGGTAGGTTCTATTGCCGCTTCTATTGCCGGACTAACTGCTTTATTAACCTCTGCAATACTGTGGTCGGTAACACCCAAAACGCCTACGGCCCAATGGCAGGACCTGAACCGGAGCATTAATACGCTTACTAATAAAACCCGCCAGCAGGCTGAGGAGATCAATAATCTTAAGAATAATCATTCCTCATCCATGCGCCCCCCGGAGATCACATATAGTTCTGGCGGTACAGGGTTTATAATCGACAATAAAGGATTGCTGGTGACCAATGCGCACGTTATACAAAATGCACGCAGCATTGCCGTAGCAAACGCCGCCGGCGTTGAATATTTTGCAGAAGTGGTTTATACGGATCCTGTAAGAGATATTGCATTGGTTAAAATAACCGATAAGGACTTTAAAACCCTGCCGCCGATCCCTTACGGATTTACCAGAAAAATGGCAGACCTGGCTGAACCCGTTTTCACATTGGGTTACCCCAGGGAAGATATCGTGTACAACCAGGGCTATCTGAGTTCAAAAACAGGCTATAACGGCGACACCTTAAGTTGCCAGATAGAAATTGCTGCCAACCGCGGCAACAGCGGCAGCCCTATACTGGACAATAACGGAGATGTGATCGGTATTTTAAACGGCCGGCAGAAAGACCAGGAAGGCGTTGCATTTTTCATCCGCTCCCGCAACTTATATAATATCCTGAGCGAAATAAAAGACAAGGAAAAAGCAGATACTTCTATCCAGAATGTACGGTTGAATACCCGATCCACGCTCACCAATCTCAGCCGTCAGCAGCAGGCGAAAAAGATCCAGGATTATGTATTTATGGTGAAAGTGAGTTAATCAATCGCTTGATATTTTTTGCTCATCCTTTTGGTGTACCAGTATTTTGACAACAACTGAAGCAGGACGGCCAGCTCCGGCAACAACATCCCCACAAAATATTTTTGTGAAAAGGTGTGATGCATGATCCTGATGATTATAACAAAAAATATTCCCGCACAAAGGGTATAAATAAAGTACAAAAACCATTTTGACGCTAAAAATGGCGTTTTATATGGCACCCTATTGTCAATTCCAGCCTCTTTATTATGTTGTTGTATGCAATTGTACAAAAAATCCACAATAGCATTTCCTCCCTCTATAGCCTCCTTTTTATATTCCTGAACGGAAAAATAAAAATAATAACATTTACCTGTTTTTGTTCTAAACACCGCCGTTGAAAAACGATTCGAAAATATAAATGTGTAATTTTTAATCTCGTCTAACCCAATCACTATTGGATGTCTGAAGATCTTATTGCTTTTTTGAAAACTGCAGTAAAATTGAGCCTCATTATATTCGACTTTTATATAAAACCGTACCCACAAAATCAGCACCACCAAAATCATAACTGAAAAGCCAGCATCTAAAAACAGCCTGACATGTTCGGGAAAGCACTCTGCCGCCCCAGCCGCAAGAAAAAACAATATGCAACCTGTAAAAAAGATAGTATTGCCGTAAAAACAGACCCGGCCAATCATGGTCAAAAATATTTAGTACACTAATGTTTAGGGAAATTACGTATTTTCCTAAAAAACGATTCTATTATTGGCAAATAAAAGGTTCGTCAATTTTTCCCCAATCACCAAACGCCCCTACAGGGCATAACAATCTTTTTTACATTGATGCTACCGACCGGTAGTCCCTACGGGACAAAAGTAAGCAGCTTAAATTTCTATAATTGAATACTATCACTAAAACCACAAGTATTTCAATAGAATAAATTATTCTTTTATAACGTATCCACATCCGGTATCACCACCACGGATTTGTATCGTTTTTCCTGGTGCAGCAGCGCAATATTGTACAGAACGTCTTTTTTACATTGTTCGATGATCTTTGCATTACGGGGCAGCTTTATAAGCAATTCCATCAGGTACTGATTCCGCACTTTATTAATAATAGGTTCTGAAGGACCGATGATAAAGTCTTTATACCGGTTTTGCAGGCTGCCCGCAAACCAGGCCGCTGCGTCGCGTGCTATTTCTTTTATTTTATTCCGTAACGTAAGTCGGATGAGCCTGGTATAGGGCGGATAGCCAAACTGTTCCCGCTTGGAAATTTCATCGGCAAACAGCTGCTCATAATCATGTTGCTGCACGCGCAGCAAAACCGGGTGTGTGGGTTGGGTGGTTTGTATCAATACTTTACCGATGCCATGTTTGCGGCCCGCCCGTCCGCTTACCTGCTCCATCAGCTGAAAGGCCCGTTCATTCACCCTGAAATCAGCAAAAGACAGGATGCCATCGGCATCAACAATACCCACTAATTCCACATGCTCAAAATCCAGTCCTTTCACCACCATCTGGGTGCCCACCAGGATGTCCAGTTTTTGTTGTTCAAAGGTCTGTATCAGCTGGTCGTGCGCGTGTTTGCCGCGCACCGCATCAACATCCATGCGCCCGGTTTTAGCCGTTGGAAATAACTCCTGCAACACTTCTTCAACCCGCTCTGTGCCAAATTGTTTCTGCACAAAATCATGACCACCGCAACTGGGGCAGGTAACCATGAGCGGATAATTGGTTCCGCAGTAATGGCATACCAGTTTATTGTAGAATTTATGGTAATTGAGCGATACGTCGCAATATTTACATTGCGGCACCCAGCCGCAGGTATTGCAGCGTTGATAGGGCGTGTATCCCCGTCTGTTTTGAAAAAGGATCACCTGTTTTTTGCGTTCCAGCACGTTCCGGATATTTTCCACCAGCGGCGGAAACAGGATCGCATCGGCAAACTCTTTCGTACGATAACGGCGGGTGTCAGCAATTTCAATTTCAGGAAGCACGCTGTTCCCAAAACGCTCGGTAAGGCGCACCAGCCCGTATTTACCCTGGAGCGCATTGCTATAGGATTCAAACGCAGGCGTGGCGCTTCCCAACACCACCTTGCACTTTTCAAAAAGCGATGCAAAATAAACGGCCGTATCCCGCGCATGATAGCGCGGCGACGGCTCCATTTGCTTATAGGACGTATCATGTTCCTCATCGCAAACAATCAGCCCCAGGTCACTGAATGGAAGGAATAAAGAAGAACGCGCGCCGAGCACCACCTTTAACGAGCCCTCTTTAACCTTGTTCCAGATTTCCACGCGTTCATTTTGTGAAAACCGGGAGTGATATACCCCGATGTGCCCACCGAAATGCCGCTGCAATCTTCTTATCGTTTGCGCAGTTAAGGCTATTTCGGGCAGCATATACAGCACCTGCTTCCCTTTTTTAAGCTGCTCCTCAATCAGGTGAATATAAATCTCGGTTTTACCGCTGGAAGTAACACCATGCAACAGGCAGACATCTTTCTGTGCCAGGGCTTCCCGCAGTTGCATCAAAGCCTGTTCCTGAGCAGGCGACAGCTCAAAATTCACCTGAATATCCTTGGGCAACATCCGGATGCGGTCCACCGCCCGTTTTTCAAGCAGCAGAATCCCCTTCTCCACCAACCCTTTTAACTGCGCTTCTGTAGCCCCGGATTTTTTCAGCAATGCCGGTTTTGTTATTTCCCCTTCTGCTTTTTGCAGATAGAGATAGCTCAGCAACAATTCCATTTGCTTTTCGGCCCGCTGCAGTTTTTTATCTGTATTGAGCAATTGCTCTAAAGCCGCTTCACTGCTGTAGTCCGGGTGCAGCTGTACAAAAGTTTCCTTTTTAGGATTATAGCTCTCCTTTAATGATTCCCACACATAGCAGATCCGGTGCAGGATCAGCCGGTTTACCACCGGGTACACATGGGTACTGTCCAGTATCTGCTGTACTTCTGCCAGCTTTAATTCTTTTTTTATTAATAAAGCTTCCGCCACCAGGAAGGCTTCACTATCCAGGTCTGTAAAATCATCTCCCGCCTCCTCATTAAAAACAAGGATCGTTTCGCTGCTGAGTTTAAAATGCGCCGGCAAGGCCGCTGCCATCACCTCGCCTTCTGTGCACATATAGTAACGCGCGATCCATTCCCACAGCCGCAATTGTTCATCAAAAATAACCGGCTCCGCATCCAGCACATTCACAATTTCCTTCGCCTCAGAAAATTCAGGGGGCCTGCTATGTATTTTTTTTATGACGCCCGCATATTTTTTCGACTTGCCCAGGTTCACTTCCACACGACACCCGACCCTGGCAGCCTCTTTTAAATGCGCTGGTATGGCCCAGGTATAGTTCAACGGCAATGCCAGCGGAATGATCACCTCCGCAAAGCTGTTTGCCGGCTCCTCAAATAATTGTTCGTTATCAATCATTCCTTTCACTCTTGTTTGTCCGGTTTAATCCATGAGGCATTATATTCGATCAGCTTTTGCTCCATCAGTTCGTACACTTTCTGCTTCAGCCGCTCGCTGCCTTTTTCGCCAAAACTGCCCACATCAATCTCCTCCAAAAAAACCGCCCTGCACTGGCCCGGGTTCAATGAGAAGCGCCGGTCATAAGGCATGCGGGTGTAAGTATCTAAAAATAATACCGGCCGGATGGGTGTATTCGTTTCCAACGCCAGCTTAAAGGCCCCGTTATAAAATGATTTTAACGGCCCGCCGGTTTCATTAAAAGTACCCTCCGGAAAAACAAAGATAGAAATGCCTTTGTTGATAACCGACCGTAATATCCGGATGCTTTTGGCTCTTTCTGTAGCGGAATCCCGGTTCACGGTAACGATGGCCCGGTTATAAATAAAACCAAAAACAGGTATTTTCGCCATTTCCACCTTTCCGAGCGGACGCATCGGCTTACGAAACACTTTTATCATTACGGGGATATCCAGGTAGGAAATATGATTTGCGATTAAAATATATTTCTTGTCCGGATCAAAAGGCGTTTCATATATCTTTTTTACCCGTATCCCCGTTAACGCAAACCATATATCTGCCCAGGTAATACAAAGCCGGTAAATAAAATTTCCGCCTTTAATGCGGCCAAAAAAAGCGGCGATGATCGCCAATGGAAAAATGAGCAGCATGATTGCCACAAAAATAATTGCCGCCCAAATGGTGTATAAAATGCGAAACATGGTTGTTACTACCTCAAAAATAATGGGTTGAACGAAAATAGAAGCGTTTTAATAGCATAACGGTGTTTCCTCATTCTATTTACCCCTTTAAAGCATTCACCCGGCAGGCAATCTGAATTATGCTTTTCGGTGCATCGAAAACCGCAGAAAGCAATCAACCCTGCTACCCGCATCAGAGGGACCTATGCTTGTTCCGTGCATCATTTACCGCTTTTAAACTGTCGGCTTTCGTCATAATTGTTTTGGTTGTTTCTGGGTTCCCTGATTTTGTAGTACCCGATGAAGTTGTTGGGATAGTGACCGCCGGCTGCGTTTTTTTAGGAAATAAACTGGTAAAATTGGCCATTACAGCCGTAAACATTACCCCCACAAGCCCGATAACTGCTATAATAACCGGCTGATTATTTTTTTTATTGTTATCCATACGATAGGATTCGACAGGATTTGCCCGTGTTCTTTAAAGTTATGAAATTTAATCCTCTTTATCATTGATTTACAAGGCAAATCACAGCGAATGCCCTCCTGCTAAAAAAACGCTGTTTCAGGTATATTTTTCGTAATTTTGCAGCCCTTATGCAATCCGCAAAGACAGTGGCTTTCCACACGCTTGGTTGTAAACTCAACTACTCAGAAACTTCTTCGCTTTCAAGGTTAATGGAACAAGAAGGGTTTGAAAAAAAAGAGTTTACGGATGTAGCAGATGTTTATGTTATTAACACCTGCTCCGTTACGGATAATGCTGACAAGGAATGCCGGCAACTGGTGCGGCGTATTCAACGCAAAGCCCCTGAAAGTTTTGTAGTGATCACCGGTTGTTATGCACAGCTGAAACCAAAAGAAATTGCCACCATTCCGGGGGTAGACCTGGTGCTGGGCGCTGCGGAGAAATTCAATATCACGAAGCATATCAAAGCGTTATCGAAAAATGACGCGACAAAAATATGCAGTTGCGATATCGACACCGTTACAGGATTTCACAGCTCCTACTCCATTAATGACCGCACGCGCACTTTTTTAAAAGTGCAGGACGGCTGCGATTATACCTGCTCCTTTTGTACCATCCCTATGGCACGGGGGAAAAGCCGGAGCGCGCTAATAGCCGATGTGGTAAAAGATGCTGAAACGCTTGCTGCAGCCGGAGCGAAAGAAATTGTATTGACCGGCATCAACCTGGGCGATTTTGGCAAAGGTCCTGATGGTGCCGCCGCTGCGGCAATTAACGGCAGAGCCGAGAATTTTTACAAGCTGGTCCAGGAGCTGGATCAGGTGGAAGGCATCGATCGCTACCGCATCTCCTCTATTGAACCGAATCTGTTAACCAATGAGATCATCGAATTTGTGGCGAACAGCAAAAAGTTCATGCCGCATTTTCATATTCCCCTGCAAAGCGGCAGCAATGCTGTTTTGGGCGCCATGCGCAGGAGATACAAAAAAGAACTTTACGCAGACCGCGTACGATTAATAAAAACGCTGATGCCTCATTGTTGTATCGGCGTTGATGTGATCGTTGGCTTCCCCGGCGAATCGGAAGAATATTTTAAAGAGACCTATGATTTTTTGCATGAGCTGGAAGTATCTTATTTCCATGTATTTACCTATTCTGAACGCGCTAACACGCACGCGCTGAGCCTTACACCCGTTGTACCTGTTGCTGTACGCAATGAACGGAACAAAACGCTACGGAACCTATCCTATATGAAGATGCAGTATTTTGAAAATCTTCATTCCGGCGAAACAAGAAAGGTCTTATTTGAGGGCCTTAATAAAAACAACATGATGGAAGGCTACACTGACAACTATATCCGCGTTACAACACCATACAGATCCGAGTGGGAGAACCAGGTTATTGACTGGAAACTTTGATCCCAACCGGTTTTTATTCTTATCCAATTTTATTTTCCTATCTAGTTTTTTTGGTTTCAGGCACTTACAACTTTCGCCAACCACATTAACATTTTCTTTTCTAATTCTGGCTTTTACTGGTATTGTATTTGTTTGTTATTAACCAGCAATAAACCTTGCACACACTTTATACCTTAAGGGGTATAAACGCTCAAACCATTGCCACTATTGGATTTCAGGCAAAACGTTTTAATATTTTATATACTATTTCTTAACAAGACGGGTGTACGAACAGCAATCTTTTCACCGTTTATTTATATGTAACCATTTAATTTTTTATTTATTATTTTAAAACTTTCATCATGAAAAAAACAACAAAAACGTTCGTGCTGGCTTTGGCAGCAACAGTAATCACCGGTAGCGCATTTGCACAAGTGGACACTACTAAAAAAGACACTTCCACTCCGCAAACAGACTCTACCACTGCCCCTAAAAAGGACAAGAAAAAAGACAAGAAAGCTCCCCCTCAGGCTTTTGCTCCTACAACAAAAGGTAGTACTTATACATTAGTAGCTATTAACAAAGAAGTTTCAGCTAATAAAATAGAAGAGGAAACAGAAGCTTAATTCAGGGGATTCTTTTTATAAAAAAACACACCGGTTGCCGGTGTGTTTTTTTATGGATAGAATTCGAAATAACCAGCAGCACAGAGAGGGAATTGTTGTAAATTTCCCCAGCATATTTATTATTGATTCTGGCCGGGAGGAACTGCCATTTCCCGAAAGCATTCGGGATTCATCTATCCTTTGCGTAATTTTATAGCTGAAAAATTTAATGTACGTTTGAGCAATAGAATCAGAACGTTATGTCTACACAAATAAAATGTCCGAACTGCGGAACCGAATTTGAGCCCAATGATGCGATCCGGGATGAGGTTGAGAAAGAATTGCGCGCCAAAGTAGCCGACTGGCAAAAGAAAAAAAACGAGGAGCACCAGGCGGAGCTGACCAAAAAAGAACAGGAATGGCTGCAAAAGCTACAAACTGAAAAATCTTCGCTGCAAAAACAATTGGAGGAACAGCTAAGAAAGACTATTGCGGGCGACTTTGAAAACAAACTGGAATTATTGCAAAAATCAAATGCTGAAAATGAAGAGCGCCTGAAGCTGGCCCGGCAAAAAGAAATGGAGCTGCTGAAACAGCAACAGGAATTTAAAACCAAAGAGGCAGAGCTTGAGATAACTATTCAGCAAAAATTAAATGCAGAACGGGAGAAAATTGCAGAAGAGCTGAAACAAATAGATGCCCAACGGTCTGCCCTGCGTGAAAATGAATTTCAATTGAAATTAAAAGAGCTGGAAACCCAGCTGGAACAGCAAAAAAAGCTCGCCGCCGAAATGCAACGCAAAGCGGAACAAGGCTCTATGCAGCTCCAGGGCGAAAGCCAGGAGCTGGTGCTGGAGGAAATGCTGGCAACCGCCTTCCCCTTTGACGTTATTGAAGAAGTGGGCAAGGGCGTGCGGGGAGCCGACTGCATACAAATCATCCGGAATACGTTGGGCGTGCCCTGTGGAAAAATAATATGGGAAAGCAAGCGAGCTGAGAACTTCAGCAACGACTGGATCGAGAAATTAAAAGCAGACATGCGCGGCCAGGGCGCTGATGTGGCCATACTGGTTACCCGACGGTATCCGAAAGATATGGAACGCTTTGGTGAAAAAGACGGCATTTGGATCTGCAACTTTACAGAAGCGCGTGCATTGGCCTCCGTTTTAAGGGACGGTATTATTAAGATCTTTAACGCCGGTAAAAGCCAGGAGAATAAGGGTGATAAAATGAACATGCTCTATGCCTATCTTACCAGTCCGGAGTTTGCCGAACAATGGAAAGCCATACGGGAAGGCTTTTTAAGCATGAAAGTTTCTATTCAGAAAGAGCGGGATGCGATGGAGCGCTTATGGAAGGCTCGCGAAAAGCAACTGGAAAAAGTATTGCTGAATGCCACGCATATACGCGGCTCTATTGATGGTATCAGCGGGCTGGAATCGGTGGATTTGAACCTGCTGGGATACGAAGATGAAATGTAAAATATAAAATAAGAAATAAAGAATGCAAAAGGGCGATAGCAAGGAAGATTGCGCTAAAATTAAAAAAACATGAAACGATTAGCTACCAACGCTGCTTTTTTAACTGTTCTCACAGTACTTGCATGCACTTCCAATAACAGAGGCGGTAAGGCGCATACTGCAACTGTTGTGGTTACACCCAACAAGGCCGCTATTTTAAAGGATTTTGAGTCCTGGTGGACTTACATTTCAGGAAAAATACATCTTGAAAGGGATTTTATTCCTTTGGACGAGGATTCCACCAGGATCAGCAAGGCCACTTTTTTAAATAAACTTGCCGGTGGAAATTACGTTCCTTTTGAGGTTCTGATAAAAGATGACAGTTCCGTTTATAAGATTGAAAGACCTCAGAAAATAGACTCCCAAATTTCAGAAAACACCATTCAGCTTGCCTATACGCACATTAAAAACTATAATTGGGAGGGAAAAGAACTTCCGGGCTATCGTTTTACCGACCTCAATGGAACAACGTATACACCCGAAAATACGAAGGGTAAAATAATTTTACTTAAATGCTGGTTCATTCATTGTGTAGCCTGTGTAGCCGAATTTCCCGAATTAAACCGACTTGTTGAAAAATACCAGGGCAGAAAAGACGTACTTTTTATTAGTCTGGCTACCGATTCAAAGGATAGTTTATATGATTTTTTAAATACCCATTCATTTAAATATGCAACGGCTCCGCAACAACACGACTATATAAGAAGGGAGTTACAGGTTCTCAGCTATCCCACTCATTTTTTAATTGATCGTGCAGGCAGGGTTGTGAAAGTCACCCAGGAAGCGAAAGAAATAATTCCGTTTTTTGAAAAGGAAATAGAAAAGACCGGTAACGGAAGCTAATTATATGGAAGGAAAAACCTATTTTGTCCTTCTGAAATCTTTCCCAAAACAAACGCATGAGCATCTTTACTAAAATCACCACAGGATTTCTTGCAGTATTGATAGGCATTTCGGCCAGCTTTGCCCAGGCAAAACCAGCAGCAGGTAATCCCTATCAAGCAATTGATAAAATTGTTTTGGCGCTACCTGCCGCGGATGCAGGCAGCGTGCAGAACATTGGGGCTTATATTAACCAGCATTTCACTAATGATGCAGACAAAACAAGAGCCGCCTTTGCCTGGGTCACAGGGAATATCAGCTACGATATTGACAATATGTTCGCCATTAATTTGTATGAAACCAAGGAAGATAAACTGAAGAAAGCCCTTGCCTACAAGAAGGGTATTTGCGAACATTTTGCTCTGCTTTTTACAGCTATTTGTAAAGAAATGAATATTGAAGCCTGTACTATTGACGGTTTTACAAAACAAAATGGTTTTACAGACTATATTCCGCATGTATGGGCTGCCGCCGCTATTGACGATAAGTGGTATCTTTTTGATCCTACCTGGGGATCCGGATATG
>JAGIAQ010000091.1 GCA_017744795.1 Niabella sp. | reverse complement strand
ATTCCGCAAAATTCTGGCTGGGTCTCCAGGATGATTTTGATATTGAAGCTGAGTTATCGGAAAAAAATGCAGCATTCGAGTCGATCAAAGCTTTGCAAACAAAAGCTGCATAACCTTTTTTACATAAAAAGCCCCGGTAGATAACGACCGGGGCTACAACTATAAACTATACACCCAAACTCCTCTTGAATTTCCACAGAAATCAGTCTGGTTTTTTACCATCCAAAAAGGTGTTAATGGTATTGATCTGACCCTGATTGTTATCATCGGAGCTTACTTCAAACTTGCTATAGTAACTTTCTATGTGATTGCTATTGTCCTTATCCTGCAACTCCATATTCCGCCGTATATACGCAGGTACGGTCTCGTATTCGCTGTTAGGATCACTTCCGTTAACATTAAAGGAAAGGTTCCGCAGTTTTTGCAACCGCTCTACCTGCTTGCGTTTTTGCTGCAGCATTTCTTCCTCCGGACTTAATTGTGCCTGCACCGGTTCTTCCATTTTCATCGCAACAGGTGCTTCTTCCCTGCGGAGCGTTACGCGTTCCACCAGTTCCATTTTTTCTTCGCTGGCAACGGGCTCCTGTGCTTGGGCTGCTATTTCTTCTTTTTTTGATTCGGCATAAATGTTTGATGGTTTGGCCAGGTAGCTGCGCACACCCACTCCTGCTGAATAATCATTTTCAGGCTCGGGTTCTTTCATTTCCGGTTGTACCATTACCCGGTCTTCGCTGGGCGTTGCAGGAGAATAAAAGGCTTCCTCTTCTTCCTTGGCCACAATTTCTACCACAACCTCCTCTTCTTTTTCCGGCTCTGCATTAGCGCCTATTTTTTCATTATCGGCTGCAGACAGCGTATAATGAACATCTGCAGTATTGGCATAACCCATATCAGAAATATCATCCAAAGTGGGCATCGGCGCTTCCGCATAGGGTTCATCGATTAATTGCGGCATCATGGGGTCTACCTGTAAGCCCAGGCTTTTTTCCGCTTCCTTCAGTTCATGCTCTACCACATCCTGTGGAGCTACTTTTCTGCTGTTTTTGGAGGCCAGCAGTTCATTGGGTGTTAAGGTCATTACAATTTTCCCTTCCGCCTGCTCTTCTTTTTTCAGCACCGGTTTTACAAACGGGTCTTTATTTTCAAAGCCGGTTGCGATCAGCGTAATGCCAATCTCATCTCCCAAAGAATTATCATAGCCCAAGCCAAGGATAACATCAGTGTTCTCTCCAGCCTGGCTGAGCAGATGCGCCTGGATCACTTCCACTTCATCCATTGTAAATTCAGAATCGCCTTCGGCAGAATTGATATTAATTAGGATCCATTTAGCGCCACGGATATCATTGTCATTTAACAACGGAGAATTCAGCGCCTCTTCAATGGCACGCTGCGCGCGGTTTTCGCCGGATGCGGCCGCACTACCCAGTATAGCTACACCACCATTTTTCATAACGGTACATACATCCGCAAAGTCAACGTTGATCTGGCCGGTGCTGTTGATCACATCGGTAATACATTTTGCTGCTGTAGCCAGTACGTTATCTGCTTTTTCGAATGCTTCGCGCATTTTGAGGTTGCCAAACTGATGCCGCAGTTTATCATTGCTGATCACCAGTAAAGTATCTACATATTGTTTCAGGATCTTAATCCCTTCTTCTGCCTGCTTATGCCGTTTTTTTCCTTCATACGCAAAAGGCATGGTTACAATACCCACGGTAAGTACGCCCAGATCTTTACAGATCTTTGCAATGATGGGAGCACCTCCGGTACCGGTACCACCACCCATACCGGCAGTGATGAACGCCATCTTGGTGTTCACTTCTACAATACGTTTGATCTCTTCCAGCGATTCTTCCGTTGCCTGGCGACCGATCTCCGGATTAGCGCCGGCGCCCAAACCTGAAGTCAGCTGGGGCCCCAACTGGATGCGGTTAGGGATCAGGCTGTTGGAAAGTGCCTGCGCATCCGTATTGCAGATAATAAAGTTTACGCCATCAATGTTTTGACTGTACATGTGGTTAACGGCATTACCACCGCCACCGCCAACGCCGATGACCTTGATAATGGATGACTGTTCCTTAGGTAGATCAAAATGTATCATCTCTTAAAAAAATTTGTGGCTCACACCCTGCTGTGAAAACCTGTTAAGTAAATGGGTTAGGCCTCATTTTCCGATTTTATTGAGCAATAAGAATATTGAAAATGAGGAGTTATAGTTGAAAAAAATAAACTTCTTAATTCCACCCACCCCCTCTCCGGAGAGAGGGATGAGCTGGAGGTTTTAAACAATTAAAAAGAACTATATGTCCTGCACGCCTTCCACACCTTTTAGAAAGCCTGCAGGGCAGTAAAAATTATAAATGACCGTCTTCCTCTTCTTTAAAAATTTCGATGATGCCGTTTTTAAACTGGTCCCAGAAATTTTTCAGCGGCTGGCGTTTTTTGCCATTTGCTGCCGGGCTTTCTTCTTCAGACACTACCACAGTTTCTGCCACTTCAGCAACCGCCGCCTGCTTAATAAGATCCTGCGGCACCTGAACGGTGATGAAACTTTTTTCAAACACTTTGCGGTTATTTTCAAAATCGTCGTATCCTTTTAAGATCAGTCCCAGACAAGTGGAGTAGGTTGGTTTTGCCAATTCTTCAATATGACCTGCAGCCAAATGCTCGTTCGGCAAGCCGATCCGCGCCGGCAGCCCGGTTACATATTCTGTTAACTGGATCAGGTGCCGTAACTGAGATCCGCCACCTGTAAGCACAATGCCTCCATTCAGCTGGCGGTTGTCCATCCCGATCTGCTTTAAGTGATACGTAACAAAATCAAGGATCTCGCTCATTCTTGCCTGGATGATATTGGCCAGGTTCTTTACGCTGATCTCTTTTGCCGGCATGCCCCGTAGTCCGGGAATAGTGATATAAGCGTTTGCCTTTGCTTCGTTCGCCAGCGCGCTGCCAAACTGGGTTTTCATTTGTTCGGCCTGGCTTTTTAATACGCCCAAACCGGTTTTTATATCATTGGTGATATTTTCCCCGGCAAACGGAATTACTGCAGTATGACGCAGCACGCCATCAGCAAATACAGCCAGATCGGTAGTACCGCCGCCGATATCAACAATGGCCACGCCCGCTTCCAGGTCTTCCTGCCCCATTACGGCAGCAGCAGAAGCCAAAGGCTGTAACACCAGGTCTTTAGTGTACAGGCCTGCTTTTTCAACACTGCGGTTGATATTGCGGATGGCATTTTTATCACCGGTGATGATGTGGAAATTTGCGCCCAGCTTTACGCCGCTGTAGCCGATAGGCCGAACGATATTGGGCATATTATCTACTGTATATTCCTGGGGGATAACATCAATGATCTGATCCCCTGCCGGAATATAGGTTTTGTATTGTTTGCTTACCAGCAGATCGACCTCTGCCTGTGTGATCTCTTCTTCTTCATTTTCGCGAACGATATCGCCCCTTGTTTGCAGGCTTTTGATATGATGCCCGGCAATGCCGACATATACTTCACCAATGTTCAAATTCGGGTTTACGGACAAACAGTTCTCGAGCGCCGTTTTGATCGCTTTAATGGTTTCGTCGATGTTTAATACCTGGCCGTGCTTTACTCCGTTCGAATTAGCTTTTCCAAAGCCAAGGATCTCCAGCTTTCCGAATTCATTTTTGCGCCCGGCAATTACAGCAATTTTGGTGGTTCCGATGTCCAGTCCAACGATAATGGGTTGTTCAGCGTTCATATACTTCGTTTTTAGTTGTTTTATTTAATTAGTGCTTTTCTTTATTGTTTTCTTTTTGTCCGCTGCCGGTTTTGCCACTGGCTTCTTTGTCGTCTTTTTATTATGTTCCTCCTTAGCAGCCGCACTGTGCGTTTTCAGCGCAGTCGCGGGCTTCGCCGGCGGCTTCTTTTCTTCTTTCTTTTTTGTTGCGCTGCGTTTGGCACTGGCAACAGCTTTCTTTTCTCCTGCTTTTTTATGTTCCGTTTTAGTGCCCGTTACGTGGACCGGAGCATGCTTCACCGCTTTTTTAACCGGCTCTGTTTTTTTATGTACAGGCGCTTTTTCTTTTGCTCTTTCCGGTGCGGCTTTTTTTACCGCTGCGTTATTATCATCCGCTTTTTTAACAGGCGGCGCTGCGGGCAATACAACTGGCGGTGCGGTTACTGCTGCGGAATTATTTTCTGGCTGCTCACCCACCGGCATCAGATCCAGTGTATCCAGGCCATCCTCATTCAGCGGCGGACCGTAAACCAGCTTCGCTTCTGCTGAAGTATCGGCAGCAATTCTTCGTACCCCGGTTACAACAGGCGCCACTTCTATTACATCATTTGCCTTACGGGATTGCAGCAGCAATTGCTCAATATTTTTCCGCAATTGAATAGAATCCAATTTTGTATAAGACCCTTTAACCCCCACCACCTGGCCGTTATACTGCACTTCCACGGTTTTGTATTTATCAAACCCGGTACGTTTCAACACCTGGTCGTAAAACAGGTACAGGCGGTGAAACTTTGAGGCGATCTCACTCCCGTCACCCAGATCCACCCGGTGGTTTCCCACAACCGGGATCATCTGCATATTCCACCGGTCTTTTCCGTCCGGATGAATATCGATCTGAGATACCTGCTCCACCCAAAACGAATCATTGTTGATGAAGGATGCCGCGGCAATCATATTTTCTAACAAAGAACTGTCTGATGCTTTCATGATCTTGTTGTTCGGATACCCGGTAAATACGGGAACATCCAGTGAAACCTTATCCGAAAGCGGGATCTGTTTTCCGGCCTCGTCAATATAGAACGACTGGCCATCTGCCGTAAATACCCGTGCCAATGGTTTGCGCTCCGTTACATTTACCCGAAGTATGTCCTTATTATCGAAATATAATTCGGCATTGTACACCCAGGAGCTCTGTTCCAAAAGATCTTCAATGCCGGGTAAATTGAACCCGCTTTTGCGTTCTCCTTTAATATCACCATGAACGGCTTCTTTTAACAACTTTACGATCTGCTCTTTCGAAGTAAAAAGACTTCCGCCGCCACCGGCGCCTTTTATATTAATATCATACCCCGCACAAACACTATCATCCTGTACCCGCATTGCCGCTGCCACTATCGTAAACATTGCAATGCCAACACCCAGCCACATGAGTGTTAATAACATTCGTTTTATTGCCCTTTTCGTATTCACTTTATTTTTCTAAACTGCTTTTTATTAATCCTACCAGCTTATCTATATCTCCGGCACCTGCGGTAATGATCACATCTTCCCGTTCTTTCAAAAAATCATTTCCAACCCAATGCAATAGTTCGTCTTTCGTCATGATTACAGGGTTACCTCCCTCCATCTTTTCAGCAATGATATTGCTTTCAATTCCGGGTATCGGTTGTTCCCTTGCAGGATAAATGGGCAATAAGATAACCTTATCCACCAAACTCAAAACAGCAGCAAATTCCAGGGCAAAATCTTTTGTACGACTGTACAAATGCGGCTGGAAAATTAGTGTACATTTCCTTGTCGGAAATAATGTTTTTACACCATTTATCAACGCCCTTAATTCTTCCGGATGATGCGCATAATCATCAATAAAAACAGGCTTGTTTTCCCCGTTGATCGCAGGAGGAATAATATATTCAAACCGGCGCTTCACTCCTTTAAAGGACGCTACTGCTTTTTTAATTTTATCCTTATCAATATTTAAAGAACTGGCTACGGTGATGGCGGCGATCATATTCTCAATATTATGCATACCGCCCATATGTAAGGGAACCCCTTCAATGATCTGTGTGGGCAGCACGGCATCAAAAACATAACCGCCCGATTTTATCTCAATATTGGCCGCATAGGCATTGGCATTGTTATTTTGCAAACTGTATTGCCATATGCGCGCCGCGCTCAACTCTTTTCCAATGCCCAGCTTGCGGATCAACAAGCCGCCCGGTTTCAGCCGTTGTGCAAATTCGGCAAATGCCTTACGTACATTCTCTTCCGTTCCGTAAATATCCAGGTGATCGGGATCGATGGCCGTAACCACTGCGATATCCGGGCTCAGCTTCAGGAAACTACGGTCATACTCATCGGCCTCAATAACACAAACATCATTTGTATCGCTCCAGAAATTAGTATTATAATTTGCCGCGA
Organism: Niabella sp.; assembly: GCA_017744795.1. Classification (GTDB taxonomy): domain Bacteria; phylum Bacteroidota; class Bacteroidia; order Chitinophagales; family Chitinophagaceae; genus Niabella. The sequence goes on along the minus strand of JAGIAQ010000091.1, from coordinate 11,244 downwards.
TGCCCCCAAGAAAAGCATTGCATCCATACCCACTATCCCGCAACAGGTGCGCGATCATTGTGGTGGTGGTGGTTTTGCCATGTGTTCCGGCCACACATATATTAAAAGAACTTTCCGTAATATACTGCAGCACTTCGCTGCGCTTCATTACGGGGTACCCGTTGTCTTTATAAAAATTCAATTCTCCGTGATCCTTTGGAACCGCCGGCGTATACACCACCCAGTCTGCATCTTTCGGTGCCAGCGCAACTGCATCTTCATAATGCACCGGTATCCCTTCCGCCACCAGGGCCTTTGTCAACGACGTTTCTGTTTTATCATACCCGCTCACCAGGACTCCTTTTGAATGAAAATAGCGGGCCACTGCGCTCATCCCGATACCCCCGATACCGATAAAATAAATTCTTTTTATATCCGCTATTTTCTTTACTTCCACGTTATATCCGTTTTAAAATTTCACCGGCGATCCGCCCGTCCGCATCCGTAACCGAAAGAGAAGCCAACACTTCGCTCATATATTTACGCGTGGCGGTATCCTTAGCCAGCTCAATTATTTTTGCAACGGCGCTATCCTTCGCATCATTATCTTTCACCAGCCAGGCGGCTCCTTTATTTACCAGCTGCAACGCGTTCACTGTTTGATGATCTTCCGCCGCAAAAGGATAGGGAACAAAAACAACCGGTTTTTTAGCAACCGTTATTTCTGCCACGGTCATGGCCCCCGCCCGTGCCATTATAATATCAGCAGCTGCATAAGCGTACTGCATTTCAGTAATGAACGGACTTGCCCAAATTTCCCGATGCTCCCCTGCTATTGCCGTCGCTTCTTTCGCAAGCGTTTTGCCCGTTTGCCAGATCAGCTGCAATCCCGCGCCTAACAGCTCTTTGTAATGCGCAAGGATCGCTTCATTAATTGATCTCGCGCCCAAACTGCCGCCAATCACCAACACCGTCAGTTTGTTTTCCGGGAGGGAGAAAAAATCAAGCCCTGCTTTCCGGCTCACATCCATGGAGGCAATGGCCTTCCGTACAGGATTGCCGGTTATGACAATCTTATCTGCCGGGAAAAATTTTTCCATTCCATCCGTTGCGGTAAATATTGCAGTAGCCTTCTTCCCTAACAGGATATTTGCTTTGCCTGCAAAGGAGTTGGATTCATGAATAAACGTTGGTACCCCTTTGGATTGTGCATAACGCAACACCGGAAAGGTTGAATAACCACCCACACCAATTACTGCATCCGGCTGAAAAGATTGAAAGATCTTTTTTACCTGGAAGAAGCTTTTGATCAGCTTAACGGGCAGTGAAATATTTTTTATCAAAGAACTGCGATTGAACCCTGCAATATCTAACCCTTCAATCGGGTACCCTGCTTGCGGCACTTTTTCCATTTCCATTTTCCCCTTTGCTCCAACAAATAAGATCTGGATCGACGGATCTTTTTCCTGCAGCGCATGGGCAATAGCGATGGCCGGGAAAATATGCCCACCTGTTCCTCCACCCGCTATGATTATCTTTTTACTCATTTATTACTTCTGGTTCTACTTCAGGTTCAGCTTCAGCTGCTACCGGATCTGCTACCGGAACGGGTTTCGGCTGTTCTATGCCTTCCACATTTCTCGACACGCTTAATATGATCCCGATGGCCAGACAGGTAAACAGAAAACTGGAACCGCCCATGCTTACCAGTGGGAGGGTCACCCCCGTTACCGGGAACAGGTTTACCGTTACCGCCATATTGGCCACAGCTTGTATGGCCAGGGTAAAGCTTAACCCTAGTGCCAGAAATGCTCCGAAAGCAAAAGGACATCTTTTAAAAATCCGTATGCAGCGGTACAGGAACACGACGTACACAAAAAGTATAAACGCACCGCCCAACAATCCGTACTCTTCAATGATGATCGCAAAAATGAAATCATTATAGGCCTGCGGTAGGTAATCTCTTGTAGTGCTGTTACCCGGCCCTACTCCAAAAAGCCCTCCTTTTGATATAGCGATCTTGGCCTGGTTTACCTGGTACATTTCATCATTATCTGCCTCTTTGCCTCCATATATAAAATTTTCAACGCGACCGATCCAGGTACTTACCCTTCCGGTTAGGCCGCCGCCTGATTTTTTAACTGTTTCCGTGGGAGCCGTCGCCGCTGCCCCTCCGCCTTTTTTATGCTGCACCATGGCGGCCATAATCAGCATAATGATGGGAACCAACGCCAAAGCAATAACCAATGCAATGTGTTTAAGACTGACGCGTCCGATAAACAATAACATCAGACAACTGGCGCCCAGCAATAACGCAGTAGACAGGTTGGCCGGAGCGATTAGCAAACAGGTAATGCCGACCGGCAAAATGATCGGAAGAAACCCTTTCCGGAAATTTTTTATCACCTGCTGTTTGCGACTCAGCAACCGCGCCAGGTACATAAACAACGCCAGTTTGGCCAGATCCGATGTTTGCATCGTCATATTGATCAGCGGTACACGAATCCAGCGGCTGCCTTCATTCATTTTTACGCCAAAGAATAAGGTGTAAGCCAATAAGGGAATGCTGAGGATAAAAAGTATTCGCGCTACTTTTGAATAAATAGTATAGTTGACCCGATGCGCGAAATAAACAATACCGAAACCCAGCAAAATAAAAATGACCTGCTTAAATAAATAAACCTCTGTATTGCCCTTGTATTTTTTATAAGCCAAAGAGCCGGTTGCACTGTACACCGCCAGCAGCGATACCAACGTTAGTAATACCACCAATGCCCAGATAACCTTATCGCCCCGGGCATGCTGATCCAGTCCGCCTTTCCAGCTTTTGATCCGGGCGCTTTTTTCTTCCACTGCTATTTCTGCTGTAGCTGACATTGTAAACTATCCGTTTTATAAATCGATCACTGCGCGTTTAAACTGCGTGCCGCGATCTTCATAATTTTTAAATAAATCAAAACTTGCACAGGCCGGGCTCAACAGCACTACATCTCCTTTTTCTGCGTGTGCAAAGGCGGCCCCGGCTGCTTCTGCGGCACTGGCTGTATCAATAATATTTGAAACGATCCCACTAAATGCCTCATGGATCTTTTTATTATCGACACCCAGACAAATAATTGCTTTTACTTTTTCCTTCACCATGTCCGTCATCGTTGAGTAATCGTTCCCCTTATCTACTCCGCCCAGGATCAGTATCGTGGGCTTTGTCATGCTCTCCAACGCATACCAGGTCGAGTTTACATTGGTGGCTTTACTATCATTGATAAATTCAACCCCGCGTATGGTGGCCACATGCTCCATACGATGCTCCAGGTTCTGAAAGGTTTGCACCGCTTCCCTGATCTTCTCCTTCCGGATATCCATTGTTGCCGCCGTAACGCCTGCCGCCATAGTATTATACTGATTGTGTTTACCTTTCAGCGTAAAATCATAAATACTCATATTCATGAAATCTTCGCCAGTCCTGATGTACATATCCCCATCTTTGATAAAAGCCGCGCTGTTTTCATTCTCCATGCTAATCGGTAGTTGAATTGATTGAATATTAAATTTGTCTAATGACGCCTTCGTCACCTCATCATCCTCGTTGTATATAAAATAATCTGTTGCTTCCTGATTTTTTATGATACGAAACTTACTTGCGATATAATTATTGAAATTGTACTCGTAACGATCCAGGTGATCTTCCGTGATATTGGTCAATACTGCGATATGAGGCCGGAACCGGTCAATATCATCCAGCTGAAAACTGCTCACCTCCACCACATAAACCGGCTTGGGGTCCAACGCCACCTGCTTTGCAAACGATTCGCCGATATTGCCCACCAGCGCCGCATCCAGACCACCCGTCTTTAAAATATGATGGATCAGCGAAGTGGTAGTGGTTTTACCGTTACTCCCCGTAATGGCCACGATCCGGCTGTCACCGGCAAAACGATACGCCAGTTCTATTTCGCTGATCACCGGAATACCTTTTGCCCGTATTTTTTTTACCAGTTCATTTTTTTCAGGAATGCCCGGGCTTTTTACGATCTCATCAGCATTCAATATCAGCGCTTCCGTGTGACCGCCTTCTTCCCAATCGATTGCCGCCTGCTGCAACTCGTTACGATATACTTCTTTCAAAGAACTTCCATCAGATAAGAAAACCTCGTATCCTTTTTGCTTTCCCAGCAAAGCCGCACCTACACCGCTTTCTCCTCCTCCTAATATCACTAAACGTTGCGCCATTAATTACCGTAGCTTTAAGGTTACAATACACACTACTACCAACATAATCTGCACAATCCAGAACCGGGTTACAATTTTCGATTCATGGTATCCTAATTTCTGGTAATGATGGTGCAGCGGGCTCATCAAAAAGATCCTGCGCCCTTCACCATATTTTTTTTTGGTATACTTGAAATAGGCCACCTGCAACATCACACTAACATTTTCAACCAGGAAAACTCCACAAAAAATAGGGATCAGTAGCTCTTTATGAACAATAACGGCGATAGAAGCGATAATGCCTCCCAACGTTAAGCTTCCCGTATCGCCCATAAAAACCTGCGCCGGATAAGAATTATACCAAAGAAATCCCACGCAAGCACCGATCATTGCTGCCAGGAAAATGGACAACTCACCCAGGTTGGGGATATACATTATATTTAAGTAGTCTGCAAAATTGAAGTTACCGCTGGCATAAGCGAAGATCCCGAGCATAACACCGATCAAAGCCGAGGTACCCGTGGCCAGTCCGTCGAGACCATCAGTAATATTGGCCCCATTCGATACCGCTACAATTATAAATACTACTATGGCAATATATAATACCCAGGAGTAAGGCCGTACTGCTTCGGGTAATAACCTGGAATAATTAAACTCGTGGTTCTTCACAAAAGGGATCGTTGTTATCGGATCCTTACTGGGTACAAAATGCTTTGTTTTATTATTGACCGTTTTGGTGATCACTTCCGTTTCATTGGAGCCCGGTGTGCCGGTAAATTCACGCCAGATCTTCACATTACCATTAAAATATAAAACGGAACCTACAATTACACCTAACATTACCTGTCCGAAAATTTTAAACTTTCCTGCCAGCCCGTCTTTATCGCTCTTCTTATATACTTCGCCTTTTTCTGCCGCAATTCTTTTTGCACGCAGCTTCAGGTAATCATCTGTAAATCCAACAGCCCCTAACCAGATCGTTGCAAATAACATCAGCAAGATGTACACTGTATCCAGTCTCGCAAAAAGCAGCGTAGGCACCAGTATCCCCAAAATAATGATGAGCCCGCCCATGGTGGGAGTTCCTTTCTTAGCCTGCTCTCCTGCCAACCCCAGATCGCGCACGGTTTCACCCGCGAGCTTCCTGCGCAACACATCGATCAGCCTTTTACCAAATATCAGCGTGATGGTCAAAGCCAGCAACACGGCCATCATAACCCGGAAGGTGATAAAATCCATCAGATTCCTCCCGGGAAAATTGATCCCGTGTGCCTTAAACCATTCAAACAGATGATACAACATACTTATTAATGTGAAAATGTGCCGATTTGAAAATTTGAAAATGAATCTCTCCGTTACATGCCGCACTCAAACCTGGAAGATCAAACTCTAAACTATCATACCTTATTAACGTGTAAACTTTTCAACCTATCAACCTACCTCCTTTTACTCCATGTTTAAAAGTTTACAGGTTAAAATGTTGACAAGGGCCGTACCTTGTTAACATATAAACCTTTCAACTTATCAACCTATCGCTACTTCTCTAATAATTCAAATATTTCTTTAACCGTTTCCTTATCGTCAAAATGATTCCGAACACCGTTAATCTCCTGATAGGTCTCGTGCCCTTTGCCCGCCACCAGCACAATATCCTCAGCATTAGCCAGGCTTATGGCCGTTTTAATCGCCTCTTTCCGGTCTACAATCGAAAGACATTTTCTTCTGCACCCCGCGTTCACACCCGCTTCCATGTCTTTTATAATATCCTGCGGGTCTTCATTCCGCGGGTTATCACTGGTAAGAATGATCCGGTCACTATACTCACAGGCTACTTCCGCCATTATGGGGCGCTTTGTTTTATCGCGGTTACCACCACAGCCTACCACGGTTATCACCTGCTCAAATCCTTTTCTTAATTTTTTTATCGTAGCCAGCACATTCAGCAGGGCATCAGGCGTATGGGCATAATCAATAATCCCGATCACTTTTTCTTTTGCTGAGATGATATAATCAAACCTGCCCGCTGCACCGCTCAGCATGCTAAGCGTTTGCAGTACCTGTAATTTGTCTTCACCCAGACAAACCGCCGCACCATACACCGCCAGCAGATTATAGGCGTTAAATTCACCGATCAAACGAAAATGCACCTCCTGGTCGTTCACCATCATGTGCAGGCCCATAATATTATTGTCAATGATCTTGCCTTTAAAATCGCTCATCGATTTTAAACTATAGGTCTTAACCGCCGCAGCTGTATTTTGCGTCATTACCATGCCGCGCTTGTCATCAATATTTGTTAAGGCAAATGCCTGTTTCGGCAACGCGTCAAAAAAAGCTTTTTTTACCCGGATGTATTCATCAAAGGTTTTGTGATAATCCAGATGATCGTGCGTGATATTGCTGAAAATACCACCGGCAAACTGCAACCCCTCAATCCGGTGCTGGTGAATAGCATGAGAGCTTACCTCCATAAAAGCATAGCCGCAACCCTGCTCCACCATATACGCCAGCAGCCGGTTTAGGCTAACGGGATCGGGTGTGGTATGCGTGGCTTCCAGCAACTCATTCCCAACCAGGTTCTGCACCGTGCTGATCAGGCCGCAGGCATAACCCAGCTTGCTGAACAACTTGTACAGCAACGTTGCAATGGTTGTTTTGCCATTGGTGCCTGTAACACCGGTCAGTTGTAGCTTTTCAGAAGGGCGCCCGTAAAAATTATGAGCGATGATCCCTGCTGCTGCAGCGCTGTTCTCCACCTGAACATATACAACGCCTTCTTTCCTGCTTTCGGGAAGCGTTTCGCACACAACCGTTATAGCGCCATTTTGAACCGCATTGTCAATGAACTGATGCCCGTCCACACCACCGCGTACGGCTACGAATACACACCCGGGCGCTGTTTTGCGCGAGTCGATACAAACCGCGTTTATATCCAGCGCGGTATTCCCGCTCACCGACTGCAATTTGGTTTTATATAGTAGCTCGCTTAGCTGCACGTTTCTTTTTATGCCAGATTTAAAATAACTGCCTGCCCTTTTGTAAAGGCTGTGCCCGGAGCAATGGATTGTCCGGCCACTTTTCCGCTTCCCTGTATCTTTACCCTAAGCCCCATCCGTTCCAGCAACCCTATCGCATCTCTCAATCCCATCCCTTGTACATTGGGCATCACCGATCCTTTTACGGTATTGCCAGTAAGCACGGGTTTAAACCGGTTGGCGTACATGGTTACCCATTGGTCGTTCCGTACCGAGTCCACAAAAGGCACTTTCAGCATATTCAATACCCCTTCCATTGCCTTTGCACTTCCGGCATAAAAATAGCTGCTGCTATCCTTCGCCCCTTCATAGCTTTTCGGCGTCTTACGATCTACATACATGCTGTAGATCTTGGTGGCGATCTCCCGGAATACCGGCCCGCCCAGCTGTCCGCCGTAATGGGTGCTGGCTCCCGCCCGGGTACGTATCACCACGATGCAGGAATATTGAGGATGATCCGCAGGGAAGTAGCCCACAAAAGTTCCCTGGTACACATTATTCGCGTATTTGATATTACCATCCGCCACATGCGCCGTTCCTGTTTTACCAGCCACTTTAAACGGCATATCTTTAAAGGCAGGTTTACCGGTACCTTCGGTTACCGTTAATTCAAGACTCTCTTGCGCAGCCTTTAAAGTAGCCGGTTTACAAATGGGATCCAGCATTACTTCAGGGTGCATTTGTTTTACAACTACTCCCTGGTTCAAAATGCTGTTTACCAGGTAGGGCTTCACCATTACACCGTCATTGGCTATGGCATTGTATAAGGTCAGTGTTTGCAGCGGACTTACCTGCACGGCGTAACCAAAGCTCATCGTCAGCATGTTCATCAACCCGCCATGATCTACCGCCAACGGCGCCACATGCGGCCGGGGCACATGCGCCAGGTCTATTGGCGAGCGCGTGTCCATATGATATTTATGCAGATACTCTCCAAATTCTGAGGGTCTTGACCCAAATGCTTTTAACGCTACTTTGCTCATGCCTACGTTGGAACTGTGGGCTATACATTCTTCAATGGTCAGCACCGGCTTGGGCATCCGCTCCGCATCGGTAACCATCCGCGGCCCCACCTGCATGCGTCCGGCACTGCCTACTTCTACAAGGTCGCTGGGCTTTGAAGAGCCTTTGTCCATTGCGGCAAGAAAGGTCACCATTTTAATAGTAGAACCGGGTTCCGTAACGCGCAGTGCGTAATTGTCATTTTCCCAATAAGTGGTATCATTGGGATTCCGCCCCAGGTTGGCAATGGCTTTTATCTTCCCGGTTTTTGTTTCCATCACTATGGCCGTACCATACTCACCCTGACTCGCCTGCATCATGCGCAGCAAAGCTGTTTCGGTGATATCCTGCATGTTCACATCAATCGTGGTATAAATATCCTTCCCGTTCTCGGGCTCCACCTGGAAGCCTTCCACCGGCACGGCGCCACCAGAAATAAAGCGCATCACCCGTTGCCCGTTCTGTCCGTTCAGCAAGCTGTCGTAGCTCATTTCCAGTCCCACGTTCATCTTCTTTATCTTGCCGTCACTGTTCACATACTCGCGGCTCAGCCCAATGGTCCGGTTTGCCAGCAATCCAAACGGAGCAATGCGTTTGCTGGTTTCCTCCACCACGATGCCGCTTTTATTTTTACCCAAACGGATCAGCGGAAAATCGCGCAACGCTTTGTAATCTTCAAAAGAGATCTTTTTCTTCAGCGCATAATAACGGCTGCCTTTGGCATAAGCCGCATCAAATTCCTTACGGTATGCTGCTGCCGTTTTATCTTTAAAATGATCCGCCATGGCGATTGCAAACGAATCTATATTCTCTTTAAAAACTTTTCCATTCTTATCCCGCAGCCCATCGGCCATAAAATCCATGTACACATCAAACTGCGGCAGTGATGTACTCAGCATCTGGCCATCCTCACTGAAAATGGTACCGCGGTCGGCATTGATCTCTACAATTTTCTGGTGCATACTGTCGCCCATACTACGCCAGTGATCGCCCTGTATCCGCTGGATAACGGTTGCTCTACCCAATACAATAACGGACAATAATACGATCCCTATAAAACAGAGATACACCCGCCACAATATGTCCTTTTTAATTTCCAATGCCTGTTCCTATTTATTTGCTGTTTGCATATATTGTTCTAAAGAATCCTTCAACACGTACGGCGATTCCTGCAATTCGTTCAAACCCAGCGGCTGCAGGGCTTTGGTCAATTGGCTGGGCTTGCTGCGAAACATCACTTCACTTTTCAAACTCTTATATTCCCATTGCAACTCCTTTACATCTTTTGCCGTGGCGTTGATCTGGCGTACCGTTTTATCGGCCATATGCCCGTTATAGATATACACGATCGCCAAAAAAGCCAGGTAAAACAGGAAGGGCACCTGCCGCACGATCGACTGGTAGTTCAATAACTTTTTCCAGTTCAGCTTAAACTCCTTTTCCTTTTTTTCTGCCACTTTTTATTTCAATTATTTTATCAGCTCCTGCACTTCTATCAGCCTTGTTGTGTCACTCCCTTCAACTCCACTGCATGTCTCAGCTTCCTGTTATATGTTTTTGAACGGCCTATTCACTATTCACCATTGCCCATTCACTGCTACATCCGTTCCGCCACCCGCAACTTCGCGCTCCTTGATCTTGTATTCCTCTTCAACTCTTCCGCCCCTGCTTCTACCGGTTTCTTTGTTATGATCTTAAACACCTTTTCAACGTTGTGCTGCACAAAGGGATTATCATCCTTTTCCCCGAAGCCGCCCTCCCGGAAGAAATTTTTCACCAACCGGTCTTCCAATGAGTGAAACGTAATAATGGCGATCCGCCCACCGGGCTGCACCACTTCCTTTGCTTGCTCCAGCAGCTCCTTCAATGCTTCCAGCTCCTGGTTCACTTCAATCCGCAGGGCCTGAAAAACCTGGGCAAAATATTTATTCGGATTCCCTTTCACTACCGGCCGCAACGCGTTTTTAAAGCCTTCCGTTGTTTTTAACGACACCCGGCCCCTGATCTCTACAATAGTGCGCGCCAGCGTTTTCGAATTCGTCACCTCGCCGTATTGTTCAAATAACTTATGCAGCTGTTGTTCGGAATAGGTCTGCACTACGTCAAATGCTGTCTGGGCCTGCCTTCTGTCCATCCGCATATCCATATCCGCATTAAACCGGATACTGAAGCCGCGCTCCGCTTCATCAAACTGGTGGCTGCTTACGCCCAGGTCTGCTAATAGCCCATCTACTTTTTGAATGCCGTGCAGACGCAGGAAACGCTTCAGGTGACGAAAATTCTGTGGCACAAATAACACGCGGTTGTCCGCAGGCAAATTATGCGCAGCATCCGCATCCTGGTCAAAAGCCACCAACCGGCCCTCCGGGCCCAACGCTTTCAGTATCGCAGCCGAATGTCCGCCGCCGCCAAAGGTTGCATCTACATAAATACCATCGGGCACTATATGCAGGCCTTCGATCGTTTCATACAGCAGCACGGGAACATGGTAGTCGTCCGGTTGAGGCGTTGACTCGTTTACAGGCTCGTTCTTATGTATTTTTTTTGCCATAATTAACCTTTCAACTTATCAACTTTTAAACCTGTCAACTAAACACCTCCCATCACCTGGGCTGCCAGGTCGCTAAAGGATTCGGGTGAGAAAGAATCAAAGAACTCTTTGTATTTAGTGGTATTCCAGATCTCCATACGGTTGCCGGCGGGTACCAGCACAATGTCCTTTTCAAGCAACGCATACTCTTTCAGGTTAGCCGGCAGCAATAACCTGCCGGCGCTATCGGGCTCTACAAGAGTGGCTCCATTTAAAAAGTAACGTTTGAAGGCGCGGGTCTTCGGATCGAAATCATTCAGCGCATTGATCTTTTCAGCGAGGGGATTCCAGGAGCTGAGCGGATAAAGACTGAGGCATTTTTCAAAGCCCCGGTTGATGACGAAACGGTCCGCATCCTCTGGCTGCAGCTGCTTTTTAAAGCCAGCCGGCAGCAGGAAGCGTCCTTTTGCGTCGATAGTTGCCTCGTAT
>JAGIAQ010000090.1:22288-28983 GCA_017744795.1 Niabella sp. | reverse complement strand
CTATGTGCCTATGTGGTTAAAATAATTCCGTTGTATCCTTAAATCATGCTGCAACGCAGAACGATGGAATTTGTGGCAACCATTGGATTGGTGACCTTGGCCCGCTTAATATCAAAACCGATGCTACAATTGATCTAATTCCTGCAGCACGCGGCTAACGGGCAGTCCCATTACATTATAGAAATCGCCGTTTATTTTTTTGATGCCTACCACTCCGATCCATTCCTGGATAGCATAGGCGCCGGCTTTATCGAAAGGTTCATATTTTTCGACATAGTAAATAATCTGCTGCGGTGTTAACGGATGCAATACGACTTCAGTGCACTCAGAAAACAATAACTCTTTTCCTTGTTTCATCAGGGCAACACCAGTAATAACCTGGTGCGTATTCCCCTGTAGCCGGGTAAGAATGTTAATAGCTTCTCCTTTATTTGCAGGTTTCCCTATAACCCAGTCGTTTAATACAACGATGGTATCGGCGGCAATAATGATAGGGTCCGGCCCTGCTGCGTCCTTTATTGCTAAAGCCTTCCGCAGGGCAACATCTGCCACTGCAGCGCTCAGTTCCAGGCCGGGTCTGAAGGTTTCATCAATTTCTTTTGTAAGCACCGTAAACGGAACATCCGCCAGCTCTAAAAGCTGTTTGCGCCGGGGCGATGAGGAGGCAAGTATAACAGGAGCACTGATCATATCCGTCACAAATAAAAATAAAAAGTCAGCATCGATAAAATACCCGTAAACATAATCGTTTTAGTAAGGCTACTGATAAAGTGGTACTCTTTTGAGCTATTGGCACCCAGTAACTTCCTGAACAGATAGAGCGCCGGCACAACGATCAGTACCAGGCAATAAACAACGCCCAACCACCAGCCCAATTGCAGAATATAAATCTGCACTACCGCCAAAAGCGCTATTAACAGCATGATCCAAACCGCCACATACACTTTAGTAGCATTTACACCCCATACAATGGGCATTGTTTTACATCCGTATTTGCGATCACCAGCCATGTCTTCCACATCCTTAATCGCTTCCCTTATCAGTGAAATAATAAACGCAAAACCCGCGTACAACACCGCAAAGCGAAATAATTTTAATTGCTGCGGCAGCGCATTATGGAAGGCGTCAAAAAAGGAAAATTTCGAAAGAAAAATGATCATAATGGTCCAGGCCGCCAATAATGAAACAATAACATTTCCGACCAGGGTATCTTTCTTAAACCGCGCCGAATAGAACCACAGCAGCATAACGCAAATTCCGTTGGCAACAACCAGGTACCAACGGGAAAAGGGATTAACCGCAATTGCAGTCAGCAGAATGCCCAAAACACTCAGTACCATATGCCAGAGCAATGCCCACCGGCGGCTGATATACTTCCCAATGACCATTTTTTCCGGCTTATTGATGCGGTCAATATTCATATCAAAATAATCATTGATGATATTTCCCGCAGCAGCAATACATACAGACGCCACCACCAGCAATATAAATTGGGATGTATCCCCCGGAAGAATTTTATTCCCGTAAACCGGATGATAAATACAATATTGAAACAATACCTGCGTCAGCATTATAAAGAAAAGGTTCGGCCAGCGGATCAGTTTCAAAAATGCGGGGATTAGTTTCATAGTGTTTTAATTAGGTAGAAGCAATCAGTGGTTCAGTGCCCCACTGATCATTTGCCCGCAATACTTTTTCGATCACTTCACGCACACAGCCCCGGCCACCGGGAAATCCGGAGATAAACTTAGCCCCTCTTTGAACATCGCCAACGGCGTCCTGCGGGCAACAGGACAACGACACCAGGTCAAAAACAGGAAGATCAGGCATATCATCGCCCATAAACAATGCTTCATCGGCGTTGATCCCGCGTGTTGCCATCAGGTCTTTAACAAAGCTTTTTTTATCCCGTACCTGGAAATGCACTTCTTCGATCCCTAAACGGTTCAGCCGGAGCTGAACGGCCGAGGGGGCCGAACCTGAAACGATGATGATCTTGTATCCATGCTTCACAGCCAGCTGCAGGGCGTAGCCGTCTTTAGTATTCATGGTGCGGGCCATTTCGCCGCTTTCCAATACCAGTATATCGCCGTTTGTTAATACGCCGTCTATATCAAACATAAAAACCCGCACTTTCTGAAAACGCTGCAACAAATCCATCTGATCTTCTTATTTGATTTCCTGCAAATGTATTGGATTCAGCTGATTTTTAAAATACCTGCTAATGGCGCATCAACGCCTCCGACAAAAATTCATACACGGCAAGATGCTCGGGATAATCTGCTAAAAGGGCTTTGTGCCGGCTAATTGTTTCCAGGTCCTTCCGTATGGCCGGACCCGTTTGCATATTGCCCGGCCGGTCCGTAGCCAACCGGTTCACCGTATTTTGGATCAGGGGCAATAATTCATTAAAACCGATCCCCTCCCTTTTGCAAAAAGTTTCAGCAAGATCAAAAAGATAGTTAGTAAAATTATTAACGAACACCGCCGCCACATGCAGCTTTGAGCGCAGCGCGATGTCGGCATGATGAACGGGCAGCTTTGTAATGGATGCGGCCAATTGATCTAAAACCTTCCGGGTGTGCGCATTACTGGCCTCAGTATAAATAGTAAGTTCAGGCGTTGCTGCCTGCTCTTTACGAATGCTTTGCAACGGGTAAAAGACACCGTAGTTCTCTGAGATCCGCTCCAATGTTTCCATGGGTACCGCTGCTGCTGTATGCGCCACCACTTTATCCTTCAGCTGCAGGTCTCCGGCAATTACAGGTATGGCGGCATCCGCCACGGCAATCAGGTACAGATCCGCATCTTTGGCGATCAGGCTGGTATAGTTAACAGATTTTGTGCCCCACTCGTAGGCCAGCTTTGAGGCAGCTGTTGAGTTTCTCCCGTACACCTGCACTATTTCATGACCGGCAGCCACCAGTTTTTTACCCAGCACAACCGCCACGTTTCCTGTACCAACTATAACAATCTTCATAATATAAGATACCTTTGCTTGCGGATGAAATTACAAAATTTTATACAGGCCGGGTTAAAAACACAAATCCGCCTTTGGGCGCTTTTTTCAAAACAAAGGGCAGGGAACAAAGCTTTTAAGATCTTCTGCACACCGTTCGGAAAAACAAATTATGCCACTACGGCTGTTTTGCAGACTGCAGAAACCTTACAGTTAACCTGCAACGGAACGCCGCTGCGGGGTTATCGCTGGAACAAAGGCGCTTCTAAAAAATTGCTGATCGCACACGGCTTTCGCTCCCACACCCAGCGTTTTGACCATTTGATTCCCCCTTTAATAAAAAGAGGATATGAAATTATTGCCTTTGATGCACCCGCCCACGGATTAAGCGGTGGGAAACAGATCAACGCGATCGATTACACCGATACCATACAGGTCGTCACCGGGGTTTACGGACCGTTCGATGCGTATTTGGCCCATTCTTTCGGCGGCCTTGCCGTTGTACTAAGCGTTGCAGCGCAGCCTCAAAATGAAAACAAAAAGATTGTTCTGTTTGCGCCTGCCACTGATGCGCAGGCCCTTGCCAACACTTTTTTAAAAGCAATGGCAGTTACTGATCCTTTTATACAAAAGCATTTTTATAACAATGTAACGCGCCTGAGTGATGGTAAGGCCTTGAACTGGTTTTCTATGGAGAGATGCCTGCCCCTCATCAAATCCCAAATCCTGTGGATCCAGGATGCCGCCGACCCCGTCATTCCGGTGCAGGAGGCCGTGGCCATCCGGAAGCGGCAGCACCCTAATATTGAATTTGTTTTTACGGATGGATTGGGCCATAGCGGCATTTACCGGGATGCTGCTCTCTTAAATAAAGTGTATGCTTTTTTAGCCACTGAAACACAGAACCACTGAGGGCCGGAGAATGTAGAATAAGAAATACTAAATAAGAAATGTAAAAGGACATTAGTTCTGTAACATTCAGTGTTCGTTCTTTTTTGATGTTTTTTAGTATTTTGAGCGCATCGCTGCAAAAGATAGTATCTTTTCCACCGGGCAAAAATGAGCCGATTTAAAAAAAAAAATCTAATCTTGTCTAAAATTTAGCTTCAAAAGCAGTTGAGATTGAACTATGGCGAAGAATTTATTGATAGTAGAGAGCCCCGCAAAAGCAAAGACAATTGAGAAATTCCTGGGTAAGGATTTTCAGGTAAAAAGCAGCTTCGGGCATATACGCGACCTGGAAAAAGCAGGAATGGGAATCGATATCGACAAACAATTCCACCCCCGTTATGTGGTTTCTGAGGGTAAAGAAAAAGTGGTGCGCGACCTGAAAACGCTGGCAGCAAAAAGTGAAGAGATCTGGCTGGCAACGGATGAGGACCGTGAAGGAGAAGCCATAAGCTGGCATCTCTGTGAAGTACTGGGTCTTAATCCATTAACAACGAAACGTATCGTTTTTAATGAGATAACAAAACCGGCCATTCAGCAGGCCGTTCAGACCCCCCGGCACGTGGATATGAACCTGGTAGACGCCCAGCAGGCCCGCCGGGTACTGGACCGCATCGTAGGGTTTGAGCTGAGCCCCGTGCTGTGGCGAAAAATAAGCGTCAAAAACAACCTGAGCGCCGGCCGGGTACAAAGTGTGGCCGTGCGACTGATCGCCGAGCGGGAACGTGAAATAAACGCTTTTGAGGCCCAGAGCAGTTTTAAGATCACGGCTATTTTTACCGCCACTGATATAACCGGCAAGAAAGTTTCTTTTAAAGCCGAAGGAGCTAAATACAATTCTGCCCAGGATGCAGAACAGTTTTTACAGTCCTGCATTAATGCCGCTTATAATGTAAGCGATATACAGGTACGTCCGGGCAAACGCACCCCCGCCCCTCCGTTCACCACGTCTACTCTGCAGCAGGAAGCCAGCCGGAAATTTGGCTACAGCGTTAGTCGCACCATGCAGATCGCGCAGCAATTGTATGAGAACGGGCATATTACTTATATGCGTACAGACAGTGTTAACTTAAGCAATACCGCCCTGGGCGATCTTACCAACACCATAAAGAGTATGTACGGGGAACAATACCACCAGTTCCGGCGGTTTAAGAATAAAAATGAAAGCGCACAGGAAGCGCACGAAGCGATCCGTCCCACCTACATGAGCAATACTACCGTTGAAAATGGCGATTGGAAACGGTTGTATGATCTCATCTGGAAGCGCACCATGGCCTGCCAGATGGCTGATGCACAGCTGGAGAAGACAACGGCTAAGATCAGGATCTCGACCAATAAAGAAGAACTGACCGCCAGCGGCGAGGTGATCAAATTTGACGGGTTCCTGAAAATTTATCATGAGGACCGCGATGATGAAGATATACATGAAGACGAGCTGCAGGAAGGTATGCTGCCGCCTTTAACAACAGGCCAGGAATTACCGCTGGTAGAGATGACCGGCACCGAACGGTTCACCCGCCCCTCGCCCCGTTATACGGAAGCTTCGCTGGTAAAAAAGCTGGAAGAGCTTGGCATCGGCCGGCCGTCTACTTACGCCCCTACGATCTCAACCATTCTGAAAAGAGAATATGTGGAGAAACGCGACAAAGAAGGTGTTGAACGGAAATACCGGACCATCCTTTTAAAGGATAATGCCCTCCATAAAAAAGAGGCAGTTGAAATGACCGGCGCCGAAAAATCGAAATTGTTCCCTACGGACCTGGGATTAGTGGTGACCGATTTTCTGAAGCAGTATTTTGGCGATATCATGGATTATGGTTTTACTGCTAAAATCGAGGGCGAGTTTGATGAAATTGCCAACGGGAAATTGCAATGGAATAAATTAATAGACGACTTCTATCATCCTTTTAAAGGTGATGTTGACAATACCATTGAAACCGCGGAACGCATTAAAGGCGAACGCGAACTGGGCACCGATCCCCAAAGCGGGCGACCCGTTTTTGCACGTATGGGGCGTTTTGGCCCCATGGTACAAATCGGCAATGCCGATGATGAGGAAAAGCCCCGTTTTGCCACCCTGCGCAAAGGACAGAGCATTGAAA
Source organism: Niabella sp. (assembly GCA_017744795.1). GTDB lineage: Bacteria > Bacteroidota > Bacteroidia > Chitinophagales > Chitinophagaceae > Niabella. The sequence continues at coordinate 22,974 of JAGIAQ010000090.1, read as the reverse complement.
CGATCTCTTTTGATGAGGCCATAGATCTGTTTAAGCTGCCGTTACAACTAGGCGAACATGAGGGCAAAGAAGTATCCGTAAATGTGGGTCGCTTCGGGCCTTATGTAAAGTGGGGGGAAGAGTTTATTTCAATCCCCAGGACCGAAGATCCGTTATCTGTAAGTATGGAGCGCGCCGTGGAGCTGATCAGGGAAAAACAGGTTGCAGACGCTCCTGTTGGCTGGTTTGATGCTAAACCCGTTACCAAGGGTAAGGGCCGTTTTGGGCCGTTTATCAAATGGAACGATCTGTTCATCAATGTTCCCCGCCGGTACAACTTCGACGCGTTAACGCAAAGCGATATTGATGAGCTGATCAAGACCAAGATTGAGAAAGAATCCAATCGTTATATACAACAATGGCCCGAGGAGAAAATAGCCCTGGAAAACGGCCGCTGGGGCGCTTTTATACGCTTTGGAAAGAAAATGGTGAAACTAGGGCGAAAAGACTCCGGCGAAAAATATACCCCTGAAGAAGTGGCTCAACTGCACCTGGAGACAGTCAAAAAAATGATCGAGGCGGAACTGCCGGGTGCCTTCAGCAAACCTGCGAAGAAAGCCGCTGCTAAAAAAGCGCCGGCGAAAAAGGCGGCCGCTAAAAAAACAAAAAAATAAGTCTTTTTACGTGATTCCAGGAAGAAAGAAATG
>JAGIAQ010000090.1:0-22278 GCA_017744795.1 Niabella sp. | reverse complement strand
TTTGAACCAATAAGAATTAAGTTCATTAAGAAAACATCTTAATGACCAGCTTAATCCTTAATGATTTTTATTTGTTGTTTTGCTGTACCAAAAATACTTCTGATCGGTTTATTTGAGGCAACAGTTATTATTTCAGGATGTAATGCATTAAAAAAAGCGGTTGAAAATTCAACCGCTTTTTTTAATAAAGATCTATTCGCCTTATTTCAGGCTCTTATACAGCGTGTCGTATTTCTTTTCAAGGGCGTTATATTTTGCTTTATCTGCACCTTTTGCATCCTGACCGATAAAGAAATAATACTGCGCCAGGTTACCGGTAATAATATAATACTGGCGTTTTTGCACATTATCCAGCGGGCTTACCTTGCTTAACATATCTGCCGCTTTTTCAAAACTTTCAGAAGAAAGCGCGTATTGAGCGATGTAAGCTTTTTTCGCATCTGCATATTTTTGTTTATCGGCAGCAGTAGCCTTTGTACCTTTTGAGTCCAGGTCTTTTTCAGCCGCGCGCATCACATCTTCCAGGGCATCCGCTTTTGATTTAAAATGGTCTCCCATTAATAAAAGTGGCTGCATATCAGTTGGTTTCAGGGTGGAGGCCTTTTTCAGCGCTGTGATCATTTTTGTTTCCAGCTCCGCCGCATTTGCAGGTTTTGCCTCTCCTTCTTTTGCCTGATCCAGCTTTTGGAAAATAGCTTCCGCCAGCGCCAGTTGCGCATTGTAATCATCAGGGGAAGAAGCTACTATCTTCTCCAGGTTGGCTACTTTTTCATCAAAGTTATTACTTCCGCCTATTGCAAAATCCAGTTTGCTGTAGCTAAAGAAAGGACTTTGAGGGTATAATTGTTTTCCTAATGCTTTGTATTTCTCAAAATTTGCATCATCATTTTTACCGGCATAATAACGCACCAGGCTTTGGTAAATAGTGCTGTCCTTCGGATCATGTACTTTCAGATCAGCCAGCCGCGCGTTGTATTTGGCTGCCTCATCCACCTTTTTCACTGTTTCAGCAAGGATACCAGCATAATAGTTCGCATTGGTATCAATGGGCCCTGGCAGGTTAATTTTTTTTGCGATCAGCACATCAGACAAATCCACTACGTTTTTAAATTTGTCGTAAGCTTCTTCGTACTTTTTAGCATTAATGTCGGCAACCCCGCTGTTGAAATAAGCAGCGTACAACTGATACGGCGCATTTTTATACACGGGATCTTCCAGCAATTTCATCCCCGGATCTGCTTCTTTGTACTTATTAAATGCTTCCAAACCTGTGGTCCTGTTTTTATCGGCTTCGGCCGCTTTAGCGCTATCCAAAGAAAGGCCTGCAAATAAAGACGCTTTTATCATGTAGCCTTCGGGCTTGGAATAAAATTTATCGTTAGCCGATTCCTTCTCAAAAGCTTTCATCGCTTCATCATGCTTATTCAACATTAAAGCGTTCTTAACTGCCTCATACTTTTGCGCAAAAGCAGCTGTTCCTAAAAACAGCACCGATGCAAAAAGCGTAACTTTCTTGATCATGATTTTAATTTTTTTTAATTTTCAATACGTTTGGGGGAGATTCTTTCAAACAACACTTTATCTGGCAATTTTCATTCCGAAATTACCATCTTTCTCCTAATTTTCGTTTTTTTCATCGATATTTTCCCCAGGCTCATTTCCGGAAGATGTTCCTGCTCCACTTTCCGTTGCTTCGGGCATTTGAGCGCCCCCGTCGCCGGCCGGAGCTTCGGTTCCGGCAGTTGCTGCAGGCTCTTCTGCCTCTTCCTGCTCATCTACCTTACTAATGGCAGCGATCTGGTCATCCTCCTCAATACGAATGAGTTTTACGCCCTGTGTGGCCCGGCCCAATTCACTGATGCCACTAACCGGCATGCGGATCGTGATGCCGCTTTTACAGGTGATCAGCAGGTCCTGTGTGGCATCCACATCCAGCAGCCCTACCAATGAACCGGTTTTTTCGGTTACATTAATGGTTTTCACCCCTTTTCCACCCCGGTTCGTAAAGCGGTATTCCTCTACTTTTGTGCGTTTACCATATCCTTTTTCACTTACCACCAGAACGGATTTGTCGGTATCAACAGCAAGGCAGATCAACCCGATCACTTCATCCTGCTCATCATCCACCTCAATGCCGCCTACGCCAATGGCACCGCGACCGGTAGCCCGAACTTTTTCTTCAGAGAAGCGGATCGCGCGGCCACTTTTAACGGCCATCATGATCTCAGACTTACCATCCGTCATTTTTGCTTCCAGTAATTGATCGCCCTCGTTAATGGTGATCGCATTAACCCCTGTTTGGCGGGGTCTGCTGAAATCAGCCAGCGCTGTTTTTTTGATGATCCCCTTCTTGGTGCAAAGCACAATGTTGTGGGTAGTAACGAACTCCTCATTCTTCAGATCCTGTACGTCAATAATGGCGCGGATCTTATCGTCCGGGGGTAATTGCATTAAATTCTGTATCGCCCTTCCCTTCCCGGTTTTTTCGCCTTCCGGTATCTGGTAGGCATTCAGCCAGTAGCACCTGCCTTTCTCAGTAAAGAACAACAGCGTGTGATGCGTTGAGGCCACAAACAGGTGTTCGATATAGTCCTCATCGCGTGTTTTACCGCCCATCACCCCACGGCCACCCCTGCGCTGCGCACGGTATTCATCCGCCGGTGTGCGTTTGATATAACCCAGGTGCGATACGGTGATGATCACATCTTCTTCCTTGATCAGATCTTTTATCGAAACCTCATCATCCAGGTAGGTGATCTCCGATTTCCGGACGTCGCCAAATTTTTCTTTTATTTCGCTCAGCTCTTTTTTAATGATATCGAAACGCATTCCTTCATTCGCCAGTACTTCCTTCAGGTGGGCGATCAGGGTCATCAGCTCATCATATTCCGCTTTTATTTTATCGCGCTCCATTCCGGTAAGGCGCTGCAAACGCAGTTCCAGTATGGCTTTCGCCTGAATTTCATCAATACCCCAGCCGGCGTTGATCAAATTCTCCTTTGCCACTTCCGGCGTAGGAGAATTTCGGATCAGGCGGATCACCTCATCCAGGTGATCCAGGGCGATGAGATAGCCCTGCAAAATATGCGCCCGCTTTTCGGCTTCTTTTAATTCATATTTGGTACGGCGCACCACCACCTCATGGCGGAATTCGACAAACTCGGAAATCAGGTCCTTCAGGTTCATAACCTTGGGCCTGCCTTTGGTAATGGCTACATTATTGATACCATAAGAAGTCTGCAGATCCGTGTTCTTATACAGCTGGTTAATAACAACACTTGCTATGGCATCCCGCTTCAGATCAATGACTACACGGGTACCTTCTTTATTATTTGATTCGTTATTGACATGCGCAATACCGTCAATTATTTTATTATTTACCAGTTCGCCAATACGGTTGGTCAGCGCATCGCGGTTTACCTGGTAGGGCACTTCGGAAATAACGATCTGCTCCCTTCCGCTGGGTTTGGTATCCACGCGCACCTTACCCCGCAGCACCACGCGGCCTCTTCCGGTGTGCATGCCGGCCTTAATGCCTTCCATTCCATAGATGATGCCGCCCGTAGGAAAATCAGGCGCTTTTACGTGCTGCATCAGCTCGTCAATAGTAATATCATTATTGTCGATATACGCCACACATCCGTCAATCACTTCAGACAGGTTATGCGGCATTACATTAGTGGCCATCCCTACAGCGATACCGCTGGATCCGTTGATCAGCAACTGCGGAATGCGGGTGGGTAATACCACCGGCTCCTTTTCAGAATCATCAAAGTTCAGCTGAAAATCTACTGTTTCTTTTTCGATATCATCCAGCATGTGCTCCGCCAGCTTCTCCAGGCGCACCTCGGTATAACGCATGGCCGCCGGTCCGTCGCCATCCTGGTTACCAAAGTTACCCTGCCCGTCTACCATGGTGTAGCGCATGCTCCAGTCCTGGGCCATCCGCACCATCGCATCATAAACAGAGCTATCGCCATGCGGGTGATACTTACCCAATACTTCCCCTACCACACGGGCTGATTTCTTGTAAGGCTTGTGGGCATTGAGTCCCAGCTCGTTCATCGCGAACAGGATCCGGCGATGCACCGGTTTCAGTCCGTCCCGCACATCGGGAAGTGCACGGCCTACGATCACCGACATTGAGTAGTCGATATAGGCCGTTTTCATTTGTTCTTCTATGTTAACCGGTATAATTCGATTGTTGTCCTGCGTACCTTGTGGTTCTAAATTTTCTTCCATCTAAATTATTCTAAATCATTCGGTATAGCGCAAAATGCACTAGTTGCAAATTTAACTTTTTCAGGCCGTATTTCCGATGCCCGCGCCGGCTTTTTTTCGATAATTATCCACCATTGTTGTTTATTTAAACGCGGGATTCCAGAAATGCAAATGTGAAAATTTGAAAATGTGGAAATGTGGAAATGGGCCGGTCTAACCTGGTGTCTTTTCTTATTATAGCCGCAGGACTGGCTATCAACCTTTCAATGTCCTTATGCGACGGATTGCAGAGAATGTAAAATAAGAAATATTGAATAAGAAATGTATAAGGGCATTATTTTAGTAATACTCAGTGTTCGTTTTTTTTGAATTTTTTTATATCGAAGTTGTTTAGACTTACGACTTCTTTGCATTTCCCGCAGATCACCGCGGATTTTTTGCGCTCCCGATAGCCATCGGGATCGCAGAAAAGTAATCTGCGGATATCAGCGGTGTATTAGATCTGCCTAAAATCCCCGCCCGACTGAACGTCGTTCGGGCGGGAGCGGGAAAGCCAGATGCTCCGTTGTTTCTATAAAAAGTTTAAACTTAGAAGGATTTACGCCGGGCTGGGCATAAAAAAAACGGCCATTACAGCCGTTTTTAATTAAATCAATGTCTTCTTTTATTTCAGGCCGAATGCCTTTTTCACCTTCGCCACATAATCCAGCTTTTCCCACGTGAACAATTCTACTTTCTTAGCTACTTTTTTCCCATCGGGAGCTACAAAAACCTTTTCCACGATCTGGGGTTCTTTACCCATGTGGCCGTAAGCGGCTGTTTCGCTATAAATAGGATTCCGCAGTTTCAGACGCTGTTCAATAAAATAAGGGCGCATATCAAACAATCCTTCCACTATTTTACTGATGGCCCCGTCGGTCAGGGAAACCTTTGCCGTCCCATAAGTATTCACGTTAATGCTGGTAGGCTGCGCTACGCCAATCGCATAGGAAACCTGTACCAATACCTCGTCGCACAACCCGGCCGCAACCAGGTTTTTAGCGATGTGCCGGGTAGCATAAGCGGCAGAACGGTCTACCTTGCTGGGATCTTTTCCGCTGAAAGCGCCCCCGCCATGTGCACCTTTTCCACCATAGGTGTCTACAATAATTTTTCTTCCTGTTAAGCCGGTATCGCCATGGGGGCCACCGATCACAAAATTCCCGGTTGGGTTGATGTGATATTTGATCTTATTATTGAAGAAATGCTTGTATTGAGGGTATTTTTTGATCACCCGGGGGATCAGGATCTCTTTTACATCTTTGGCGATCTTAGCCTGCATTTTCGCTTCGGTGTCAAAATCATCGTGCTGGGTAGAAATTACGATCGCTTCGATGCGAACGGGTTTATTATTATCATCGTATTCCAGGGTCACCTGACTTTTGGAGTCGGGACGCAAATAACTGATCTTTTTATTCTCACGACGCAAAGCAGCCAGCTCAATCAGCAGCGTATGGGCCAGATCCAGTGCCAGCGGCATATAGTTGGCCGTTTCGTTGGTAGCGTATCCAAACATCATTCCCTGGTCGCCCGCGCCCTGATCTTCTTTTTTCTTACGATCAACTCCCTGGTTGATATCGCTTGATTGCTCATGAATGGCCGAAAGCACCCCACAGGAGTTGGCTTCAAACATATATTCGCTCTTCGTGTACCCGATTTTGCTTACTACTTTGCGGGCAATATCCTGAACGTCCAGGTAGGCCTTTGATTTTACTTCACCAGCCAGGATCACCTGTCCGGTAGTAACCAATGTTTCGCAGGCTACTTTTGACTGAGGGTCAAACGCTAAAAAATTGTCGATAAGCGCATCAGAGATCTGATCAGCCACTTTATCCGGGTGCCCTTCAGACACACTTTCAGAAGTAAATAAATAAGGCATAAACTACTGGGTTATTGAAATGATTATAAAATTTACGGGTGCAAATATAGCACCCGTAATGTTTGAAATAAAATATTGCTTAAAGCTTCGAATAGACAATGCGCAGTTTCATTCGCTGTGTGGGGTGGTTGCCTCCACCTAACCGCACCCTGCCCACGGCCGGCGTATAAGTGGTACTTCCCGCAGGGAATACCAGCGGCTGTGTACCAGAGATCGCATTTACATCCCCGGCCGGCAATTTCGTGTACGCCGGTGCGTACAGGCGCATATTATAAAGCGGTATGAGGCCGTTCACATACTTCTGTACATAAGGCGTTAAATTAAAACGCCACTGCTTCACCAGGTTTCCTGATGGATCTTTTTTATAATAGTAGGTTTGACCGGCAGTATTGGTGCTGTAAAAGCCAGTGGAACTGGAAATGGAGAAATAATAGGTTTTACCGTCCGACTGCAATTGTGAGGTGATCGGGAAGGCGTACGGCATCAGTTTGAAGGCCATAGCGGTAGAATCAAATACATCCACCAGCATATTTTGCGGCGGGCCGAACAGGGTATCCGAAACATCATAAACCGATTCCATCTGCAATTCGGCCAGATGCACGATGCAATTAGAAAAGCCTTTCAGACCGGGTATCTTTAAATTGGCATAACTGCCCGGCGTTGTTTGAATATACAAAAGAGATGCCGGCGATGTGCTGGCAAATGCTGTCGCCGCAGGGCTTCCGGTATAATCCCGCTGAATATTGCTTGCAACGGCGTCATTGGTACCCAGCGCAATGCTCGCAAAGCTGGTATCGATCTTACCTGCCGTTGTGGGATCATCGTACTTGTAATACACCAACAGGCGTGTCTGGCTTCCGGAACTGTCTGTACTGCTGCTGGAGGGCCGCACCACCATCAAGCCATTTCCGCCACCGGTTGATTGTATAGCAAAGCCTTTAAAAAAGGTTCTGAAGGTAGAATCACTATGATAGGGAGCGCTGGCGCCGGCTGAATCATACGCCAGGAGCCGCTGGCCAAAACTATTATCCAGCTTTACTCTTATTTCATGGGCAGTGGTATAAGTGCTGGGGTAATTAAGCACCTGGAAACTATCTTTAAGATTCGCCGGGATCACCGTTGCCGTTCCCAAAACCCCTGCTGTGGGGAAAGTCTGTGACAGCAGATAGCTGGAATCTACCCGGAATTGTGCCGACTGACTTATTTCTGAAACCTGGATGGTTTGCGGGATCGTGGTATCACCATAAGTACCGGCATGCTTCAGCACAAGGACTACAGAATCCAGGTATAATTTACCCGGCACATTCTTAAACGGATAAGCGGTAGGCGACAATTGCAGATACATCTGCGCATTCGTTTTACCAAAAAGCGGATCGCTTGAAATTTTACCGATCATCTGATAAAAAGCCAGCCCTGTCCGGAACGAATCCGCATCCAGGGCAAACTGACCATTGGTTGTGGTAACATCGATCGTGGTATCAAACGTGTGCACATTATCAATAGGTGGCAATATATTCTGGCCCAGCTCCGTAGCCACATTTATTTTACTACAGGAAAATAAAAAAAGCGCGGCAACTAGTGTGGTAATGCTAACAGAAAGAATAAGCGTTCTTTTCACAAAAAAATTTGAGTTTAATTAGCGAAGCTGTCTAAACAAAATTCAGGGTTATAATAAAATCAGCTCGCAAGATCGTGATAGAGTTGTAAATACTCTGTTAAATCGGAATCTTCCTTGAATAACAGCGTTTTTTTCCCTCTGACCTTCGAAAATTCCGTCACCAGTTTTTTATCCGTATCAGCCGAGCCAAAAGTAATAGCATCCGAAAAAGTTGCACCGCCGCGCATCAGGGCCACATTGGTTCCGTCTTTATACACATCCAGGTCTTTTTCCTTTAAGGAAGGATGGATCAGCGCCTTGGGAATAAATCCTTTCCCCAGCTTTTCTTTAAAAGTGGTTTCACCGATGGTGTAAACAATTTTACTGTGCGCAAATACCGGTTCCTTACGGTAAACGGTTTTAAGATAAAAAGGAATTAACCCTGTCATCCAGCCGCTGCAATGGATCACATCCGGCGACCAGCCAAATTTTTTAACGGTCTCCAGGGCGCCTTTGCTGTAAAAAACAGTTCTGAGGTCATTGTCCTCGAACCATTTATCATTTTCATCATGAAACAGCGACTTCCTTTTGAACAGCTCCTCGTTCTCCAGGAAATATACCTGCAAACGGGCACTGGGTAAAGACGCCACCTTTATCTGCAAAGGCAGATCGTCATTGTCAACAGTAACATTAATCCCTGAAAGCCTTACCACCTCATGTAACCGGTGCCGCCGCTCATTAATGCTCCCAAAACGGGGCATAATGCAACGCACTTCAAAATTGTTATCATTGGCTTTGATGGCAAGTTTATTAACGGTTTCAGAGAATTCTGTCAATTCAAGGTAGGGTGACATTTCATTGGCTATAAATAAGATTCTTTTCTTTGCTGACATGTCTTAGAAACTTTTAAAGGGTGCAAAGTTACATTATTATAGCCAAACAGGCATATAAATTGGTGCGAATATTCTAATTTGCAGGATGGTTCTGTTTAAAAAGAAGGATGATATTCAGCGTTTTATTACCCAATTACGTCAAAAAAATAACAAAATCGGCTTTGTACCCACCATGGGGGCCCTGCACGAAGGGCATATAAGCCTGGTACGGGCGGCCCGGGAAAAATGCACCATCGTAGTGTGCAGCATTTTTGTAAACCCCACCCAATTCAACGATAAAAAGGATCTTGAAAAGTACCCGCGTACGATTGAACAGGACCTGGCCCTGCTGATCCAAAACGAATGCGATATCATTTTTTACCCCGAAGTTGCTGAGCTGTACCCCGATGGAACCGCGCAGCAGCCGCGCTTTGGGCTGGGGCCGGTTGAATTTATCCTGGAAGGAAAATACAGACCCGGGCATTTCCAGGGGGTTGCAACGGTTGTTAGCAAGCTGTTTTCGATTGTACAGCCGGACGAGGTATTTTTTGGTCAGAAGGACCTGCAGCAAACGAAGATTATCGAACGCCTGATCGAGACCACTCCTGCTTTTGAAAATATACAAATGAACATTGTTCCCACCCTGCGTACGGGCAACATGCTGGCCCTGAGCAGCCGCAATACCCGGCTGACGGCCGAACAATTGGCCCTGGCGCCGGTTATTTATGAAACGCTTCAGTTCCTGAAAAACCATATCGCCAAAGGCGATCTTTCCCCGGTTATTGAAAAAGCTACGGCAATGCTGGAAGCTAAAGGATTGAAAACTGACTATGTGGCTATTGCAAATAAGGACACATTGGAAGCAGTGACGGAATGGGATGGCCAAACAAAGCTCGCAGGACTGATCGCGGCTTTTTTGGGTGAAGTGCGGCTGATCGACAACTTAATACTGACTGATTAGGAAACCTGAGACAATTCAAATAATTTTGCAGCTAAATTTACCCGGAATGGCAAAAGTTACCTTAAAAAGAGTGAGTGGGGATTATGGATTTGATACCGTAAATGAAAACGGTACTGTTGTAAAACTGGACTCTAACCCCGAGATGGGCGGAACAGAATACGGCGCCCGCCCGATGCAATTATTGTTAAACGCCCTGGCGGGATGCGCCAGCATTGATGTGATCAGTATATTAAAGAAGCAGCGCCAGGAAATAAAAGACTATTCGGTTACAGTAACCGGTGAAAGAGAAGCGGGCGTTGAACCTTCCCTCTGGAAGGAAATTGAAATGGTTTTTGAAATTACCGGCAATGTGGACGAAGGAAAAGCCCAGCGCGCGGTAGAAATATCTTTAAATAAATATTGTTCCGTGGCAGTTACCCTTGTAAAAGCAGGAGCAACTATTCAAACGAAAGTGATTGTTCGCAACGGATGAAGTCAATAGTCAATAGTCAATGGTCAGAGGTCAGACGTCAAAAGGGGTACATTTAAATTGTGAAATACCTGCAAAACGTAACGCACTCTATTCACTACTCACTATTGACTATTCACTATTCACATTGCGGATCTTCCCCGATAAAATTTAGTTTTAGTTTACCACAGTATATACTTGAATGAGCAATAGAAAATTACACCCCTCCACCATCGCCGTTCGGGCGCAGGTGGAACGTACGAATCAAATGGAGCACTCGGCTCCGCTGTTCTTAACCAGCAGTTTCGCGTTTAACACAGCTGAAGATATGCGTGCGGCTTTTGCGGATGAAGTGGAAGCCAACATTTACAGCCGCTACAGCAATCCCAATGTAGATGAGTTTGCCAACAAAATGGCTTTGTTGGAAGGTGCTGAAGCGGGCTTTGCCGTAGCAAGCGGTATGGCGGCTGTATCGATGTCTTTTTTTGCATTGCTGAAAGCCGGCGACCATTTGCTGTGCAGCCGCTCTATGTTTGGCGGCACCAATACCGTGGTTACAAAATTCCTCCCCCGTTTTGGTATCGAATATACGCTGGTGCCGGCTGATGATATTGCGGCCTGGGAAGCCGCCATACGACCCAATACAAAAATGATCTACCTGGAAACCCCTACCAATCCGCAGCTGGAGCTGATCGACCTGGAAGCCGTAGGCCAGCTGGCAAAAAAACATAACATCATTTATAATGTTGACAATTGTTTTGCCACGCCCGCATTGCAGACGCCCATTGATTTTGGAGCAGACCTGGTTATTCATTCCGCCACCAAATGGCTGGACGGACAGGGCCGTGTTTTAGGCGGCGTGGTTGTGGGCAAAAAGGAACTTATTCACGACATTTATCTTTTCTGCCGGAATACGGGGCCTTCCCTTTCGCCTTTTAACGCCTGGGTACTTTCCAAGAGCCTGGAAACGCTGGACGTGCGCATTCAGCGGCATTCAGAAAATGCATTGGCAATAGCGAAACATTTTGAGAATCATCCCAAATTAAAATGGGTTAAATATCCGTTCCTCCCCTCCCATCCGCAGTATGCCATTGCTCAAAAACAAATGAAAGCCGGCGGCGGCATTGTTTGTTTAGAGCTTGCCGGTGGTTTGGAAAGCGGGCGCCGGTTTATGGACGCGCTGGAAATATTATCGCTGACGCCCAACCTCGGCGATTCAAGGAGTATTGCCTCCCACCCGGCAAGCACCACGCACTCCAAAGTTCCACCCGCTGATCAACTGGCAGTAGGTATCACACCAGGACTGATCCGCATTTCTGTTGGACTGGAGCATGTAGACGATATTATTTATGATATTGAACAAGCGCTGGAGAAGGCGTAAAGTAATGTTTGATGTTTTGATGTCTGACGTTTGACGTTTGTCGACAAGGGATCATTTCTTAAAGAGATGTTGCAAGTTACAGGTTGCAGGTTACAGGATGGATACGCTCAATGCAAAAGGCTGCGGTTCGTCTTCAAGGAAGCGCGTTATGTGTTTTGCGTTAAGCATTGCGCGTCCCCTCAAAGCATCATCTTCACCACCATTTCCTTCAGCAGGTCTGCGTCGGCAATGCGGGTGGCGTTGATCCCTAAACTTTTCAGGTTATATTGGTGCAACAATAACAATACCCGTTCCACACCTTCATAATTATATGTTTTGGCGGCCTGGGCATAACTCTTATAGAAAAAGGAGTTTACGCCTATTTGCTTTGCAATTGCATCATCCCCGCCGGAGGCTCCGTAAGTCATAAACACTTTACTAAAAAAAGCATAAAGCGAAGGCAGCACCAGCTGGATGGGTGCAGCTTTGGGGTTGTCACCAAAATACTGGATCACACGGATCGCCTTGGGAAAGTCTTTCACCGCAATGGCTGTTTGCAGTTCAAAGATGTTAAAGTCCTTGCTGATACCCACAAAGTTTTCAATATCCTCTTCCGTTATGGATTTCCGGTCTTTTAAATTGATGAGGATCTTTTGTACTTCGTTTTCAATGCGGGCCAGGTCGTTCCCGATATGATCCACCAAGAGCATTACCGCTTTGGGGGTTATCGTATGCCCCAATGCGGTAACCAGGTTATTCACCCATTCCGGCAACGCGTTGTCGTATATCTTTTTGGTGCTTAAAAATTCAGATTTTTCTTTTACCAGTTTCGCGAACTTAGTACGGGCATCCAGCTTTTTATCCTTGTACGCTACAATAAAAATAGTAGACCCCAGCGGCTGCTGAAAATAGGCTTCCAGCTTGTCCATATCTTTCAGCTGCTGTGCTTCCTTTAAAATAACGACCTGGCGGTCAGAAAACATCGGGTATTTCCGGCAGGCATTTACGATATCGGCCCAGTTCGCATCCCGCCCATAAAAAATGGTCAGATTAAAAGAAGCTTCGCTTTCCGATAAAATTTTTTCCTCCGCATAATTGACCAGCTGATCAATATAATAGTCCTCCTCCCCTTCGAGCCAATAGATTGGTTTGTAAGTCTTTTTGCCCCATTCATTCAGAATTTTATCTACGCTCATACCCCGCAAGATACTATTTTTAACAAATTATAAATATTAGATAAAAGCACATATGTACCCGCTAAAAAAGTGCTTTGGCATAATTTGTGTTTCCTATGATTAATTGGTGTTCAACATATATTTATATTTCTTATATATTGACCGCTCACATCTTTAACGTGTAAAATTATTATTACTTAAAATTTTGATGAATTATGGCAAACACGAATTATCCGTCCGCTTCTTCCCAACAAACAGGCGCTCCACGTACTCCCGGTAACAACACCGGCAGAAACGTGTTAATTGGTTTACTAGTTGCAGCGCTTTTAGGTACCTGGGGCTACATCCTATGGAGCAAGAACGCACCTGCCGGAACAGGCACTACCGCCAGTAATAACCCGGAAGTGGCTACCGCAATGTCTGAGTCCGATTCATTGAGACAAATGTTCAACCTGGCAGAGATGCGCCTGGACTCTATTACCGGCGCCAATAACAACCTGCAGGGTGAAAAGACCTCTCTTCAAAAAGAGATCGATGACCGCAAAACCGAAATCACCAAAATCCTGAACGACAAAAAAGCTACCGCAGGCGATTTGCAAAAGGCACGCCACCTGATCGGCGAATTAAACGGCCAGATCGGTAAACTGGAAGCCCAGGTTACACAGCTGAAAGGCGAAAACCAGGAACTGACTGCCCGCAATTCGCATCTGAGCCAGGAAAAAGATGTATTGAATCAGAACCTGGATACAAGAACAAAGGAAAATGATGCGCTGGCCAGCACAGTTGATGTGGGTAGCACACTGGCCGCTTCCGGAATGAGCATTACTCCAATAAAAGAAAAAAGAAATGGCAAAGAAAAACAGACCAACTTTGCCCGTAAGGTAGATCTGCTGCGCGTTGCGTTCAATGTTGAAAACCGCATTACAACTTCCGGTCCGGCCGATTTATATGTGGTTGTTACCGATCCCAAAGGCAATGTGGTACAAAATGCACAATTATCTTCCGGTTCTATGACGACCCGCCAGGATGGCGACAGAAACTTTACCGCAAAAGTTCCTGTTGAATACGAGCAGGGCACCCGCAAAGGAGTAGCCTTTCCTATCCAAAACCCTGATGGTTTTATCCCTGGTGATTATAAAATTGAAGTATACCACAACGGATTCAAAATCGGCGAAGGGGTTCGCAGCCTGAGAAAAGGCATATTTGGATAATACCAATTTTAGTTAGATAAATTTTGACAGCGCCGTTCCTTTACGAACGGCGCTGTTTTATTTGTATACACCTGTTCATGGAAAACTCATTTCAAAAGCCGGAAGCAAATTATAATAAACCGGCATCAAAATTATTTTTAGGGGGTGTACCTACGGCACACCAAATGATCTGCGGTCATAACCAGTCTACCAACAGGTTGTTCCGATGGAACAAAACAAACGAAACAGTTCTCCGACCCCTTATCTGAAAATTGTCAAATAATGCCTTCGGCATTACCCGTTTTTGGAACCGTATATTATAATGATTAACTGTGCCGCGTAGCGGCTACTCCTTAAAAGAGATAGTGTAATTGCGATGCCAGCCCAGTATTAATAGCCGGAAATACGGGAAGGTATGATTTAACGCCGCAGCGCCTTCCCGGCCAATACTACCTGCAGCATCAAAAACTTTGTGGTAACAGTATCTGATCAATTTTGTTTAGCGTACCGTTTACATAAAATTGATCACTGGACCCATTGGGTTCGGGCAGCGGATTGATTTTTACATTGGCGGCAGAACCATTGGCGGCTCCTTTCACTGTAAGCCCTGCAACCGAAGGCCCGGCAAAAGCAGCGGTAAGGGTGAGTTGTGGGGCAGCGGCTCCCAGAGCCAGGCTTAACAATGTGGGAATACTGGTTGCAGTTGCAGGAAAATTATTTGTAAAATAAGTAGCGCCAATGATATGATACGCCAGCAATCCTTTTACTGTAGTAGCCGTTAACACCGGGTACAGCATCGGGTTACTGAATACCGCCGGTGAACCTACCAGGGCGTTGGTTTGCCCCGGAGCATTTGCATCCGCATAGACTTTGGCCATCGCATCCGGCATAAGGCTTTTCGCCTGGGTATAAATATTAGCCCATACTGTGGGATAAAACAATTGATACAGGCCGGCTTTAAAGGCACTATCCGTAGGTGCAAAAAGCGTAATATTCGGGCCGAAAGACGATAAAAGAGCCACCATTGATTTTGCAGGATTTTTTGAATCGGTCGCATTCAATCCACTGTCTGCACGGATTACCGCCGCCTTTAAATAGGTAAGATCGGTGGCCTCGCTGATCCGCTGCCATAACAGGCGCTGCGGCGGCATCACCACCGCTCCCGTTGGATAATACACACCATTACCTGCGGTAACTTTTGCTCCGGTCACCGGCACATTATTTACATAACTAAAGGCGCTTGTTTTTGAAAGAAAAGTAGTTAACCGAGCCAGGGCGCTGATATTGGGCGCCGGGTTGATCATTGTGGGGTATTGAATATTCAAACTAGTGGCCGAAAGCATCGCCAGATCCACATTTTGCGGAACGGTATTATATTTTACCAGGCCGTTTGCTGTTGCAGCCGGAAAGCTGGCGCTCTGAATAAACCCTACAAACACAGCGTCCGGATAGTTTGCTTGTATTTGTCCGCCCGTCAATAAACTCACCGCAGTTTTTACAGCAGCATTCGTAGGCACAAACAGGGTGAACGTTGTTTTTTTATTATTCAATGTATCGGCATACCCTGATTTTTTTATTACCTCATTGTATAAACTGTAATTGGCATCTGCCGCAATAGCCGCCGCCAGCGCTGGTTGGCTAGTGGTATCCGTATGCGTGGTGTCCGGAAACTGCTGCACATCTTTATTGCAGGAATACATCAGCATTAACGGCAGCAGTCCTTTTAAGGTATAATGTATAATGGATCGAAAGCGTTTCATTTGTAAATTTTTTATTGTTTTTGGTGGCTGCCCACGGAACCGGGCAGCAAATGACATAGATCCAGCCCTCTGATTAAAACACGTTGTAACCAAAGCTGATGTAGTAAAGGCCGCCCACGCGCGCGTTTCCAATGGCGTTTACATAATACTGGTTCAGCAGGTTGTTCGCTCCTATTTTAATAACGGATTTCGCTTCAGGCAACTTATAACTCACCTGCGCATCCACTACGTTAATAGCCGGCACCTGTCCGTTTGCGAAATCCCCGTTATAGTAAAATGTATCCTGCCAGCGGTAGGTTACATTAAAGGCAAAACGATCCCTGGGGCCAAAGCCCGTATTGGCAACGCTCAGGTTCGTGCGGTATTTGGGCGAGTTAAAAAAGGACACGAACCCCGGCGGCAGGTCCGACAGGTTATCCGAAGAAAAATTACCGGACAATATAAAATTACCCTGCAGACGGTAATCCAGGCTCAGCCCAAATCCGTAAGTCTTTACCCTATCTTTTATATTGGTGGGAATGGAGTAAATATTATCAGACAACGCAGAAGCCTGTGTGGGCGTGCCGCCTGTTTTGCTTTGCACCAGCAGCGTGCGCGTAAGAAAATCTTTATACTGGCCATAATACCCGTACACGTCCACCATGAGGCGATTGTCGGCGATCAGTCCCTTATAACCCAATTCAAAATTGGAAACCGATTCGGGTTTATATTTTGCATAATCAAATTCAACCAGCTGGTTATTATCCCGCAGGCTGTTCAGATAGTACACTTTGTTAGCCCGGAAGTTATAGAAATCCCAGAATTCCGGCTGGCCGCCGATCAGCTTTGTATTGCCGCCCACATTAAGGTTGATCCATTGCTGCTGGGTAGACGGAAAGCGGTAGGCCGTTTGGTAACTCATGCGGATATTATTATTGGGAGCCACCTTGAATACCGCTGTTGCCCTGGGCGTAAACCGGCCCTGGAAGTTCTGGTTCTTATCATAGCGCCCGGAAAAAGTAAGTTTCACGATCTCCCCGATATTCCTGCTGGCCTGCACATAAGCCCCAAATTCATTTATAGGAATCGTGCCCGTTGAGTCAGCAAACAGGGTACCTTCTGAATTCAGAACATATCTTTTATAATCGCCCCCTACCAACAGGTCTACAACCTTCCCGGTAAGATGCGAAAAATTATATTGCCCTTCTACAGAGTATAAATTGGTTTTATCTACAAAAAGGCCGCCGCCTTTGGAAATGGGAATGGCCCGCACACTATCGAAAATACGTTTCCATTCGGCGCTGCTGGCGCTCGGCCGGCCCATATCTGCCACTGCCCGCGCGGCATTCTGTGCGTCGCCTTCGCTCATGCCGGCCATTTTATTGGCAAGATAGGCCTGCCCGTATTGCGCATACCACCCGGTAGCGCCGCCGCTGGGCTTCCAGGCTTCATTTGCCAATCTTGTGGTAACCGTGGCATTAAAGGATTCACCGGCATTTTCCTGCGTGGTCCAGGCCCGCAGGAACCAGTTCTTATTCACAAACTCCAGTTTGTATTGTCCCATTTTAAGGTTCTTGAGCGAATAGCGGTCGCTGCCCGTATATACTGTATTACCGGTGCCATAATTGCCCGCCAGGATCATTTCAGTGGTCGGCGTTATTTTCCAGTTAAGGGAGCCGCTTACTTTCAGGTTTTTTGTAGTAGGGTCAATAATATCCGCTTCATTATAACCGGTGCGGGAAACATTAATAGGGTTGCCCATCAATGTATTGATATAGGATTGCAGAAACGGCGCCTGTTGCCCGATGCCCGCCAGCACCTGCCTTAAATCTGCCGTGGTTTCGTCACCATACACGTTGATCCCGTCATAATTCGGATCAGTGGTCCGGCTGCCGGCCTTCGGTGTTCCATCCGTACCGATCCGGTTATAATTCCGGTAATCCTGCGCCACCCAATCTTTTGCAGAAGTATATTCACCCGCGATCTTGTAGGCAAACTTATCTGATACTTTCTGTCCCCAGCGCAGCGCATAATTATTAAAGGGCGAGGCGCCCCTTGCATTATCGCCCAGGTGCATCACCCCTTCTTTTACTTCAAAAGACAATCCCTGGTATTTAAAGGGATTTTTACTATTGATCACCAGGGTGCCGTTCATGCCTCCCGGCCCGTACAGCGCCGATGAAGCGCCGGGCAGCAATTCCATGCTCTCTACATCCAATTGGGTGGTGCCGATGACGCTGCCCACGGAAAAATTCAGGCCCGGGGCCTGGTTGTCCATGCCGTCAACGATCTGGTTAAACCGCAGGTTACCACTACCCATAAAGCCGCGCGTGGTGGGCGTTTTAAAGGTAAGGGAGGAGGTAACCACATCCACTCCTTTCAGGTTGGCTACCACATCATAAAAATCCGCCGCAGGCGCATTCCGGATGGCGGCGCTGCTCACCCGCTCAATCGTTACAGGTGATTCAATAAGGCGTTCCGAAGTTCTGCTTGCGGAAACCACTACTTCCTGCCCCAATACGTTCTTAGGCACCAGGCTTACCGTTACCGTGGCACTGGTTGCATTTACCTCCTGTGTTTCATACCCTACAGATGAAATGACCAGCTTTGCGGGAAGGGCGCTTACTTTCAGTTCAAAGCTTCCGTTGGGTTTGGTATAGGTGCCGGTTGTGGTACCAGCCAGGGTAACCGAGGCGGCATTAACACCTTCGCCGGTTTCACTGTTTTTTATCGTTCCGGTAAGCGTTGATTGTGCCTGCGCGGCCGCGGAAAAAATAAAGAGCAGGTTGATGAGGGCAATAATTCGTTTCAAAGGTCTCATAAATTTCAAGGGTTTTGTAATTCGAATGTTAAAATAACATTTGTTAGCATAAATTGGAAATTTATTTTTCTTTCTTAATCCTGATCAAAATTTTTATAGTGGATTCGTTTAGGCTGATTATTTTCGCAGCATGTCTGATTTTCAATTTCCCGGCCAAACCGCTTTTTATAAGGGTAAAGTAAGAGATGTGTATACGATCAGTGATGACCGGCTGGTCATGGTCGCCTCCGACCGTATTTCGGCCTTTGATGTTATTTTACCGCGGCCCATTCCGTTTAAAGGACAGGTGTTAAACCAGATAGCGGCTTATATGCTGAACGCCACAACCGATATCTGTAAAAACTGGCTGCAATCCGTTCCGGCGCCCAATGCGTCCATCGGCATCAAATGCGAGCCCTTTAAAATTGAAATGGTCGTGCGCGGGCATTTGACCGGTCATGCGTGGCGCACCTACGAATCAGGCAAAAGGATCTTATGCGGGGTGCCGCTGCCTGAGGGCATGAGAGAGAATGAGGCCTTCCCCTCCCCCATCATCACCCCAAGCACCAAGGCTTCTGAGGGGCACGATGAAGACATCAGCAAGGAGGAAATCATTGCACAGGGATTGGCTACCACCGAAGAATGGGAGCAGCTGGAGCAGCTGGCGCTGGCCCTTTTTAAACGCGGTCGGGAACTGGCGGCAAAACAGGGATTGATTTTAGTAGACACCAAATATGAATTTGGAAAAAAAGATGGCGCCATTATCCTGATGGATGAAATCCATACGCCGGACAGCTCGCGCTATTTTTATGCCGATGGATTTGAAGAACGCCTGCAGGCAAACGAGAAACAAAAACAACTGAGCAAGGAGTTTGTACGGGAGTGGCTGATCGCGAATAATTTTATGGGAAAAGAAGGGCAGCAGGTTCCTGAGATGAGCGATGAATGGATCACCACGATCTCCAACCGATATATTGAGCTTTATGAAAAAGTGATCGGGGCTGCGTTCCAGCCGGAAACCTTGACGAACGAAGAATTGTACAAGAGGATTGTTGAGAAGCTGGATGCCTGATACGGGATACCCGATATTTTCGATAGACGATAAACGTCAGACATCAGACCTGAAACCAGTAACTTGTAACCTGCAACCCAAAAAAGGGCCGCCCTTGCGAGACGGCCCTGTAGGAAACGGAATAAAACATTATTTTATGGTTCGGGTTGAACTGGTAGAGTCTGCGGTCTGAACCTGTTGCTGTTTGGCATATCCGTATTTAGCATGATAAGCTTCTAAGGCATTATCTGCGTCAGCTTCTGTATTGTAAAAATCATGTACTACCACGGTTGTCCATACTTGAGCGGTTTGGTTATATACTTTATTATTGGACCCTTTATAAAAAGTACCCCGTAAAACATCATTATAGATTGGCCACTTATTAGCACTTTGATCCAGGGTTTCAATAAAAGCATAGGAATCGAACAATTGAACGACCGCATAATAATTATACCCGACAGGTGCATATTTCACCACCCCATTCTCAACATCAGGATTATTATTGTCATTATACCCGTTCTTGGAACAGCCAGCAAAAATAAAGGTTGCCAGAACGGCTAAAAGCGAAAAGGTTAGAATCCGTTTCATAGTAGTTGATTTTAATTTTTTTTATTTGTTACACCTTCCGGTTTTGTTATACTATAGAAGATACAGGTATAAAGAAAATTGCATGCCAATTGTTAAAAAACAGATAAATGCGAAAACGCAGGTTGCAGGTTTCATGTTACAAGTTACTGGTTTCAGGTTACATGTAACAACCTCTGTATCTTCGTTACACAAAGCATTATATGAAGAAGATAATTTTACTCCTTGCCGTAAGCCTCAGCGCCTGCATCAACAGCAGCTTTGCCCAATACCTGGTTGCAGGCACCTATACCAACAATAACAGCACCAGTGAAGGTATTTATATTTACGACTTTGATAAAACCAACGGCAGCCTGAAGAAAGTAAGCGTGGTTGCTGCTGTCAATCCTTCTTACCAGGTAGTGGCTGCTGATCAAAAGAATGTATATTCTGTCAATGAAACAGACTCCGGAAAAATAAGCGCCTTTGGTTTCGATAAAAAAACAGGCGCTTTGTCTTTGCACAATACCGTTTCCGCCATGGGCGATAATCCCTGTTACCTGGAGCTGGACAAAACCGGAAAATGGCTGTTCTGTGCCAACTATTCCAGCGGCAGCTTTTGCATCTATCCTGTATTGCCCGACGGATCATTAGGTGCATTGTCGCAATTTGTAAAACATGAAGGCAGCGGACCCGATACCAGCCGCCAGCAGAGTCCGCATGTGCACAGCACCACTATTTCCCCCGACAATAAATTTTTATTTGTGTGCGACCTGGGAACCGATAAGATTGTGACTTACCCCTTCAATGCAACAACCGGGAAAGTGGATGAGGCGCATTCATTTTTCGTAACAACCGCGCCGGGAGCCGGTCCGCGGCATATCATTATTTCAAAAGACGGGAAATTTATTTATAACATTACGGAAATGGGCGGAACGGTCAGCGCCTACCGTCTTTCCGGTGGCAAGCTGAATTTGCTGCAAACAGTGGATGCGTTGAAAGCGGAGAAAGGCAAGGCCGCGGGGGCGGATATCCATCTCTCCCCCGACGGAAATTTTTTATATGTTTCGCAGCGCAGCAACAGTACTATTGAGATCTTCAAAGTGAATCGTACTAACGGGAAAATAACTTTCGTGGGAGATCAGTCAACCAACGGAAACTTCCCCCGCAATTTTACCATTGATCCATCGGGGAACTACCTGCTGGCAGCTAACCAGAAAAGCGACAATGTCACCATCTTTAAAATCAACAAAGCAACGGGCGGGCTGACACCCGTAGAGCCGGATGTTACCATCGGGATTCCGGTGTCGTTAAAATGGATCGCCAAATAAAGGCTTTGTTACATGATCCTTTTCCCGCTGATGCTCGCGGATTATTTTCCCGCTGATGCTCGCAGATTTTTTTCGCTGATTTACGCGGAAGGTCCTATTCTACGCTTTATCTGCACCGATCTGCAGGCTAATTTTTCCCGCGGATGTTCGCAGATCTTTTTCGCTGATTTTCGCGGATGGTCTTATTCTACGCTTTATCTGCGCTGTCTGCGCGCAATTTTTCCCGCTGATGCTCGCAGATCTTTTTCGCTGATTTACGCGAATGGTCTTATTCTACGCTTTATCTGCACCGATCTGCGGGCTAATTTTTCCCGCTGATGTTCGCAGATCTTTTTCGCTGATTTGCGCGGATGGTTCTATTCTACGCTTTATCTGCGCCGATCTGCGGGCTAATTTTTCCCGCTGATGTTCGCAGATCTTTTTCGCTGATTTAAATTGATGGCTCCCTCCTGCTGCGCTTCATTCGCGTGATCTTCGGGCGATCTCAAAAAATATTGCTTTACCACCATATTATCGTAATATTGCAATGAAACAATAAATAATGGGGGTAACAAAATCAGAAATATTTACGGCTAAGCAGAATCACTTAGCGGCGATATTTAAAGCGCTGGCCCATCCTGCCCGTATTGCTATACTGCAACATATCATTAAGCAAGACGTCTGTATTTGTAACGACCTGGTGGAAGAACTGGGACTGGCGCAGGCCACCATCTCCCAGCATTTGAAAGAGCTGAAACAGCTGGGCATCATCAAAGGGAATATAGAAGGTACCAGCGTTTGCTATTGTATTGATGAAAAAGTATGGCTGAAGTTGAAGAAGGAGCTAAACGAATTTTTCATTGAAAATGTAGCAGCAAATAAGTGCTGCTGACTTTTTTGTATTCATTGATCGCAATATTGCGTTACAACAATAAATAAACTATTCAAAATGAAATTATCCGTATTTAAAGCGCTGCTGCCTGCATTGGAACAGGTTGTATTTCGCCTGGAGGATGGCCGTTTTGTTCCGGAGCATTTTCATGTAACGGAAGTAGGTATTGTAACCAAACAC
>JAGIAQ010000008.1:38925-68737 GCA_017744795.1 Niabella sp. | reverse complement strand
TTAATTATTTTTCCCCGGACAACAGTGATTTATGATTCCTGACCGATCAATTCTCTCACCGCGGCAATCACCTGTTCCAGGTTACCGGCTTCCTGTCCACCAGCGGTAGCCAGCGTTTTTTGTCCGCCCCCGCCGCCTTTGATCAGCGGCGCCACCTGTTGTTTGATGATCTGACCAGCATCCAGTTTTTTCGCAGCAACCACTGTATCCGCGATGGCCACAGCAACCGAGGCTTTTCCGCCAATATTAGCACAAAGCACCACCACAAAATCGCGCAGGTGGTTTTTCAGATCGGCACATAATTTTTTTAAAGCATCGGGATTGCTTACTTCCACAATAGCCCCAATGAAATTTACCTGGTTAATGATCTCATCTTTCTGCAGCAGATCGTTGCGGATGCCCACCAGTTCTTTTGCTTCCAGTCGCTCTACTTTTTTCTCCAGGGTCGCTTTATCGCTGATCAGCTTTTCAATGGCCTTTAAAGGGTCGGTACTTTTCAGCAAATCCCCCACCTGTTTGTATTCATTCACCCGGTTGCTGAGATAACGGAATGCTGCTGGCCCTGTAAGCGCCTCTATACGGCGCACCCCGGCTGCCACGGCAGACTCTGAAGTAATAATGAACATCCCGATCATCCCGGTTTGAGGAACATGCGTGCCCCCGCAAAGCTCAACAGAGAACTTGGGATCGATGGTAACCACACGCACCCGGTCGCCGTATTTTTCCCCAAATAGTGCCATGGCGCCCAATTGCAGGGCCTCGTCCTTGGGCATTTCTTTAATAATAACCGGAATATTTTCGCGAATTTTCTGGTTAACGATCATTTCTACCTTCCGGAGCTCCTCGTCGGTGATCTTTGCAAAATGCGATACATCAAAACGGAGTATATCCGGGCTCACCAATGACCCCTTCTGGTTTACATGTGGTCCCAGCACCTGCTTCAGCGCAGCATGCAGCAAATGCGTGGCGGTATGATTGTAGGTGGTGTTTAATCTTTTTTCAAAATCCACCACAGCAGTATATCCGCCGTCAACAGGCGTTGGCAATTGATCCACCAGGTGAATGATCAGGTCGTTCTCTTTTTTGGTGTCAAGAATTTGTATACCCTTTTCACCCGGCTGCGTTGCGGTGAGGGTTCCTGTATCGCCCACCTGGCCGCCGCTTTCGGCATAGAAAGGTGTGGTTTCCAGTACCAGCTGGTATTGTTCTTTTCCTTTTGCTTTTACTTTCCGGTATTTGATGATCTGTGTGGGCACATTTAAGTCATCATACCCCACAAATTTTGATGGCTGGTCCGCATGCACCGGTTGCCAGTCTTCCGTATCTACTGCTGTAGCCGCGCGACTCCTGTTTTTCTGCTGTTGCATTTCGGCTTCAAAACCGGCTTCATCTACAGCCGTATTATTTTCTGAAGCGATCAAACGGGTCAGGTCGATCGGAAAACCGTATGTATCATATAATTCAAAGGCATCTTTGCCGGATATGTTTCCTGCAGATTTGCCTTGTCCGATCAGATCGTCCAAACGTTTCAGCCCTTTCTCTAAGGTTCTTAAGAAAGAATCCTCCTCTTCCCGTATCACTTTACCCACAAATTCCTGCTGCTCTTTTAACTCGGGGAATACGGTTGCAAATTGGTCTGCAAGCACCGGCACCAGCTGATGCAGCAAGGGTTGCTTATGATCCAGGTACGAATAATAATACCGCACGGCGCGGCGTAAAATGCGGCGGATCACATAGCCCGCACCGGTATTGGAAGGCAATTGTCCATCTGCTATCGTAAAGGCAATGGCGCGGATATGATCGGCCAGCACGCGGAAAGCGATAGCCTCCTTGCTGTCGCTGAAATCGTATTTCCTGCCGGTAATTTTTTCAATAGCACCAATGGTTCCGGTAAAAACATCCGTATCATAATTGGAGGTCTTGTTTTGCAGCACGCGTACCAGGCGTTCAAATCCCATCCCGGTATCCACATGCCGGGCCGGCAGGGGCTGCAGACTGCCGTCCTTCAGCCGGTTGAACTGCATAAATACATTGTTCCAGATCTCGATCACCTGCGGGTGGTCGGCATTCACCAGGGCCTTGCCATCTACCTGCGCCCGTTCTGCATCCGGCCGGCAATCCACGTGTATCTCGGAACAGGGGCCACAGGGGCCAGTATCGCCCATTTCCCAGAAATTATCTTTCTTTTTTCCTTTAATGATCCGGTCTTCACTGATCCACTTCTTCCATTCATTCGCCGCTTCTTCATCAAAAGGCAGGCCTTCTTTTTCATCGCCCTCAAAAACCGAAACATATAGCCGGTCTTTGGAGATTTTTAATACGTCTGTCAATAACTCCCAGCTCCAGGTGATGGCTTCTTTTTTAAAATAATCGCCAAAACTCCAATTACCCAGCATTTCAAACATGGTATGGTGATAGGTATCCACCCCCACTTCCTCCAGGTCGTTGTGCTTGCCGCTAACACGCAGGCATTTTTGGGTATCGGCCACGCGTGGGTACGGACTTTGTTTATTGCCCAGGAAATAGTCTTTAAACTGGTTCATCCCCGCGTTGGTAAACATCAGCGTGGGGTCATTTTTTATCACAATGGGGGCAGAAGGCACAATTTCATGCCCTTTACTTTTGAAAAAGTCTAAAAAAGCCTGTCGGATCTCGGTACTGGTCATCATATAAATAATAGTCCGTAATAAAGTTTACGGGCTGCAAATTTAGTTGTTTGGCGGGGTTTTTTAACCAGCAGTGGCACTACTATTAAGCTTTACTTGCTACGCTCAGTTCAACAGCAGTAATTCTTATGGGCAGGATTGCTATATAAGCCTATTGCAGGTGCCTGCCTTCAAACGGATAAAAGGACAGCCCCAATGACAGCAGGAACCTGCGGGAGCGCAAACGCCGGTCGCTGTCAGAAAACCCTGTAGTTCCATTACTTTCCGACACAGCCGTTAAAGGATTGGAGGAAAAATGAGCACCCACTTCAAATTTAAGCCAGGGCAAACCCGGTGCCCCTCCCTGGAAAAGCATCCCCGGTTCAAAAAGCAATCGCCCCTTGCCCATCGTATTATAATTGAGCTGCTCCTGCTCCGCGGCGGTATAATTGGTATTAAAATTATTCGCGGTCAGCAAAGAAAACCGAGGAGCTAAAGACAGGCGGGCATTTTCGGTAAAAAAGAAATTCACCGACGGTGTCAGCTGGTATTTAACAAAATTAAAATCAAAATAACGCCGGCGCTCGTTTGGCGTTCCAATATCCGCAGACGTTGAATGACCAAAACCTGCGCTCAGCACGCCATTAAAAAAAACCTTGCGGGAGGTTCCCATGGCCGTATAATATCCGGCACCTATATCAAATTGTGAGCGCTTATAGTTGATCTGACTGCCACTGTTAGGGGCAATATCATCGTGGTTAAAGATATCTTTTTCGGAACGGTACATGCCGCCTCCCTGGATCAGGAAATGATCCGTAACAGCATAGGCGATCTGCCCGTCAAACCCCATATTTTTATTAGCCTCATCTTTAGTAGCCGTATCCAGGCGCACGCTGGTTAACAGATTATTGGGGTTAGCCACAAAAGCCCCGCTCACTTTGAGATCACCCTTCTGACGAAAAAAAGCTGCGTTATACATTGAAGGATTGCTGATATAACGGGGATTTGTGCCGCTGCAGGCGTCAAGCCCCAGGCAAACAATAGCGATTATAAAGTGGTTACCCTGCACTTTCATAAAATATAGGTTTAGATCGTAAAGATAAGGCTTAACCCTGCGGCGGATGGGTGATTTGTTAAAATACAGAAAACAGTGAATGCTTATCTTTATAACCACTAAACGTAAAGAGCAGCATGGAGCGAGTATTAGCACCCCACAAAAGAATTGCCCTGGTGGCGCATGATCATAAAAAGGAGGAATTATTGCAATGGGCGATCGCCAACCGTCAACAGCTGCTGCAACATAGGTTATACGCAACCGGAACCACCGGGGCAATCCTGGAAAAAACATTGGGCCAATCTATTCACAAATTGTTAAGCGGACCGCTGGGCGGCGACCAGCAGATCGGCGTTATGATCGCAGAGGAGAAGCTGGATATCCTCATTTTTTTCTGGGACCCGATGGAAGCGCAACCGCACGATCCCGATGTAAAGGCCCTGCTGCGCCTGTCGGCCACCTACAACCTGCCAGTAGCCTGCAATGCCGCAACGGCAGATTTCCTGTTTACTTCTCCCTTTATGACCAGTGAATACCATGCGGTACAAACAGATTATTCGACCTATTTAAAGCGGAAATTACCCGAAACGAATTTATAGTTTATCGTTTGACGTTTATAGTTTATAGTTTTCGATTTTTTGTTTATCGTTAATTGTTAACCCCATGAGCACTATTTTAAAATTTGAAGAATTAGATATTTGGCAGCTGGCGAGACAGCTGTCGTTGGAAATTTTTAAAACAACATCAGTAATGCCTTTTGTTTCTGACTTTCGGTTCCGTGATCAGGTTAGGGCCGCCGCTGGATCGGCAACGGATAATATCGCAGAAGGGTTTGAACGTTCATCAAGACTCGAATTTGTAAACTTTCTGGGATTTTCCAAAGGGTCTTGTGGTGAAGTAAAATCTCAACTTTATCGGGCTCTGGATCAAAACTATGTTTCAAAAGAGTTGTTTAATGATCTGTACGAACGATACACAAAGTTGGCTTCTGGCATAGCCGCATTCTTTATGTATCTCAATAAAACAGAAGCCCGCGGACTCCGGTTTAAAGACCGGACTTAACCATAAACCATAAATAAAAAACAATAAATCCTTTAATGTCTTTCAAACTACATACCCCTTTTCCCCCCGCAGGTGATCAGCCGGAAGCCATCCGGCAACTGACCGAAGGTATTTTGGCCGGCGAAAAGTACCAGACCTTATTGGGAGTTACCGGCAGCGGGAAAACATATACTATGGCCAATGTGATCCAGAATGTGCAGCGGCCCACATTGATCATCACACATAACAAAACCCTGGTAGCCCAGCTCTATGGCGAGTTCCGGCAGTTCTTTCCGGAAAACGCCGTGGAATATTTTGTATCGTATTATGATTACTACCAGCCTGAGGCTTACATGCCGGTGAGCGACACGTATATCGAAAAGGACCTGGCCATCAACGAAGAGCTGGATAAACTGCGGCTGCGGGCCACTACCAGCCTGCTTTCCGGACGCCGGGATATTATTGTAGTGGCCTCGGTAAGCTGCATTTACGGTATGGGAAACCCGACGGATTATGAGAACGGGATCATTCGTATTGATAAAGGCCAAACCCTTTCCCGCCAGGGATTTTTGCACGCACTGGTCAACTCGCTTTATACAAGAACTACTATTGAATTTAACCGCGGTACTTTCCGGGTAAAAGGCGATACGGTGGATATTAATTTGCCTTATCTTGATTTTGGTTACCGCGTGACGTTCTTTGGCGATGAGATCGAACAGATTGAAAGTATTGACGTAGCTACGGGAAAACGCATCGGCAAAATGGAAAATGCGGCCATCTTCCCCGCCAATTTGTATGTAGCGCCCAAGGACATGATCAACCAGGTGCTTTTTGAGATCCAGGATGAAATGCAGGCCCAGGTGGGCTATTTCCAGCAACAGGGGCGGTTGATTGAAGGACAGCGGATCAAAGAACGGGTCGAATATGATGTGGAAATGATCAAAGAACTGGGCTATTGCAATGGCATTGAGAACTATTCCCGCTTTTTTGACCGCCGCAACCCCGGCACCCGGCCTTTCTGTTTGTTAGACTATTTTCCTAAAGATTATATTACGATCATTGACGAAAGCCATCAGACCATGCCGCAGATCAGCGGCATGTATGGCGGCGACCGCAGTCGCAAATTAATATTAGTGGATTACGGCTTTCGGTTGCCTTCCGCACTGGATAACCGGCCGCTTAATTTTCATGAATTTGAGAACCTGCAAAACCAGCTGGTCTTCGTTTCGGCTACGCCGGATAGATATGAGCTGGAAAAAACGGGTGGCGTCATTGTGGAACAAGTTGTGCGCCCAACGGGCCTGCTGGATCCGCCCATTGAGATCCGTCCCAGCATCAACCAGATCGATGATCTTTTGGATGAAATTGATAAAACAGTCAAAAAAGGCGATCGCGTTTTGGTAACCACCCTGACCAAGCGCATGGCCGAAGAAATGGATAAATACCTGCACCGGATCAACATCAAATCGAAATATATCCATAGCGAAGTAGATACCCTGGACCGCGTGGAAATATTGCGCCAGCTGCGTTTGGGCGAGATCGACGTGCTGGTGGGCGTGAACCTGCTGCGGGAGGGACTGGATCTTCCGGAAGTGAGTCTGGTCGCTATCCTCGATGCCGACAAAGAAGGCTTTCTGCGGAATGAAAAATCACTAACCCAGACCGCAGGCCGCGCGGCGCGCAATGTGGATGGGAAGGTGATCTTTTATGCCGATACCATGACCGGCAGCATGCAGCGTACCATTGATGAAACCGACCGCCGCCGGGAAAAACAGGTTGCCTACAATTTGGAACATAATATTACGCCGCGGACGGTTAAAAAATCCAAAGAGCAAGTATTCCAGCAAACATCTGTTTTGGATATCAAAGGCTTTGATGAAAAAGATAAAAACGCGATCAGCTTCGACCAGGATCTAATCACGGTAGCCGCTGAAGATCCGGCGGTTTATAAAACGATCCCACAGATGGAAAAAGCCGTTACAAAAGTCAAAAAGGATATGGAAAAAGCGGCAAAAGACCTTGATTTTATGGAAGCGGCCAGGCTAAGGGATGAAATGTTCCGGTTGCAGAAAGAATTGGAGGAGATGAAGAAATAAATGTACGCGATATAAAGAATATTAATAAAATAATGATTATTAAATATTTATACAATATAATAGAAGTATAAGCACTACCAGCAATTCACAAAACCGAGAGATTCTATCTAAATCTCTCGGTTTTTACATAGTTTTGGTATTATGCTGGAATTACCTCCCAAAATTGATTTAAATACTGACGGCATCATAGAATTAATGGTAAGTCAGGACATGGCCGGAAACTTACGGCCGATCATTAACGAGTACCTCTATTGGGATAAGGTAAAGTACAAGGCCAGAGACTGCAAACCTGAGGAGTTATGGGCTTGTATAAAACTGTATCGTCGCATCCGTTCTACAAACCTTAGTTTCGGAAAATATCATTTTTCGTTTACGCTCACTGATACAATGCAGCAGCTGCTGCATGAATTTGATTTACACATTGGCGGCAACCTTAGCAGCAATATTGGTATTTCCGAGAAAGACAAAACCAAGTTTATGGTTAATTCCATTATGGAAGAAGCCATCAGCAGCAGCCAGATCGAAGGCGCCGTTACCACGCGAAAGAAGGCCAAGGAGATGATCCGCCAGGAGAAAAAGCCCCGCAACAAATCGGAGCAAATGATCCTGAATAATTACCTTACCATGCGCCATATTGTAGAGCACAAGGAAGAAACCCTTACCCAGGAACGAATGCTTCGGATACACAGTCTTATGACTGCAGGCACACTGGATGGCAAGGCTGATGAAGGGGCATTTAGAGACGGTGATGACGTATATGTAGTAAATCATATAAACAGTGAAGTCGTACATACCCCTCCGTCTCACAATGAACTTGACGGGTTAATGGGATATTTATGTATGTTTTTCAATCAGGAAAGTGACCCATTTATTCACCCGATTATTAAAGGATGCATTATTCATTTTATGATTGGATGGCTGCACCCGTTTGCAGATGGCAATGGCCGCACAGCAAGGGCCTTGTTTTACTGGTATATGCTTAAAAACGGCTATTGGCTTACCGAGTTTCTATCCATTTCGCGTATTATCCAGGACACAAAGGCGCAATATGAAAAAGCGTATTTGTATGCCGAAAATGATGGAAATGATTTGGGATACTTTATTCATTATCATTTAAAAACGATGGATAAAGCCTATGCCGCATTAAAAGCATATATAAATCGCAAACAGCGCGAAGTATCTCAGGCCGCAGCCTTTATGAAACTGCCTGGCGTAAATGATCGCACGGCTCAAATTATAAAAATTATTTATGATGATGGCGACAGGGTTTTAACAGCGAAGGAGATTGCAAATCTGTTTAACGTTTCTCATTTCACAGCCAGGGCCGACTTAAAATCCCTTCAGGATTTAGGTTTCCTGGAAGCCGTTCAAGTCAATAAACAAAAGAAAAATTATATAAAATCGAAAAATTTCGGAAAACTAACTGGTCAGTTGAAAAACTAAAAAACCGGGAGATTCTCTCTAAATCTCCCGGTTTTTACACAGTGGCTCTCTGCCTGATAAGTAATTAGGAATGAGACATAAATAGACTGGCTTATTATAATTATGTCATTTTTCAGATATAGTTAAATAAAAACAGCTTCGACCTAAGCTGCTTAAAAAAATTTCCATGAGCGGTAAGCATCCGATTACCGAATCATCTCCTTTTATCTTAATTTTAAAACGCGCTTGCTTCCACGGTGTACAATAAAACAGGTTGTGCGCAATCACAATGTGATATTATCTTACTATTTAAACCATTCTACCCATGATCAAAAGCTTTGCCCGTATTTGCCTGGGAGCTATTGTATCCCTACTTTTTGTTGCCCCGCTTTTTGCCCAAATTGATCCTAAACTCAAAGAAGCCATCGTTCAAACTGGTGAAATTCACCAGATGTTGCCACTGGATCCCTCCAAGGGGTTTGAGGCAATGGGGTTGAAGAAAAAAGTTAGTACTTCGGTGATGCTCTGCGATATGGAAGATCTCAGCGTATGGAGCCACAAAGGTATCGGTCATATCAGCAAAACTGCGGAACGGAGCAGATCGGGCAAATATAGCCTCCGCCTGGAAGCGCCTGTTACCTCACCAACGCTCCCGGACTGGGGATTGGGCAGGGGCACCTGCATGGCTTCGTACAATGTGGGCGGGGCTAACTGGGAAAAATACAATCGCCTTAAATTTTATATTTACCCGGATTGTGAAGGAGCCAGAAGTATCTATTTAAATCTTTATTTAGAAAATGACGGCGCCGTAAAAGTGCCCGACAAATACGGACGGGAAGGCTACCACGAGATCAACCTGAAAAACCATCAATGGAATGAATGTTTTGTGGAAATGACCGGGCTGTCCAGAGATAAGATCACCAAACTTTCTTTTGCTATTGAAACCTTCGGCAAAGAACTGACGATGGGCGACTCCCTTCAGTTTGATGTGGATGCCGTAGAACTGCAAACCGTCGACAACCCTGAAACCGTTCGGGGATGGCAGCCGGCACAGGATCGTATTATATTTTCCACAACCGGTTATGGGATCAACAGCAGCAAATCAGCGATTGTTAATGTGAGCAAAAACGCCGGCACCTTCCAGCTCAAAGACGCTAAAACACTGAACACGGTTTATTCCGGTAAGATCCAAAATCAGCAAACGGGGATCGGCTCTTTCCAGACTATTGATTTTTCAGATTTCAAAAAGGAAGGACAATATATTATACAGGCAGGATCCGTACAAACCATGCCTTTTTATATTAACAAAGATATCTGGGACAATTCCGCCTGGCGCATGATCAATTTCCTGTATGCGGAACGCTGTGGCTACCCGGTTCCCGGCAAGCACGGGGCCTGCCATACCGACCTCCACGCCAATTTTGAGGGCAAGATCATTCCTATTAACGGAGGCTGGCACGACGCAGCTGATATGTCGCAGCAAACCCTGCAAACCGGCGAAATCTCTTATTCCTTACTCATGATGGCCGCGCGGGCAAAAGAAAAGAACAATATTCCACTTTACAATCGTTTAATGGAAGAGGCCTTATGGGGAATGGATTTTGTAATGCGCTCCCGCCTGGGCAACGGGTATCGCGCGCAGAACTGGGGTACTAATTTTTGGACGGATGGAATCATCGGCACCCTCGATGACGCCGGACGCCGCGAAGTAATGGTTTGGAATGGTGCATTGGAAAATTACCTGCTTGCCGGTATAGAAGCCTATGCATCCATGAGCATTACAAATGATGAAGCATTGAAAGGGAACCTGAGAAAAATCGCGATTGAAGACTTTAGCTTTGCAAAAGAACGATTTGACAAACTGGGATTTAATGAGCTGGTGAAAAAAGGCGGCGGTCATGCCGGAATGGCATCGCATAGCCAGTATATGGCCAATATTTCCTGGGCCGCCAGTATGTTATATAAACTCACCCGCAACAAGACCTACGCGGATGAGGCCGCTAAAGCGATTGAGTATACCTTGCAATGCCAGCGCATAGAGCCCCTGAAAGACAAGGATGGATTAAGTGGATTTTTCTATCGCGATCTGGATAAAAAATCCATCGTGCATTATAATCACCAGTCGAGAGATTATGCCTATATGGAAGCCCTGGAAGCTTTGTGCACCACCCAACCAAATAATCATGAATACAAACGATGGGTGAATGCAATGACCTTATATGGTGGGTATCTTAAAAAGATCATGCAGTATGTGCAACCCTATGGTCTGGTGCCCAGTGGTGTGTATCAGCGCGATGAAGTAAAAGATTCGGCCAATTTTTATGCCGTTCAGGTGGGCATTCGCAGCGGGGCCGACAAGGATTTTTACGAGCAATATAACAATGGTATCCGGCTGGATGATGACCACCGGTTGCGCATCTTCCCCGTTTGGTTCTCCTTTAAAGGCAATGCTGCTGTATGCCTTTCCACGGGCCGGGCCGCAGCAATTTGCGGACGCTTTTTAAAAGACAAAGAGCTGATGAATATCGCCGAACAGCAATTGTTCTGGATCGTGGGAAGGAATCCGTTCGGGCAGTCGCTGATTTATGGGGAGGGCAGCAATTACCCGCAATTGTACACTGCGTTACCCGGCGAAACGGTAGGTGCGATCCCGGTAGGTATGCAATCCTATTATAATGAAGATCAGCCCTATTGGCCGCAGTTTAATACCGCCACCTACAAGGAAGTATGGGGTGCGTCCGCCGCACGGTGGTTAATGGTGATTTCGGCATTTTAAAAAGATCCGCATCAATACAATGAAAATTTGTCTTACAGATGTCTCAGATTTACACAGATTTAAAATTCATCTGTGAAAATCCGCGGAATCTGTGAGACAAAAGATATTCGTATTTATAGTTTTTTAATCCCGAAAGAATGCGTTCCATTAATTTTACAGCCGGAGTGCTTTTGCTCCTTTTTTTTAATTGTATGGCACAGGAAATCACAGCACAAACGCATAGCGATGCAAAGGAATTGCGCATTAAAAAATTAGATCGTACCGTAACAGATGCGGAACAGGTACCCCATTTGCTTGACGAGGCAAAACTGCCCTTCCAGGCTATTGACATCGTAAACTGGCCGGCTTACCCCTACCGTCCGCAGGTAGCCTTCCGTATTGCTTATACCGGCAATGCCATTCTGATCCACTATAAAGTAACAGAAAATGATGTGCGCGCCGTTGCCACAAAAGATAATGGCCGCGTGTGGGAGGATGCCTGTGTTGAGTTTTTCATCGCCCCGGAGGGCGACAGCAATTATTACAATTTTGAATTCAATTGCATCGGGCATCTCCTAATTCAGGGGGGCGTGCCAAGCGACCGGAAGCCAGCCTCCGATTCTGTCCTGAATATAGTGAAGCGCTGGGCATCATTAGGGAACAATGCGATCGATGAGAAACCCGGTGCCACCACCTGGGAGCTGGCTGCCATCATTCCCTATGAAGCATTCTTCCGGCATTCCATCCATTCGATGCAGGGAAAACAAGCCCGTGCTAATTTTTATAAATGTGGCGATCATTTAAAAACGCCCCATTTCCTTTCCTGGAGCCCCATCCACCTGGAGAAACCTATGTTTCATTGTCCGGAATATTTTGGGCATTTGTCTTTCGACTAATAATCCGATATTTTCAAGCAATCCCGATAGCCCATCAGGACGGAGCTGCAAAGTAGGGCGAACGCGTAAATTGGCTAAGCCACGAATGCACGAATAAAATGATTAATCTATCCATAAAATAATGCACACAAATAGCGCCGGCGGCGCGTGGAATTCGTGTTTATTTTCTTTGAACAGAGTACTACAGCTAATTCATTCGTGTATTTGTGGCAATCTTTTAAATTTATGCGTCTGTCCTGAGAGGCAACGACGCAACGTTTTGTTTTAATTTCTATACATTACCTTAGCACCATGGATAAACGACTTTTTCTGTTGGATGCGTACGCTTTGGTTTTTCGTGCTTATTATGCCCTGATCCGCAGCCCGCGCATCACCAGCAAAAATAAAAATACGAATGCCCAGTTTGGGTTCACCAACACCCTGGTGGAACTGATCACCAAACAAAAACCAACGCATATGGCGGTTTGTTTTGATACACACGAGCTGACCGAACGGCATACGGATTATGCCGATTACAAAGCCAACCGGCAGGAAACCCCGGAAGATATTTTGATTGCTGTTCCGGATATAAAGCGGATCATCAAAGGATTTAATGTGCCTGTTATTGAGGCCCCCGGCTTTGAAGCGGATGATATCATCGGCACATTGAGCAAAAGAGCCGCCGAAGCAGGATACGAGGTGTATATGGTCACCTCTGATAAGGATTATGGCCAGCTGGTATCCGACAAAATAAAAATATACAAACCCGGCTACCAGGGCGGTGATGTGGAACTATTGGGTCCTGAAGAAGTTTGCGCCAAATGGAATATCAAAAATGTGTCGCAGGTGATTGATGTATTGGGATTGATGGGCGATGCGGTCGATAATATACCAGGTATTGCCGGCGTGGGAGAAAAAACCGCCGCCAAATTGTTAGCCGAATATGATACCCTGGAAAATGTGGTAGCCAATGCGGATAATATAAAAGGGGCCCTGGGTAAAAAAGTGCAGGAAGGAAAGGAAATGGCGCTGCTGTCAAAAAAACTGGCCACCATTATTACGGATGTGCCGGTAATTTTCCACGAAGAAGATTTTCAGTTAAAGGATTGGAATAAAGAAGAATTGAAAGAAGTGTTTGGCGAATTGGAATTCAGGACCCTGGCCAAACGCCTGCTGGGTGAGGAGAGTGGCGCCGGGGCAGCAACGGTTGCGGCACCAACCGCCAAAACGTCCGCTGGTAAGGGGGTTCAGATCGATCTGTTCGGAAACGTGATCGGAGGATCAGAAGAAGTGATCGCTGCGGAGGAAACTGAAACGCCGGTGGCAGGTACATTAAAAACGATTGCTGATACAAAACCCGACTATAAAGCCATCGTGGGCGGAGCCGCCGCTGCGGCCTTGGTGCAGGAACTGTTGCCCATTACCGAAATTTGCTTCGATACCGAAACCACCAATATTGATGCGAATCTTGCTGAACTCGTGGGTATGAGCTTCTCCACCAAAGCGGGGCATGCTTACTATGTTCCCTGCCCGGCAGACCAGGAGGCAACCCATCAATTACTGAAAATATTTCAGCCCTTATTTGATGATGATAAGAAAATATGGATCGGTCAGAATCTAAAATATGACCTGTTAATACTGAAATGGTACGGCATCGTCCCCAAAGGAAAACTCTTTGATACCATGCTGGCCCATTATGTTATTGATCCTGACGGCAAGCGAAGCATGGACCAGCTAAGCGCCCGGTACCTGGGTTATGAGCCCATACCAATAGACGAACTGATCGGCAAAAAAGGCAAGCAGCAGGGCAATATGCGTGATGTGGAGCTGGCTAAGATAACCGATTACGCCGCCGAAGATGCGGATATTACCTACCAGCTGAAAGAAGTGTTTGAACCGCTGTTAGAAAAAAAACAGGTACAAAAAGTATTCAGCGAAGTGGAGAATCCTTTGGTGCGGGTGCTGACGGATATGGAGTTTGAAGGCGTGCGCATAGATGAAGCTTTTTTGAAAAATTACTCCAAAGAATTAGAAAAAGATGCTGTTGAAGCCGAGAAAAAAGTATTTGAATTAGCTGGTGTTCGGTTTAACCTGGCATCACCCAAGCAATTGGGCGAAGTGCTGTTTGATAAATTAAAACTGGATACCTCCGCACGCAAAACCAAAACAGGTCAGTATCAAACGGGGGAAGATGTATTGTTGAAGCTGGCGGCGAAAGGGCACGAGATTGCCGACCAGATCATCACTTTCCGGGAACTTACCAAATTAAAATCGACCTATGTGGATGCCCTGCCGCAACTGATCAATCCCAAAACAGGAAGGGTGCATACCACCTACGGTCAGGCGGTTGCCGTAACCGGCCGTCTGGCGAGCAATAACCCCAATTTGCAGAACATCCCGGTGCGTACAGAACGGGGCAAGGAGATCCGGAAGGCTTTCATCCCACGCGATGCGAATCACATATTATTATCGGCAGACTATTCGCAGATTGAGCTGCGTATTGTTGCAGCGATCAGTGGTGATACGAACATGGTGAATGCTTTCAAGAACGGAACCGATATTCATACGGCCACTGCTTCAAAAGTCTTTAACGTAGCGATGGAGGAAGTGACCCGGGAAATGCGCTATAAATCGAAAAGCGTAAACTTCGGGATCATTTACGGACAGGGCGCATTTGGGTTGGCAGATAACCTGGGCATCTCCCGCACAGAAGCCAAGGGCATTATCGACAGCTATAAAAAAGAAT
This sequence comes from Niabella sp., assembly GCA_017744795.1. Lineage (GTDB taxonomy): Bacteria > Bacteroidota > Bacteroidia > Chitinophagales > Chitinophagaceae > Niabella. The sequence continues at coordinate 54,103 of JAGIAQ010000008.1, read as the reverse complement.
TTTCCGGCATTCAAAAATATATGGATGATACCATCAATTTTGCGCGGGAGCACGGCTATGTGCAAACCCTGATGGGCCGCAAGCGCTGGCTGAAAGATATTAATTCCGGCAATTTTACCGTGAGAGGTTTCGCAGAACGCAACGCCATCAACTCGCCCATACAGGGAACGGCGGCCGACATGATCAAGCTGGCAATGCAAAAAGTGCATGCCGCCATGAAAAAAGAGAAGATGAAAAGCCGCATGATCCTGCAGGTACATGATGAATTGATCTTTGACACCTTAAAAGAGGAAGTAAATGAGCTAAAACCATTGATCCTCGAAAACATGGAAGCCGCGCTGCCGCTGCCTTTCGAAGTGCCTGTAATTGCGGAATGCGGCGAAGGAGAGAACTGGCTGGAGGCGCATTAATCTAATTTGAAAATTTGAGTCCCGATAGCTATCGGGAGTGGAAATGTGAAAGAGATTCACTGTGATTTAGAAATTTTCATTTCTGAAAAGCAAATCATTACTGTTGCCCGTCATCCCAATAGCTATCGGATGACGGTTAACACCGACATTCGTTTTTTCCCGGCGTGTCATTTTTCACAGCAGACACGGGATTTTCACAGATGCAATAAATACTTGGCACCACTGCACCCTCTCGGTTAAGGTCTTATTCACTTTTTCCCATTCACTATTCACCCGCTATTCCTTATTTTACATTCCCATCAGATCCATCCCTTCTTAATGGCTGTTAACACCAACCCAACTCTATTCCGCACTTCCAGTTTTTCCATAATATTGGTGGCATAACTTTCCACGGTGCGGGCGCTTAAGAAGACCGAAGCCGCAATTTCCTTATAAGTTGCCTCGGTACACAGCCAGGGAATCAGTTCTTTTTCTTTGGCGCTCAGCTCCTGCTGGGTCACTTCCTTGCGGATATAGTCGTTCGCCAGGGCCTTGCTTACTTTCGCGTTGTAAAAAATCCCATCTTTAACGACAGTGTCCAGCGCGTGAGCCAGTTCTTTTTGCTGAATGCTTTTCAGCAGATAGCCCTTTGCGCCGGAGCGGATCATCTTAATTATTTTTTCATCATCATCCTGCATACTCAGCGCAAGCGTAATGACTTCCGGCTTGTTTTCTGTAAGCCATTTGGCAACAGCATATCCGTCCATCACGGGCATCTGAACGTCCAGTATCACCACATCAGGTATGTTCCGGGGTTGCTTAAACCGCTCGATCATTTCCGTGCCGCCACTGCAAACATATAATACGTCAAAATTCGGAATAGAACTGATCATCGTTGCCAATGCCTGCGCAATCAATATATGGTCATCAACAATTACAATGCTATGCCTCATGCTCCGCTATTTTATCTAAAGGTAAATCAATATGCAGCTGTGTTCCCTTATTATTTTCCCAGCGATAACCGGCTCCAATGGTGCTGATCCGTCTTTCGATGGACTGCAACCCGCTGCCGGAACCAATGCGGTATTCCTTCGCTTTTTCCCAATCGATGCCCCGGCCGTTATCCGAACAGACCACTTTCAGATCTTTATCGGATAAAACCACATCAATTGCCAGTTGCGAGCCGCCGCTATGCTTTAAACTGTTCTGGATAAATTCCTGGCAGATGCGCACCAGCGACAGGTTGATCTGCTCGTTCAGAAAATCGAAATTTGCTTCTTCCGGATAGGTAAAAACGGTTGAGCAAAGGCCACTTTCGTTAATTCTGGCCATTTCTTTTTCAAGATAGTTAATGAAGCTAAAGCTGGAAAAATCCTGGGTGGTCAGCATTTTGCTGATGCTCCGCAGCTCGTTCAGGGATTCCTGGATCAAATCGTTCTGTGCGCCGATCCTGCTCTTAATTTCATCAATATCATTCAGCTGCCGGGTGTTTTCCATCTGCAGGTAGGTTAATGTTAGTTTCTGCCCCACCGTATCATGCAGCTCACTGCCGATGTTCTGCATTAGTTTCTGCTGTACCTCCTGCCGTGTTTCCAGTAGCTCCTGTTTATGCAAAATAGCGTTGGCTTCCCGCTCGCGTTGGTACAAAATATTACGCCGGCGGATGCTGATGATCACAAAGTAAATGGCCATCACTAACAACAGCACCGTTAAAATCACCGAAAGAAAAAAAACATTTATTTCTTTTTCGCCCATAGGAATGCAAAGGTTATTATGCTATATAAAAAATAGTCAAATCCAAAAAAAAGATAATAATAGACCCAAAAAATGTTCCGGTGCTCCACATATAAATAAGTTCTCATAGACCTAAAAGGGAGTGCTCCTAAATAAAACAATAACAATCCGATAGAAATATACAAAAAGGGATCGCGGATAACTTCTTCAATATTTTCACTGTTCATTAATTCAAACAAATAGTGCAAGCTACACGCAGAAATGAATACAGACCCTAAAGTATGATTAAAGGTGTTGAGCTCTTTCAGGTTGCCTGTGAGGAACTGAAGAACGAACACAAATAACAAAATCCCGATGAAACCGGTTATTGCGACCCGCCAATAGCCAACCCTTGTCTTTTTGTAGAAAAGTATCAAAAGACAAGCGAACTGTACAGGCAGCATAATATTGAACCAGGCTTTATTAAAACCTACAACATGGCTACGATCAATAAAATCCCAAGCCAAAAGACCCACTGTTTCCGATAAGACCACGGCGCCCAGGAACCAGATAATAAAACGCCCATCTTTTTCCAGTTTATTTAGTGAGCACAATCCCGCGATGAAGCTCATCCATTCTAAAACAAGAAGTATTTTGGCAAGAAACACGACGTTTTTTTAATCATTAGGAGGAGGGCATACTGTTCCGTCATTCAGCCCAACGTCTGTACCGTCGTCTGCTGATGTTTGTGCAGGTGCGCTGAGCAGCATCATTCTAGCATCGCCTTTGTGAGGCACAGCACTTAAAAGGCTATGGCCATCAAATCCTCTTTGGGCAAGCTTTCCCGAGGGAAGGAAATCATGATAATAACCGGAAGCATCCTTATAGGCAGGCACTAAAATAAGCGTATGCCGGCCATCTTTACTATTATAATTTGGCGGGTATTCCAGACCTGGGTAGGCAGCATAATATATTTTTATACCCAATTCGGAGGTGGTTACTTTTTTGCCATCTGGCTTTTTTATTTTGCCGTTTTTAACCAATTCATCCATGGTGTACACCAGCCTTTTAATGCTATCCAATGAAAAACTGATCAATCTTGAATCCCAGAACGTTCTGAGGCTGTCCACAGGCTTCCCGTTATTCCGGGTGTTTATAAGGATATCATTGTTTAGCCCGTCTGTTATATACCGGTACTGACTGGCGGTAAAAGTATCCACCATTGCCTTTGCCTTGCTATAGTGCAGGTATTTGAGGCTGAGCGTATCAGGGTTAATGCTGCCCTCTGATACATAGAAGTGTGTATTGTTCAATTCGTCCCGCAGCTTCCGGTTCTCCAGGAATAAATAAATCAGTCCCGCAAGCAGTATCAGGATCAGCAGAATGGAAGAGGATCGTTTCATAAGATATTGTTTACTTGTTAAGTTTTGTGTTGACCGGCATAAAACTAAATTATCCAACTAAAGATAGGAAAATTTATTCTGCATCAATAAAAAACGAATCTGTAATTAACTAGAAATCACACTATTAATTATCTGTTACTTTTTGAGGGCCCATTATAGCTTACCGTAAAAATACGGTACCAGCCTGCGGAAACTACTCGCCAAAATAGGGTAGATTCCGCCTTGTTTTTGATTGCCAAATAATAGCATTTTTGTGGTGGCAGCAGCGCATTAAATACTGCTTCAAATACCGGGTTATGAGAAAAAAGAGCTTATCAGTATGGTTATTGTTCCCTTACATAAAAATGTCTAAATACTATAATATATTAATTAGCAGCACTTTTTCAAGACTCAGTTCGAAACCGGAGCCGGTACGGACCGTCGCGGAAGAAAGAGAAGAAACCCTGCCCTTTCTTTATTGCTGGTATAAGGACCAGGTGCTTAGTCGTCCGAAAGAAGCGGTTAAAATGCGGCCCCAGGTACATAACTGATCCGGCAGCTTAACGAAATTCTATTTACCTAACCTACGGTAAACGCGTAGCGTGAAAATAAATGACCCTGACTGCATTGGGAGCACCCTAAACTAACGGCCAGCGAGGTCGTCCCGCCCTGGCGGAACGGCCTTTCTTTGGTCGTTTCGTTTGGTTTTACCTGTTTTAAAAGTTAAATTGCAGAGAGGGACGGATTAACCGCCAAGACGCAAAGGCGCAAAGGTTTTTAAGTCTGTATTTTCATTGCCTCTTAGCGCCATCGCGGTTGCCAGCATCATTTTTTGATGATGCCTTAACATTTCATCAGGTTATTTTTTTATACTTTTAGCGGCCTGATATAGTTCGCAGCTATTTTCTTATTAGAAGAAATTATTCGGGATCATTGGTTACTTTCATCTTTTTGTAAATACCACTCATGACAAAAACAGCACAACCGCAAGGCGCTTTTTCATTTCTGGATGAAGTGGAGAAGCTGGAGCCGTTGCCCCGGCCCAAAAAAAACACATTAACGCCTCCCAGCCAGATAGAGGTTGAAGAGGAAATAAGCATCGCAGAGGAAAAAGAGGAACCCATTATTGCAGCCGCAGCCGAACCTGCAGTTGTTCCTGAGGAGATCGTTGCTGCAGCACCGGAAGAGGCAGTGGAGCGCCGCCCTGCGGGCACAAGAGGCCGCCGGTCTGTAAAAGAGAACAGTATTGCGGCCGATGCCGTTGAAATGCCGGAGGAGGAAGAGCTGTTTAAAAAGCATTATTACAGCATGGGGGAGGTGACGGCTTTATTTAAGGAAAGCCATTCTCTGATCCGCTACTGGGAATCCGAATTTGATATTTTAAAACCCAAGAAGAACGGCAAGGGCGATCGTTTTTTCCGTCCGCAGGATGTAAAGAACCTGTTCCTGATCTATGACCTGCTGCGCCGTAAGAAATTTACGATCGAAGGCGCTAAGGAGTATCTTAAAAATAATAAAAAAGCAGATGAACGCTTTGCTGCCGTTCAATCCCTCCAGCGGCTGAAAGGCTTTTTGCTGGAGCTGAAAGCCGGAATATAAACGGTTACATGTTTGAGGTTTGACGTCTGACGTTTCACGTTTGCCCCTGCAACCCGTAACCTGTAACTTTTTTAAAAAGAGCATGAGAAAATTTATCTTAGTCACACTGTTATCAACCTTTTCTATTGCAAATTATGCGCAGGACTATATAACCGCTACGGACAACCACAATGGAGTAACCGGCAAAATGCTGCTCGGCCATATATCAGACAGTTTATTGAAGCAGGACTCTTCCTTTAAATGGTTTTCCGAAACGCAGCATATTTACGAGCCGCAAAAAGAGGTGGTAAAAAAGCTGGCGGGGCAGAAGGGGAAAATACATTTTACTGTTTTTATGGGAACCTGGTGCCCCGACTCCCGCTATGTAATTCCCCGCTTTTATAAGATCATAGAAGCTTCGGGCATCGATAAAAACAAGATAGCGCTTACCGCTGTTGACCGCTCTAAAATGGACAAGAATAATGAGGCGGCCCGCCTAAAAGTTACGCATGTACCTACCATTATTGTATATGACGCCACCGGGGAACTGGGCCGCGTGGTCGAATACGGCGAAACCGGCCGGTTTGATGAAGAGCTGGCTGCTATTGCGGAAAAGGCCCGGTAGAACAGAAAAATAAGGAATAAGAAATGTAGAATGTAAAAGTAGATTGCGTTTTTGCAATGGAAAATTGCAGACAGAAGCGAACCCCTTTCTAATTCAGTATTCCTTATTCATTGTCGCTCCCTTAAGCTTTAAGAACGGATCTTTTTATAACCCTACAAAGGGCCGTATTCATCGTCTATAACGTCTCCTGCAAAGTTTGATTGCTAATACTGGTTTTTCATTTTTATTGATAACTTCATTCTGTTTTGTTTCTTTTCTTCCTTTTTTCAGGAAAAAAAGGCTGTCAGTAATCAGCAAGATTGGGGGGCCTGCGTGCAGATGCTTTCTACCCCGATTAAAAAATATCAAAAAGAACGAATACTGAATGTTATTGAGCCTATGCCCTTTTGCATTCCTTATTCAATATTTTTTATTCTACATTTTACCTGTACTCAGTGGCATTAAACTGCCGATCCTTCTTGTTTAGAAGCATCCTGTACTATCTTAATATCATTCACACTTTGTGCCGTCTCAATACGTAATTGCTCCATTAAGGAAAGGATTGCCAGGGTGCTGCGCTCGCGTATTTTATTAAATGCCGTAACATCGGCTCCCGTAAAATAAACACAGGCAATTACAATAGCATTTGCGGTAACATTTGTTACAAATACGGAGGGCGACTGAATATCATTCGTAGCCACAATATCACGGATACCTTTTAAAAGCGCTTCGACAGATGCGGCAGGTGTAGATGCCGAAACTTCCAGCTGCAGGTTGATACGGCGTTGCAGCCGGTTCGATTGGTTGTCTACAATACTATCAGCCATCTGCTTATTGGGCACAGTGATGAACGATTTATCATCAGACCGAACGCGGGTACTGCGCAGGCCAATTTTTTCAACTACGCCCGAAACACCGCCCAGCTTTACGCTATCGCCAATGGCGAAGGGCTTATCGAAAAATATAATAAAGGAAGCGATCAGGTTTTCCATGCTCTCCTTCAATGCCAGGGCTACCGCGGCACCCACGATGCTTAACCCGGTCAGTAACCCTTTCACATCATAATTAAAGGTATATTTCAGAATAAACAGTACTCCAATGACACCAATAACCACCTTAATAAAATCCTTAAAAAAGAAGAATAACTGGTGATTGCCGCGCTCCGGTGTTGTTAAATACCGGTCCTGTATCATGAGCATGCTAAAATCGGTGATCTTAATGATTAACCGGAAAAAAGAAAAGATCACCAAAAAAGATCCGGTCATTCGCAGTAGTTCCCGGGAAGTAAGGTGGTAAATATTAAAGTCCAGTTCATCGGGAAGCTTTAATTTGTCAAGCGCGCCTACCGTAATTAAAACCGCAAGGAACAGGCCCAATGGTTTGGCAACCAACGACAGGAAGGTTTGCAGATCGATGTTCTTATAACGTATCTTAAGCAGGGCAAAAATACCTTTGGCAACGTAATGGGCAATATATTTTTTAAACAGAACAACAACTAAAATAGTAATGCCCACCGCCAGATAGGTATTTAAGCTGTTATTGAAGTAAACCTGGTTCAAAACGTTCTTCATAAAAACAAAAATAGAAAATACCCCGCAAGTTACGGGTTACAAGTTTCCGGTTGCAGCAGAAAACGTCAAACTGCTCCGCGCACTATTTTTTCATCCCGGTTTAAATAGGAAAGGAGCTGCACATCCGTTCCATCAAAAACAGCATAGGTAAAAAAGGTGATCCAGTCGCCCAGGTTAATATAGCGGCTGGAGGCTGTAAGCCGGAAGTCGATCGGCAAGTGCCGGTGCCCGAAAATAAAAAAATCGAAATGCTCCTGCTGCAATTGTTCCCGGCTGTAAGTGATCAGCCATTCTTTATCGGCCCCCAGGAAGGTTTCTTCCGTAGCACCGGTTTTTGCCCGGCTTTTACGGCTCATATAATTCGCCACACCCATGCCCACCACCGGCGGCAGGATACCAAACAGCCATTGGCAAACGGGATTGCGGAATATTTTCTTTAAGCGCTTATAGCCATGATCGCCGGGGCCAAGTCCATCGCCATGGCCAATGAGGAAGCGTTTCCCGTTCCATTCAAATTTTTTGGGTTCAAAATAGACCGGCATATTCAGCTCCTGTTGCAAATAGTCTTTCATCCACATATCATGGTTGCCCACAAAAAAATGAAGTTGGATACTGAGGTCAGAAAGCTCTGCCAGCTTACCGAGTATCCGTACAAACCCTTTAGGAACCACGTGGCGGTATTCGTACCAGAAATCAAACAGATCACCCACAATAAATATTGCTTCGGCTTTGTCTTTGATCTCATCAAGAAATTTTACCAGCAGTCGCTCGCGCTTCAGGCTTTCTTCATGAGTGGGGACGCCCAAATGAAAATCGGAAAGGAAATAAATATTTTTACCTGTCTGCACGGGATGTTCGAATTTGAACAAAGGTAGAAGAAATCAGCTATTGAACCGCAAGCGCGCGATGGCGCAGGAAGCATACTGTTTTTTTGCCACAGAAGCACTGAAAACCTTTGTGGCTTACCGCAAATGAAACAAACCATTCAGGAGTTGAAGTTCATTAAGCGTTTTTCTAAATGGCCTCAATTTCTAAATGGTTAAAAAATCGCCAAAGGCGATAAAATAATCGTACGCGGCTACAAGCCACGCACAGCGTCTTTCAGCCATTACCACAACGACCAGCCGCCGCCTACTTTCTTCTTTGCCCCCGCAGGGCGCAGGTTATAGGTAAAAGTGGCCAGGAAATATTGCCCCAGGATATTGCTGTAAACGGTGCGAACCGTATTTTGATAAGGGATAATATTTGTGTTCCTTGTTTTATTGAAAATATCATTTGCATACAACCGCAATACTGCACGTTCATCTTTGAAGAAAGTAAAATTTACGCCCGCATTCCACATAAACATTCTCCGGTACTCGGGATTGGCGAATGCGTTATTATTTAAATAGCGGCCTTCCGTTTCAAAGATGACGTGCTTCACATAACGGACGATCAGCTCCGTTCCGATCGTCTGATTAAAACTGTTTTTAGGCGTAAACAAAGGGTTGCTGTTGCGTACATTCATATAAGAAAAAGAGTAGGCAGGGTTTATTTCCATCTTATCGTTCCAGTTAAAGCCCAGGTTGCTCCAGACATTGCTATTCATGCGCTTTTCGATACTGGGAGCAGTATTATAAAAGAATTTGTTCTCGCGGTATTCCGTCCAGGTGCCCACATTCCAGGAGAAGGTAAAGCTTTGCTTATTCTTAAAATCCTGGTTCAGTCCAAAGTTGGCGGCCACACGTTTGCTGCCGTTGGCGTTCACCGGTCGTATGGTTTGCAAACCGCTTTTATCAACAGTAATGCTTTGCACCACGTCGTTATCGGAAATATACGCCTCGCCCCAGCTCCAGACATTGAGGTGATTTTTGGGATTGTAGGTATTTAAGTTAGCGTATACCCGGTTCATTACGGCCGGCAGCAGATTGGTGTTGCCGATATTAACAACATAGGGATTGGTGTTATTCAGTACCGGGATCATGTAACTGTAATCGGGCAATACCATATCGCGTGTAAAATTGACCGTCAGTTTTTTATAAGTGATCTCCAGTTGTGGTAATATATTACTCAATTTCTGAACAACAGGATCAGGCATTGCAGACAGTCGGTTATCAAACTGCTGATACTGGTAGCGCACACCGGGCGTGATGCTTAATTGCTTTTGTTTAAACTCCAGCCCGGTGCTCATGAAATAACGATTGCTGTTACGGGAGAAAGCGTTGCTGAGGCTGTTATTTTTAGACGTATAACCAGCGCCGTTCTGATCAAAAGTGGCGATATCATTTTGCAGGTGCTCATATTCATAACGCGTACTCGCCCGGAGAAAGAATTTTTTGCTTATCGGTTCCCGGTATCCCGCACTCGCGTAGGCGTACCATGTTGGAATGCGCTCTTGTCTTAACTGGTTGGTCAAACTGTCCAATTGATTGGGATACTGGTAATGGATCTGCGCATCCGTATACGTGTCGGTTGCTTTCCTGTTCCAGCTTACGCCCTGTGTCAGCGAAAGCCCGCGCCCTGTCTTGGTTTTAGACTGCAGAAATAAAGAAAAATTCTCTCTCAGGATATCATTTCCCGTTTTGCCATTGATGCCCACATTACCATTATTCAAATTGCCCAGGAAATTATTGATACCATTTTGCAGGTTATTGCTGTTATTATCTTCCACTGCCCTGATATAATTTACATTGGCTGTAATTGTTGTTACCGAATCGGGTTTCAGTTTCGTACCCAGACCGAATGTATGCGTGGTCCCATTTACTACTGCATTGTACAGCGATGCGTTGGTGACCACCGTATCGCCATTAAATATCTTTGTAGTAGTATTGGTCTGCAAATCGGTATGCACGCGGCCCAGATAATATTGCGCGAAAAAGGATTTCTTTTTATTGGGCGAATGGTTTAGGTTAAACCCGATGCCATTACTGGTAGTAACCCCGCCCAGTCGCGACATGCCGCCAAAGTTGATGCCATTGATGGAAATATTAGACCCGAAATTACTGTTGTTACTGCTGTTATTACCGCCGCCGGTTACATCCCGGTTGCGTTGCAGGCCGCCGGTTTGCATCAGGTCCGACCATCCAAAACCCGGTCGGTTCAAATTATTGCTATAGCCCAAAAGACTTACCTGCAGCGTGTCGCGGAACAAATTGGCGATAGCTCCCGCTTCAAAACGGCCTCCGTTCTCACCGCCGCCACCACCGCCATACGCTTTGCCGAACACCCCTTTTTTAACCCCTTTCTTAAAAGTAAGGTTGATCACTTTCCCTACATTATTCAGGTTATCATCGCCATTCTCCAGCAGTTCATCCTTGTCATCCGTTACCTGTACTTTATCAATTACATTGGAGGGTAAATTGCGGGATGCCATTTTGGGATCGCTCCCGAAAAAGTTTTTGCCGTCCACCAATATGCGGTTCACCCGTTTCCCGTTCACCATGATGTTACCATCTTTGTCTACCTGCACCCCCGGCAACTTTTTCAGCAGGTCTTCAACCAGTGCATTTGGCAGCGTTTTAAAGGCATTCGCATTAAACTCCACCGTGTCTTTTTTTATAACCATTGGCGGGCGCTCCGCCACCACCAGTACTTCATCCAGGTCTTTAACGCCCGGTGCCAAAGCAATGGCACCTAAATTAAGATCGGTAGCGCCTTTGGTTAACGAAAATTCCTTGCGGTATACACCGTATCCCATAAAAGAAACCAGCAGCCGGTAGGGCAGGTCTTCCATAAGCCCCGGGATGCGAAATGATCCGTCTTCCGCGCTCAGCCGGTAGGTAACAACGGATGTATCTGCTGCCTTAAAAACCGTAACGGTAGCCATATACAGCGGCTTTTGCGTTGCGGAGTCGATTAGTTTGCCTTTTACAGTGCCTTGAGCCTGCAGGGTTGCAGCTGTGCAAAAAGCAATAGCAAAAAGAAAAAGCGATCGTAGTTTTTTCAAAAAAGTCAGGTAACAGGTATACATACACCTTACACGCAGGAATGTAAAAAATGTTACAGGTTGGGGAATATTAACTAACGGCCGCACTGGCAGCAAACAATCGCTCCATGCTTTGGGGAATCGTTTTACTGTAATCCATTTTTATGGGCCGGTATTCATTCTGCCATTTTTCAAACACCTGTTCAAAATCGTCATCAATGCGCGGCAAGGTTAGCACGCCCAGCTCTTTTAATGCAGCGGCATTGCAGCATTGCTCATACTGTCCACGGATAGGAATGGCCATAACCTTTTTGCCCAGATGCAGCGCTTCCGCCGGTGTTTCAAACCCGCCACCGGTGATCATTTCAGTACAGTTGATCATACTTTTGTTGAACAGCTTTTTATCTACCGGTATAAATTTTATATTTCCCTCTTCCCTTATCATGGCCGATTGCCGGCTTAAAATCTCAAAACGGTGTTCCTTAAATTTTGAAAAAATTTCTGTCAGCTCTTTTTCGCAATAGGAAGGCAGGTAAACCGTAATGTATCCGTTATCTTTTGGATCTGCCTCGATAATTTCTTTTTTTATCACCGGTGTCAGGATAAAATCATCATAGGATTTAAAATGCAGTCCGAGGTAGCGGGTACTTGTTGAAAAATGCCGCAGCATCCATTCACCCGACTTACTGACTGTTTCCGGCCGGGGCGCTTTATCGCTTTGAAAGCTTGCCTGGTGGCCAAAATTCACAGAGACCAGGTTTCGCTGTTTACAGGCAGCAGAAGTAATATAGTCGTAATCGTTAATAATAAAATCATAGTCTTCCAGCGGCAGTTCTTTAATCTCCCGCCGCAGGGAGATCGGGTTCACCCGCCGTGCGATCTGCCAGTAATCCAGGCCCCCGTTGCAGGTATAATACAGGCTCAGCCCCTTACTGCGGTACTTTACAGGTGCATCCAGTTTCAGATTACTATTGCCGCCGCTTAAAAAAATATCCACTTGTCCATACTCTTTTAAATACGGCAGTAATTCCATAGCCCGGCTGATGTGGCCGTTACCGGTTGCCTGAACGGCGTAGAAGATCTTCATTGTTTGTAGTTGAAAGTGCATGTAAATAAAAAGCGATCTCATTGGTCAGCACCGTAGCGTTAGGGCGTTCTTTCACCGCACGCTCCGTTTTCATTTCCTGTTCATTATACGTGTACAGGTTCCATTCGTTTTCATAATACTCAAGGGCGGTCATATGTTCTACCCAATCGCCGGAGTTCAGGTAATGCACGGTTCCTTCCGGTGTTACCACTTCTTTTTTTTGGGGTTCATGAATATGACCGCAGATAACGCTGTCAAATTTTTTCTCTACCGCCAATGCCGCTATTTTCGATTCGAAGGCGTCTATATTAATGATACGTTTATTAAACTGTTCCATTATTTTTTTTGAGAGCGACAGTCGTTCTCTCCCGAAAAACTTCGAAACAGCATTTATTTTTTTATTGAACCATAGCAATATCGCATAGCCGTTGCTGCCCAGTTTTCCCCAGAATTTTGCCTGCCCCGTGGTAGTATGATCAAATACATCGCCGTGAAAGATCCATACTTTTTTTCCGTTGATCTCTATCACAACCTTATCCGTCAGCAGGAAGCCGCCCAGCTCCAGGTCGGAGTAACGCCGCATACAATCATCATGATTACCGGTAATATAAATAACACGGGTACCCGAAGAGAGCTTGCTGAATATTTCCTTAATGGCAGATATATGATCCGGCGGAAAGTACCTTTTGCTGAACTGCCAGCCATCAATAATATCTCCGTTCAGGATCAATACCCGGGGGTCGATGCTCTTGAGGTAGGCCGTAAACTCCCTGGCCCTGCTGGCATAAGTGCCTAAATGCAGATCGGAAACAACAGCTATTTCAACGCGGCGTTGGGGCATTATCAATTGTTTCTCAAAATTCACGAACAGATGTAATCCTTATATTACCGAAATGTTATAATTATATTACGGATGCCCCCGGGAAGAATGAGAAATAAGGAATAAGAAAGTTGCAAGGAGGAAGGAGAAGTGAATAGTGAATGGACAAAAGTGAATAAGGTAGCGGGCTGTGCCAAAACAAGACAGTCTTACTTTATAATCGGCGTGAAGCTGTTGCATCTGTGAGCCACCTCCGCGTCTCTGCTCCTCTGCGCCGCCGCGAGAAACTTGACCGCGAACGCATCTCTGCCCTTTTTCGTATTTTGCAGCAATGAAGTACAAGCATCTCTTTTTTGATCTGGACCATACCCTGTGGGATTTTGATACCAATGCCAAACAAACCTTACAGGATCTCTATGAAAACCTGAACTTAGAAAAAAGAGGGGTGGATGATTTTGAACAGTTTTACCGGAACTACCTCGGACATAACGAAAAGTTATGGGCCCGCTACCGGAATGGTTTTATCAAACAGGCAGAACTAAGAGTGAAGCGGATGCAATTGTCTCTGCTTGATTTTAAGATCGGCGATGATGCTTTGGCCCGGCAAATGAGCCAGCGTTTCCTGGAACTGCTGCCCACCCGCAATGCCCTGTTTCCCTATGCCGCCGAAATACTGGAATACCTTACCGGCCGCAACTATCAGCTGCACCTGATCACTAACGGGTTTGAGGAAATACAACACCATAAGATCAACAACTCCCGCATCAATCATTATTTTGACAAGGTCATAACTTCGGAAGGCTCCAACAGTTTAAAGCCCAACAAAGCCATTTTTGATTTTGCGCTGCAGGCCACAAACGCAACAAAAGAAGAAAGCATCATGCTGGGTGATGACCTGGAAGCCGATATCATCGGCGCAGCAAATGCAGGGCTGGACCAGGTTTACATCAATCATGTCAATAAAAAAATCGATTTTAAACCCACCTATACTGTTTACTCATTAAAGGAGCTTGAGGCTATATTTTAAACAATCGTTTTTGATTTTTATGCTCCCGGCTTCGGCACTACTATGTTTCTATGTTGCGTCGCACTCGTCAGGGTTCTGTCCGCTATTCGGCTGAATCAATAAAGAAATTTATACGCTATTGTTCAAAACTGATATTTGGCCGGTGAGACGGGAAGTCAAAGACAATATCTTCCCGCATTTCCGACTTCCCGGCATTGAGCGGCAACCTCAACCTTTCTGCAGCTCATAAATCGTGATCTCCGGCCGCACATTAAACCGTACCTGCCAGGTAAATCCCAGGGCACGATTAATGTATAGAGTTCTTCCGTCAGCAAAATCAAATTTTCCTGCAGAATAACGTTTGTTATGCACCGGCAAAAGCGGGGGCGGCAAAAATGGAGGCTTACATTGGCCCCCGTGGGTATGCCCGCTGATCACCCAGCCGTCATACCCATGCCATACATCCAGGTCCATTACATCGGGGTTATGACATAATACAACGCTGGCATCGTTGGCATTTCGGAAAGGCATCACTTTTTCCGGGTGAAAATTGGTGCCCCATTTATCATCGATCCCGATAAAATGTAATCCACTGATCTCCTGCTGCGCATTGCGCAAAACGGGGATATTCGCCTTTTTCAGGATGGACTCAACCATATGAGCCACCGTATCATCCGACCAGTTTTTCCCATAGTCATGATTCCCGAGAATGGCCGTAGTCCCCAACCGCCCCTGCGGTGCGTATTGCATCAATTTGTTCAGTTGTTCATATTGCCGGTCATCGGTGTAGGTAATAAAATCGCCGGTATAGGCAACAAAATCAGGTTTATAAGAAGCGGCTTTAATAAACGATTCGCGGATATAGCTATCCCTTGAGCTTGCACCGATATGTATATCACTAAGCTGCATCAGGGTTTTTCCCACCAATGCCTCCGGCAGGTTCTTTACAGGCATCGGCACGCGGGTAAATTCAAGCCGGAAGGGCTCCACCTGCCAGGAATATAATCCCGTCAAAATGCCGGCCCCGCCCAGTACTCCCGCACTCTTTAAAAATTTCCTTCGTTGCATCGGGTGCAAAAGTAGCCCGCTAAACGGCTTTAATCGTAAATGGAATATTAAACTTT
>JAGIAQ010000008.1:25235-38915 GCA_017744795.1 Niabella sp. | reverse complement strand
TAGATTTAAAGACTGGTCAAAAAGGGAGTTTATAAAATTTTAACAGGCGGAAAGAAGGATTTTTTACAAAACCCCATCTAAAGGAATAACAGGATGATACAAATGCAGATAAAATATTTCCTGCTGGCGTTGGGCTGTTGCGTGGCAGTGCAGGCGCCCGCACAGCAAATCCCATCCAGGCCCATTGAGGCTGTGCGGCGGGATGATTCAAGAATTGACCAGGTAAAAGTATACCAGCAATTGCACCTGAACGCCGGCCAGCAGCAAAAACTGCGTACCCTGCAAAAAGAAGGTCGCCAGCAGGCCGCAGCAATCCGCAATGATCCGCAGCTGACCGTTGATCAAAAAAAAGACCAGTTAAAGCAGGTCTTTAAAGAACAAAACGCAAAAAGAAATGCGATCCTCACTCCGGAACAGCAAAAAACCTGGGCGGAACTGGGTCTTGGAAAAAAACAGGACCGAACCAATGATATCGTAACAGTAGCCCAAAGAACGATGCAGCCGGAAAAAGGATATGATAAAAATGGTTTGCCTCAAAAAACGGTTTTGCCGCGTAGCAATCTGAATCTCACGCAGACACAACGTCAGAAAATGGCAGACCTGAACACCCGTTTCGGGGAAAAGGCCAGATCAATAAAAAATGATTCCACGCTTTCGGACGATCAGAAAAAAGACCGGCTGACCGCCCTGCAAAAGGAAATGCGCGGGCAGCGAAAAGAAATGTTAACCCCTCAGCAGTTGCGGCAGTGGAAAGCGTTAAATAATCAGCAAAAACGTTCAGCAATCAACTTTTAATAAATAGTTCCTTTAACTTAAAAAACAAAAAAATGAAAAGATCGTATTTAATTGCCGCAGCCATTGGCATTTTTAGTCTTTCCGCCAGCTATGCGCAGGACAGCACCAAAGCGAAAAAAGGAATGGAAAACCGCCGGGAAGCGATGTACAGTGATCTGAACCTGACACAAGATCAGAAAGACAAACTGAAAACTCTGGATGAAGATGGCTTTAAACAAATGAAAGCCTTGCGTGATGACCAATCCCTGTCCGACGACCAGAAAAAATCCAAAATGATGGAGATGCGCAAAACTCAAAAAGAAGCACGCGATAAGATCCTGACCAAAGAACAATCCGAAAAGCTGGACGCAAAAATGAAAGAAATGCGCGCCAAAAGAAGCGGCGCCGGATCATAACAAACCCGTCTTATTAGTTAGTTTACCAGATAGATGCAAAAGGCCATCCTTAAATAGTTAGGGATGGCTTTTTATTTATGCCGATATTTGCACCCGTACTGTTGTAAAAATAGAATAGCATGAAAAAAGTTGATCCCCGTTTTGAAAAATTTGCAAACAAAAAGAGCAATGCCGCAATAAAAGAGGCATTCAAACAGGAAAAAAGAAAATACAAAAAAGAGCGGGCCGCATTCTTTGAGCAAAAAAAAGCTGCTGCAAAAACCGCAGCCGCCGCCCCTGTAATCGAGCGCAAAACTGCCCCCACGGCGCCCCTGATGCCCCTGAATAAATACCTGGCACATAGTGGCGTTTCCTCCAGGAGGGATGCTGCCACCCTGATCAAAGACGGAAAAGTAAAGGTAAATAACGCGGTAATCCTTGAACCGGGTTATAAAGTACAGCCGGGAGATGCGGTCACCGCCAACGGAAAAAAGGTCACCCCGGAAAAGAACCTGGTCTACATCCTGTTAAACAAACCCAAAGACTATATCACAACAACGGATGATCCCCAGAAACGAAAAACAGTCCTGGATCTTATAAAAACCGCCACCACGGAGCGGGTATATCCGGTGGGGCGGTTAGACCGGAATACTTCGGGGGTACTGCTGATCACTAATGACGGAGATCTGGCGCAAAAACTGACCCACCCCAGTAACGAGGTGAGAAAGATCTATGCCGCTACCCTGGACAAACCATTGGATAAAAAAAGTTTCGACCAGATACTGAAAGGCGTGGTGCTGGAGGATGGCCCGGCCCCGGTGGACGTACTGGCCTATTCAGACATGAACGATAAAACCCAGGTGGGAATAGAACTGCACAGCGGCCGCAACCGCATCGTGCGCCGCATTTTTGAGGCGGTTGGCTACGAGGTAAAACACCTGGACCGGGTGATGTTTGGCGGGTTGACAAAAAAGAATGTGGAGCGCGGCAAATTCCGCTTCCTCACAGAAAAAGAAGTCCGTAACCTTAAGTTTTTTGGTAAGGGCAAAAAATAATGCTTCCTGTACTTTAAAAGTAACGTCTTAATGCCCCTTAATTCCTTAATGGTTAAAGTAACTTTTACCCCTGATTCTGAATGAAACTACAAGAGCTCATTATTTTTGAAACCGAAGAACTGGTAGCGCTGAACAAGCCGTCCGGACTGCTTTCCATACCCGACAGGGAAGGAAAAGAGCCTTCGTTAAAAGACCTGCTGCAGGAGCAGTATGACGATATTTTTACCGTGCACCGGCTGGACCGCGAAACCAGTGGCGGCATCATTTTTGCAAAAACGGCTGCAGCACACAAACACTTTACACAACAGTTCGAAGCCCGTAAAACAATAAAGATCTATAACGGCTTGGTGCTGGGTTCCGTAACCGAACCGGAAGGGCATATTGATGCCCCCATCGCTGAAAATATGGTAAAGCGGGGTACTATGATCGTTCACCGCAGGGGCAAGCAGGCGCTTACGGATTTTAAAGTACTGAAGGACTACGGACTTTATACCTGGATGCAGTTCAATATCCATACCGGGCGCACGCACCAGATCCGTGTGCATGCAAAAGAGATCGGCCACCCGTTGGTAGGCGACGCCCTTTACGGGGATGGCAAACCTGTTTTTATTTCTTCCTTCAAAAGCAAATTCAATTTATCAAAAAATGAACTGGAAGAACGGCCCATACTGAATCGCCTGGCGCTGCATGCCGCCCAATTACAAATAGCCGATTTGAATGGCACAACAATAACGCTGGAAGCCCCGCTGCATAAGGATTTGAGGGCAACATTGCAGCAGTTGGATAAAAGACGATAGCCGTTTAGACCAATGATTCCGATTTATCAGAAGGTCTATTACGGATCAATGTTCGTTTTCCTATGCTCGGGATTTGAGGTGAAATGTAGAATAAGGAATATTGAATAAAAAATGTAAAAGGGTATTATTTTAATAACATCCGGTATTCGTTCTCTTTCATGTTTTTTAATCGGGACAGAAAACACCTGAACATACAGTTCTTGATTATTTAATATTGACAATTCAGTATCATTTCCTTAAAAGAATGCGGAAATTATGACAAAAATAGATACCGATAAAAAACAATCGTACTACCTGAAATTGATGTTACTTAGAAGGATTTACGCCGGGCAGTGAAAGGGCAAATCAAGCGGAACGGCGGTTTTGACGCCGCGAGGCGACTTTCCAAAAATAGTACAAGCAGGGAGGTGTCATAACCAGGCCTGTAGCGCAGAGTTGCCCGGTTCCGCCCCAGCTGGCCGCAGAACCGGGGGCGGAATTCACCTTCCGGCGGAAAGAGATTTTTTGTCCACTTTTTTATCGACTGAAAAAAAGTGGGAGAAGAAATAAGAAAGAATGAAGTTGTCAATAGAAATGAAAAAACTGTATCAACAATCATTTTTTGCAAAAAATGTAGCAGACATTGAACGCCGTCCTTTGTAAGGGCTATAAAAAGATGCGTTCTGAAAGCTTAAGTAAACAGCATTGAATCGGTATCATTTAAACACCGCCACCAATGCTTTAAAACGGGATTTCATTTTTAAAAAAAACGAAAGATGCGGCGGCGTTGCCGGACCGGTATACACAGCGCCTCTTCTCAAAAAATAAGTGGAAAAAGTACCGGCCGTGAGGCCCCATTTGCGGATAAACTGGTAATAGCCCCGGTTTTTTTTGATCCGCTTTACAGACAGGGACCCAAAATGATACACCCTGCTGGCGGCAATGCCCTTAAAATAACGGACCCCCGCGTTCCAGAGCTTCATAGAAAAATCCGGGTCCGAATACATGCCCGGAGAAAACTCTGTGCTATAGCCCCCCACCAGATCCCAAACATTCTTATGCACAATATTCGGCGGCCAGGTGGCTCCCATCCAGTCACTCATCGGCAGTGTATCAAACTCCCTTAAAAGCGTCTCTTTTTGAAAATGTTCCAGGTTGGCTCCATAGTCCTTTCCAATGCTGCAACGGCTTTGCGGAAGTCTTTCAATGGCCGTAGCGGAAATAAAAAAATGATCATGCCCCACTTCCTGAACCGCCTTCCAAAGATGCTGATCCCATTGCGGGCACACATACATATCATCATTGATATATAAAATATAGTCTGTATAAGCCAGGCGGGCCGCGGCGTTCAAAGCATAACAAACGCCAACGTTTTCTTTACTGTGTGTATAGTCGATGCCCGGTTGTTCTTTTACCCAATCCAGCGTTCCGTCAGCCCCGTCATTTACATGCACAATAATTTGGTGCTCAAAATCCGAATGCGCTAAAATGCTTGCAACACAGGCTTTTAAATAGTCAAGATTATTCCACGAGGGCAAAAGGATCGAGAACTTTTGATGCAGCTTCTTGGTACGTAAGCAATAAGATATGTCCAACACGTTATTCAATGGGTTCAAAGTCGATTTTAAATATTGCCTGCGGTTTTCCCGTTAGACGCTCTTTTCCTGAAAACCCTGCAATAATTTTTTTAAATATCCGCAAAGTTGCCCTATCTTGTACAATAATTAAACCAAAATCAGGCGCCGCCGTACCTGTTTCATTATGACTAATCCTCATAATATCTCGCTTGTCGTATCCACTTATAACTGGCCACAGGCCCTGGAATTGGTATTGCTGGGGGTGGCCGCACAGAAAATACTGCCGGCAGAAGTATTAATTGCCGACGATGGCTCCGGACCGGCAACAAAAGAGCTGATCCGATCTTTTCAAAATAAGTTTCCCATACCGCTGCAACATATCTGGCAGCCGGATGAAGGATTTCAGCTGGCACGCATCCGCAATAAGGCCATTGCCGCCGCCCGGGCGGATTATATTGTTCAGATCGATGGCGATTCCATCCCGGAAAAGCATTTCATTATGGACCATGCGCGGGTGGCGGAAACCGGTTGTTTTGTGCGGGGTACCCGCGGGCTGCTGACGCCCGAAGCAAGTCAGCAGGCTATTCAGCAAAAAAAAATTGTTTTCCATTTTTATTCCGTCGGCGTAAAACATCGCAATAACGTAATGCGATCATCCCTGTTATTGCCGCTGGGCATTAAAAAAGAAACCAATTCCTTCCGGGTTAAAGGGAGCAATATGGGTTTCTGGAGAAAAGATTTTATCCGGGTAAACGGGTACAATAACGCCATGGAGGGCTGGGGGCACGAGGATGAGGAGCTTGCCGCACGCTTCATCAATGCCGGCCTTAGAAAAAAGAAAGTGAAACTGGCCGCTGTCCAGTATCATTTGCATCACAAAACAGCCTCGCAGGAGCAGGAACCCCACCATTGCACAGTACTGGAAAACGTACGAACCCATTTGATTACTGCCTGCACCAACGGCATGGCACAACTTTAACGAAGCATATGAACCAACCGCAAAAACTCACTGTCACCCTGGTTATCGCCACTTACAACTGGCCGCAGGCACTGGAATGCTGCCTTAAAAGCGTTTTACGCCAACGCAGGCTGCCCGATGAAGTAATTATTGCAGATGACGGCTCCACCCCGCAAACGGCGGCGCTTATCGAAACCTACCAGGCGCTTTTTCCCGTGCCGCTGCAGCATATCTGGCAGCCGGATGAGGGTTTTCAACTGGCGCGCATCCGCAATAAAGCCATTGCCGCAGCTCAATCAGACTATGTGGTGCAGATTGATGGCGATCTGGTGCTGCACCGGAACTTTATCAGCGACCATCTGGCCTTTTGCGAGCCGGGATTTTTCGTGACCGGCGGCCGGGTATTGCTGGGTGAATCTTTTTCTGAAAAAGTGCTGGCCCACCCGCAAAAGACCATCTCCTTTTTTAATAAAGGCATCAAAAACCGGAAGAACAGCATCCGCTACCGGCCCCTGACGCGTATGTTCAAAAACTATCGTGCCAATGACGTTTTTTACCTGCGGGGATGCAATATGGCTTTTTGGAAAAAAGATCTGCTCAATATAAACGGCTATAACGAGGCCTTCACCGGTTGGGGCAGGGAGGATAATGAAATTGTGGTGCGACTGATAAACAGCGGCGTTCAAAAGCATGCATTAAAACATGGCGCCATTGCCTATCATATCTACCACCCCGAAAAAGAGCGCAGCTCCTTAAGTCGCAACGAGGAATTATTAAGCGCAGCAGTCAGTGGCAGAAGCAAATTCGCGCTTTTGGGACTGAATCAATACCTGTAATTTCACAGATTTTAGAATACGCAAAATTCAATGTCCTTCTGTGACAATCTGCGGAATCCGTGAGCTATTAAAGATCACGATTTCAAAAAATCAACTTTTCACCAACCGGTACGCAAGTTTCACTCTTG
The DNA here is from genome assembly GCA_017744795.1 of Niabella sp. GTDB lineage: Bacteria > Bacteroidota > Bacteroidia > Chitinophagales > Chitinophagaceae > Niabella. The sequence continues at coordinate 32,416 of JAGIAQ010000008.1, read as the reverse complement.
ACAGCAGGCCGCCAACTTTTTTCTTTTTCCAAAGAAGTATTTTTTGATTTCTGGCGATAAATAAAAAAAGCCGCCGGCTAAACGGCTCCGCAAGCGCTCCATGCCATAGAAGAGATAATCGCTGCATAAATTTCCGATGGGGCCCCGGCAATTGCTGAAAAGCCTTCAAATGCCGGTCAACAAGGCATTTAAAAGAATGATTGTTCTGCCCTTTCCGGAATTCATAGCCGCCATTTACGGTTGTATTAGCTGCATGAACCCGTTGCAGCACCAGCGTTTGCGGCCAATAAGTTACACCACCTGAACAGGCCGCAACCGCAGCAGCGTACCAATCATAGACCAACCCCTCCGGCACCGGAAAAACCGCCGCAATCAATTCCCTTCGCATCAAAAGCGCATGCCCGCTCACGGTATTAAAAAGAGCGATCTTCCTCAGGTCCGTTCCCTCAAACCGCCGGTAGCCCCGGTTCTCCTTCCTATTCCAGTCCTTTTCGGCTTCATTGGAGAAGCGCACAGAATTGCAATAGACCAGCGAGCTTTCGGGCGGCCAGTTGGCCAGCAGCCTCGTGATCTTGTCCGGATGCCAGATATCGTCCTGGTCCGCAAATCCAACGATCGCACCGGTGGCCGCGCTTACCGCTTTGTTGAAGTTGTTGGTAAATCCGAGATTTTCGTTGTTCTTTTCCAGTTGAATGCGCGGATCTTTTGCCGCGAACCGGCTCAGTATCATTACGGTATCATCAGTGGAAGCATCATCGCAAACAATGATCTCCAGGTTCCGGTATCGCTGGTTGCAAATAGAATCCAGCTGTTCGGCGATATATTCTTCGCCATTGTACGTGCAGAGCACAATACTTACGAGCAACGACTGGTTGGCTTCAGTTTCCCCGGGCAACATTTGGTACGGCAGGTTTTATAAATCCTGAATAAATTTATACAAATTGAACGAGGGTTCTTCGCTTTGGGCTGCAATGGCTGCGGCAAGTTGTTCTTTGTCAATATCAGCCATGCGTTTTTTCTGGATCAGCTGCCAGGCTTTTTCTGTCAGCAGCCAGTTTCTCCTGCTTTTTATGCGATTGTCAGCAGATTGCTTGCCGATAGCTGTATAAAGTTCTTCCACCCCTTCCATCGTATTGGCCACAGTAGCAATAACCGGTATCCGTTCGCTACCAGCGGAAAACGCCGGTGCCAGCAATTGCCGCAGGTTCTTTGCAAACAGATCCGCCCCCGGGCGATCACTTTTATTCACCACAAAAATGTCGGCAACCTCCATTAAACCGGCTTTCATGGTCTGGATCTCATCCCCGGCCTCCGGTACTAAAACCACAACGGTTACATCGGCAAGGCCGGCAATATCCACTTCACTTTGCCCCACACCCACGGTTTCCACAATGATCCAGTCGAAGGGGGCGGCTTTCAGCAGGTCCGTTATCTCCATGATTTTGGGATGCAGGCCACCCAGGGCGCCACGGCTGGCAAGGGACCGGATAAAAACTTTTTCATCCAGGTACCATTGACTCAGGCGAATGCGGTCGCCCAGCAAGGCTCCCAGGTGAAAGGGGGAGGAGGGATCAACACAAACAACGGCAACCTTTTTCCCTGCGCCTACAGCAAGACTTATCAATGCATCCGTAAGCGTGCTTTTCCCCGCCCCCGGCGGGCCCGTAATGCCAATGACGGGTTTCTGCTGCCCCTGCAAACCGGCAAGAAAGTCGGCATACCCAGGCACTTCATTCTCCACCAGGCTGATCGCTCTTGCTATTACCTTTGCATCGCCTTTGGCTAAACCTTTTAACAGGGGTTCCCACATCATAGATGCTAAAATAGTCAAGAATTAAATATTTTTTACCTTTGAGCATGACCAATTTCATTCCTATATTCCCATTGTCTATTGTCGTTTTTCCCGAAGAACAGGTAAACCTCCACATTTTTGAACCGCGCTATAAACAGCTGATCACAGAATCGGTCGCGCAGCAAAAACCTTTTGGAATACCTGTTGTGATGGACAGCAAATTGCAGGATTTTGGTTCCGTAGTAGTGGTGGAAGAAATTGTTCAAACCTATGAAAACGGGGAAATGGACATCAAAACAAGAGGCAGGGAGCTATTCCGGATCCTGGAAGTTATAAAAGATATTCCTGAGAAATTATACTCAGGGGCCATTGTCAATTATCCTGAAAATAACCTTCAGGGCAGCGCACGGGTGATGGAACAATTAATAATACAACTACGCAGGTTACATACTTTTATGCAGGTAAAAAAGGATTTTAAAAAGGCGGATGAAGTCCTGAACAGCTACGATATCGCGCATCATTCCGGCCTCACCATTTATGAAGAATACGAGTTGCTGCAGCTTACCCATGAACGTCAGCGGCAGGAATATTTAAAGCGTCATTTTGAAAAAATAATCCCTGTTTTTGAAAAAATGGAGGATTTAAAGGCAAAAATTAAACTAAATGGCCATTTTAAGAGTCTAAGTGGCTTTGATATTAAATAGAAACCTATTTGATAAAAAGCCTGAAAAAAAACTTTATTGTCCCGCAGAATACGAGGTTGTCTCAAAAGTGATTTTAAACCACAGAGTAAGCAGAGAATACTCAGAGGTTACAGAAGTTGGGCATTGATCAGCAAGGCGCAGATAAACTCAGTTTTTGTTCTTCCGCGCGTTTCTGTACTCGGTGGCAAAAAATCTGCGCTGCTCAGCGAAAAAAATCCGCGAAAATCTGCGGGCCACCACTAATCAATGTTTTAAAATATGTTCTAACCAATTCTTACAAAACAGGCCATTTATCGAATAATCACTAATTAAACTTGTTTTATCCCCCGCACCGGATAATTTTGTGCAATGGCATCCACACTTTGTTTTGATTTTGGCAATACACGCAAAAAAGCAGCGGTTTTTGAGGGAAGCGAACTGGTGAAAACACTGATATTACAGGATGATACCAGCGCAACCATCCGCTCACTGGTAGAAGCATATCGCCCCAAAAAGTCGATTCTTTCATCTGTGATCAATCATAATCCTGAAATAGAAACTATTTTAAAAGACACTACCCGGTTCCACCTGCTGAATCATTTATCAAAATTGCCCATCACTACGCCGGTGGGTAAGCCAGAAACCATTGGGGCCGACCGGCTGGCGATTGCCGCCGGGGGCGTACATTTTTACCCAGGGAAAAATCTTTTATTAATCGGGTTGGGCACCTGCATCACTACCAATTTTGTAAATAAATATAAAGAGCTGGTGGGTGGTTCCATTTCACCCGGTTTGGAAATGCGGTTAAAATCCCTGCAATACTATACGGCAAAACTGCCGCTTATCGCGCCCAAAACGGATCTACCCCTGATCGGGTATGATACGGAGACCAATATTTTATCCGGTGTGATCCTTGGAATGGCCTACGAACTGGACGGATTTATAACGGCTTATGCCGAAAAATTCGACAACTTTAACGTGGTATTAACCGGCGGCGATTTACAACATTTGGCATCACACATGAAAAACAGGATATTTGCCGACCCTGAATTACTTTTTAAAGGCCTATATGCTATTAGTGAAGTCAATAACGCTTAGAAAATTGAACGCGATCGCCTGTAAATATCTTGCAGTAGCAATTTGTTGTACAGGTTTTAACCTCCTGGCTTCGGCACAGGATAATTCTCCTTATTCAAGATATGCACTGGGCGATGAAATATCCTCCTCCAGTGCTACCAACAGGGGCATGGGCGGCGTTTCTGCAGCCTACAACAGCCCCTCAACCGTAAACTACTCCAACCCAGCTTCCTATTCTTTCTTTCAATCCATATCTGAAGCCGGGACCAAAAAGCAGATCCAGGGCCGCGTGGTGCTGGATATTGGGCTGGAAGGTCAGGGCCGGACGATGACCGATAATACAAAGCAGGCCCGGTTTACTTCTACCAATATTTTATTCAACCGGGTTTCTGTAGGGGTGCCCCTGCGGCGCAACTGGGGACTGGCATTTGGACTGCGCCCACTGAACCGTATCAGCTATGATATTGAACAAAAAGGGATCCTTAACAGTGCAGGCTCCGGACAGCCGATCGATTCGGCAACCACCAACCACCAGGGATACGGTGGTTTGTACCTGGCTTCTGCAGGAACCGGTGTTAAATTTAAGGTGGGGAAAGATCAATACATCTCCCTGGGGGTAAACGGAGGATACATGTTCGGATCACAGAACTATACCACCACAAGAAGCCTGTATAACGACTCTACCTATTATGCAACAGGAACCTGGGATACCCGCACCGGTATGGGAAAGCTATATGCAGATGCCGGCTTCCAATATATGGGAAGAATCAGTAAGAATCTTTACCTGGGCATTGGCGCCTATGGCAACTGGAAACAGACGATCAACACTTCTTCTGATATTAATACCAGCAGTGTAAATTATAGTTCCACCGCGCCGGATACTTCGTACAGTCATAAAAGCATAAAGGGAAACATCGTGTACCCCACCAACACCACCGTTGGGTTTGTTTTGCAAAAACCACAGACAGCTACCCAGTCGGGCTGGTTATTTGGGGCAGATTTTACCTCCTCCAAATGGCAGCAGTTCAGGGTTAACGGCGTTCCCGACTCTGCGGTGAACAATAACTGGAAACTGAAGGTGGGCGCAGAGTTCAGCCCAATCGGTAAAAAGAACTATTTCAGTCATGCCTCTTATCGCGTTGGGTTCTATACCGGCCCGGATTATATTACCTATAACGGCAGCCAGTTGCCTACTTACGGGGTTTCTGCAGGCATAGGATTGCCGCTGGCTAACTATAACCAAATGGCCCAGGGGCAGTTTTCAATGATCAACCTGGCCTTTGAATATTTCAAACGCGGCAATAGTAAAAATCCGTTGCAGGAAAATGTGTATCGCGTTACGGTTGGCTTCTCTCTTACGGACCTCTGGTTTGGAAAACGCAGAAGCATGTAAAGAACCGGCCGGCATCTGCTCATTTGCCGTTAACTTCGCAGCACGAAATTATTTCTTACATATTTAACTGTCCTGATTGTTCTGGGATCTCTTTTTTCCTGTGAAAATTCGCAGGAAGAAATTAATGCCCTGAACCGGAAATCATTAATGACGGATAAGGCCGTTAAAGTATTGGGCTATCTCTCCCAGGGGGGCAAGGTAAAAGCCAAACTAACCGCGCCGGTAATGCTCCGGGTACAGGCAGATACCGTATATACAGAATTCCCCAATAGTCTGCATGTTGATTTCTATAACGACAGTGCAAAAGTGGAAAGCAAGCTGGACAGTAAATACGGCAAATACATGGAATCGATCAGCAAGATCTACCTGCGCGACAGCGTACGCGTTGTTTCCATAAAAGGAGATACCCTTTACTGCCAGGATCTATGGTGGGATCAGAACAAGCAGCTTTTTTATACTGATAAACCTGCAAAATATAATTCGGCAACGCAGCGCCTGCAGGGCGACCAGGGGCTGGAAGCCACGCAGGACCTGAAAAACGTGAAGTTCAAAAACGGTCATGGCCAGGTACAGCCCGGACAGGGAGGCGTTTCCGGACCCGCTGATACTTCCGGTCGCAAAGAAGCACCGGTCAAAGCCCCCGCTCAAAAGGCAGTTTTTTGAGTCAAGTGAAATTGTATAATTAAAAAGTTGCCTATCATCCCATCAGTCTCCCATGTCCGACAAACTATTAATGGGGCCCGTGGGACTGGCATAACAAGCAGCCTATTCTCCGCAACTTTTATTTCTTGCCACTATTTTGTAACTTCCCTTATGATCTTCAAAAACAAAACCGCCGTTATTTCCGGCGCCACCAGGGGCATTGGAAAAGCCATCGCTTTGAAATTGGCTTCCGAAGGAGCCAATATTGTTATCGCTGCGAAATCGATCACTGAAAACGAAAAACTCGGAGGCACAATTTATTCTGCCGCAAAAGAAGTAGAAGCAGCGGGCGGCAAAGCACTGCCCGTTGTCTGTGATGTACGGGACGAAGAACAGGTAAAACAGGTGATGGAGGAAGCCAAAACGACCTTTGGCGGCATTGATATCGTCATCAACAATGCCTCCGCCATTTCTTTGACTGATACGGCATCAACTTCTCTGAAACGATACAACCTGATGCAGGAAATAAATGTGCGTGGCAGTTTCCTGATGGTGCAGGCAGCTTTGCCTTTTTTAAAAAAATCCAGTTCTGCGCATATTCTTACACTATCGCCCCCCATCAACCTCAATCCCAAATGGATGGGGCCGCATATCGCTTATACCATGTCAAAATACAATATGAGCCTGCTGACACTGGGCTGGGCGGCTGAATTTAAAAATATACCCATTGCCGCGAATGCGTTGTGGCCCAGAACCACCATCGACACGGCAGCCGTTCGCAACCTGCTGGGTGGTACAACCCTCGCTAATATGAGCCGCACTCCCGAAATTGTGGCCGACGCCGCTTTTTACATCCTGCAAAAACCACCGCAAACCTGTACGGGCAATTGTTTTATTGATGAAGAGGTATTGAAGGCCGAGGGTATCGCCGATTTTAGCCGGTATGCCGTTGTCCCGGGGGCAAAGCTGTACACGGACCTGTTTTTAAACGAGTAACCTATTTATTACAACCATTTGATTTTAAATAATATACATAAAGTATTTAAACGAGAACTCTTTGAACCATTTAGGCATTAAGCTCATTGAGAAAACGGCTGAATGGTTTAATAATATCCCATTTCTAAACAATTTGCAGCTTTTCTGTTAAAACCCGCAGGAAACGCTGTTCCTGCATGGTCTTTGTGCCTTTTTCATCCGGAGGAGCATTGCCACGTCTATCGTTTCACTATTGACCTTTCACCATTGACTTAATGCCTGATGGATGGAAACAGAATGATCCGGGGAAATCTGAAAAAACTTTTTAAAAATAATGCTATGGATAAAAGAGAAAAGCTGGATGGGATGGACAAAATCTTAAGGGAACTCGATGACCTTAAAAACAGCGAAACTTCCGTGCTGAAAAAAATAGCACAGATTGAAGCGGAAAATATAAACCTGGGCGTGGGGCTCCTGGACCAGACACTTCCGGATGTTCATGAAAATATAGACAAGGCTATTGCAGAGATCGATCAGATCATTGGCAAGTTTACCGAACATCGCAATAAATTCTCAAAAGATAATAAGTTGGAAGAGCCCGCAGAAGAAGCATCGGGGG
>JAGIAQ010000008.1:0-25225 GCA_017744795.1 Niabella sp. | reverse complement strand
CATCGGGGGCCTAGTGAGTTTTCAAATAAAGAGTTACAATTAGCCGGGAATCCGGAAAAACGGGAAGGTATTGTTTTTCTATCGTCTGCCTGAAGCTTACCGTTTCACCGCCTTGCCGGCCTAAAAAACACTTTTAGCCGCCCCGGCGATTTCATTTCTGTAGAAGTTTTAATTCTCTGACTGTAATTCCTGTTCGCCTTCGGTGTGTTGCTGTGCTTCTTCGTGCAGATAATCCTTTCGTTTCAATTCAAAATTACGCCCCAGGTACAGCCGGCGCACCTGTTCATTCGCAGCGAGTTCCTCAGCCGTTCCTCTTTCGAAAATTTTCCCATCAATCAACAAATAGGCGCGATCACAGATAGAAAGCGTTTCATTTACGTTGTGGTCGGTGATCAGGATACCGATATTTTTATATTTAAGCCGGGCCACAATACTTTGAATATCTTCCACTGCAATCGGGTCAATCCCCGCAAAAGGCTCATCCAATAAAATGAACTTCGGGTCCACCGCCAGTGCCCGGGCAATCTCCGTTCTGCGCCGCTCGCCACCACTTAAAACATCCCCGTTGCTTTTACGCACATGCCCCAGGCGGAACTCCCGCAGTAACGATTCCAGTTTTTCCTTTTGCTCCTCTTTGGAAAGTTTGGTCATTTCCAGTACGGCAGCGATATTATCCTCCACGCTCAGCTTCCTGAAAACAGACGCTTCCTGCGGCAGGTAGCCGATACCCATCTGCGCCCGCTTATACATCGGCAGTTTGGTAATATCTTCATCATTTAGGTACACATTGCCTTCATCGGGCTTTATCAGGCCTACTACCTGGTAAAAAGAAGTGGTCTTCCCGGCACCGTTAGGCCCCAGCAACCCCACAATTTCGCCCTGGTTCACTTCAAACGAAACGTGATTCACCACGGTACGCTCGCCATACCGCTTCACCAAGTCCTTAGTATGTATCTTTAAAAGCATGTTGCGCAAAAGTAAGAAAGCTTCTACATTATTCAGTTCCGGGTTTCGTTAAATATCAAACGCAGCAGTACCTGAAACCCCAAACCTGAAACCTGTAACAACATTACTGCGCTCTTTCCTTTAGTTTTGCAGCCTATGAAGGTTATTGATCATATAAAGAATGCAAAAGATACACTGGTTTCTTTCGAGATCCTGCCCCCGTTGAAGGGAAAAGGCATTGAGGCCCTGTACGACCACCTGGACCCGTTGATGGTGTTTAAACCGGCGTTTATAAACGTTACCTATCACCGGAGCGAGCATATTTTCAAAAAGAATCCGGACGGCAGTTTTAAAAAAGTAGAGGTGCGCAAGCGTCCCGGTACTGAAAGTATCTGCGCAGCCATTATGAATAAATATGACGTGGATACCGTTCCACACCTGATCTGTGGCGGATTCAGCATCAATGAAACAGAAGATGCCCTCATCAATTTAAATTACCTGGGCATCGACAATGTGTTGGTATTACGTGGAGATGCGGCTAAGAGCGAAACGGCCTTTATTCCCCAGCCGGACGGTCATAAATACGCTAATGAACTATTAAAACAGGTGGTGGGCCTGAACAATGGCGTTTACCTGGAAGAAGATCTAAAAAGCAACCGGAAAACGGATTTTTGTATCGGCGTTGCAGGATATCCCGAAAAACATTTTGAGGCGCCCAATATGGAAACCGACCTGAACTATCTGAAAGAAAAAGTAGCTGCCGGCGCCGATTATATTGTAACGCAGATGTTTTTTGATAATGCCAAATACTATGCGTTTGTAGCAGCCTGCCGTAACGCGGGCATTACCATCCCGATCATTCCCGGATTAAAGCCGGTGTACAGCACAAAACAATTGAATATACTCCCCAAAACCTTTCACATCGACCTGCCAACAGATCTTTCAAAGGAAATGATGAAATGCAGAACCAATGAAGATGTTGAAAAAGTAGGCGAGGAGTGGTTATTAATGCAATCCAGAGACCTTAAGAAAAATGGTGTTCCGGTATTGCATTATTATACGCTGGGACGGCCACAGATCGTGGCCAACGTGGTAAAGGAAGTAATGTAAGGTTTCTCGTTTGAGGTTTGAAGTTTGAGGTTGACCAACATCAGACATCAAACATCAAACATCAAACATCAAACATTGATAATGGCTCGTAAGAAGAAGAAAAATATTATTCTCGAAAATATCCTGATCGAAGACTACGCAGCGGAGGGAAAATCGATTGCCCGTGTAGAGGGGAAAGTGATTTTTGTAGAGCAGGTAGTACCCGGCGATGTGCTGAACGTGCGCCTGGGCAAAAATAAAAAGGACTGGGCGGAAGGAGTTCCTGTTGCTTTTAAATCCTATTCGAAAGAGCGCGTGACGCCCTTTTGCTCCCATTTTGGGGTTTGCGGCGGCTGCCAGTGGCAGATGCTGCCCTATCAAAAACAGCTGCAATACAAGCACCAGCAGGTAAAAGACAACCTGCAGCGCATCGGAAAAATAGCCTTACCGGAAATTCCGCCGATCCTGGGGGCTGCTGCCGATAAATGGTATCGTAATAAGATCGAATATACCTTTGGCACGGAATTATTCCTGCCCAAAGAGCAATTCAACGAGCTGAAGGAACAGGGCATAAACCCCTATGAATTCGGCCGCCAGGGCGTTGCCGGTTTTCATGCCAAAGGGTTCTGGGATAAGATCGTAGACATCCAAACCTGCTATTTGCAGCAAGAACCCACCAACGCCATCCGCCTTGCGATAAAAGATTTTGCCAAAGCACATGACTATAGCTTTTACGATCTGCGCCAGCATACCGGCTTTTTAAGAACCCTGCAGATCCGTCTTTGTGAAACGGGCGAGCTCATGGTGAACGTAGTATTGGGCGAAGACGATGAAGAAAAAAGAATACCGCTGTTGAATCACCTCCTGGAACAATTCCCGCAGCTCACTACGCTTTTATACACGATCAATACGAAAAGGAACGACAGTTTGCACGACTTAGACCCTATTGCGTATAAAGGCAAAGGCTATGTTGTGGAGCAACTGGAAAACTACTCGTTTAAAGTAGGGCCCAAATCATTCTTTCAAACCAATACCCGCCAGGCGGAGCAATTGTACCGGGTAACCCGGGATTTTGCTGAATTATCCGGCACCGAAACCCTTTACGACCTGTATTGCGGCACGGGGAGCATCGGCATTTTTTGCAGCAAGCAGGCCGGAAAGATCATCGGCGTGGAAATGATTGACGCAGCGATTGAAGATGCGAAAGAAAATGCCGCACTTAACAACCTGGAGAAAACGCATTTTTACGCCGGCGATGTAATTGACATTTGCAATGATGCTTTTTTTGAACAACATGGTCGCCCGGACGTTATAGTAACCGACCCGCCGCGGGCCGGCATGCACGAAAAGCTGGTGCGCAAGATCAATGAGATGGCTGCGCCAACGGTGGTTTATGTAAGTTGCAATCCGGCCACACAGGCCAGGGACCTGGCTTTGCTGGACGAAAAATACAGGGTTACAAAAGTGCAACCCGTGGATATGTTTCCGCATACGCTGCATATTGAGAACGTGGTGCAGCTAAAACTCAGGGAGGCATCCGAACGCACCGCATAATTTAATTTCCTTTATGAGTCAATATTATACAAGACCCGAAAAGTTTCCGCCGGCGATAAAATACCTGATCTCTATTAATGTGGTAGTTTGGCTGGCGCAGCTATATTTTGATCATAACTTTCCCCCGGTGCTGACTGTTGATGGGCCTATTGGCTTTCTTACCGCCAAACTGGCTTTATGGCCCATTGGCGACGGGTTTAAGCCGCTGCAGTTAATCACGCATATGTTTACCCACGCTGCAGAGGGGTCGCAAATGTATTTCCATATCTTGTTCAATATGTTCACGTTATGGATGTTTGGCCGCATCCTGGAAAACGTGTGGGGCACCAAAAGATTCCTCATTTTTTACTTTATCTGCGGTATCGGCGCCGCCATCCTTCATTTGGCGGTTCAGTATTATTCCGGCCAGGGCAGCATTGCCGTTGGGGCTTCCGGAGCGGTTATGGGCGTTATGGTTGCCTTTGCAATGTTGTTTCCGAATACCGAGCTGTACATCATGTTCATCCCGATCCCGATCAAAGCAAAATGGGCGATCCTGGGGTTGATCGCTATCGATTTATTTGGCGGTGTGTACCAGGCCTCCGGCGATGGTATTGCGCACTATGCCCACCTGGGCGGGGCTATTACGGGTTTTATTCTTTTAAAATTGTGGAACAAAACCAACCGGAAAACCCTGTATTAAAATTTATTAAGAATCAACTTTTGACCCTTTAATTTTGTTGCAAGTTTAGTTATGGGCATTTCTGACAGAAATTATGATAGCCGGCTGTCGTTCGGTACACGTGTAAATCCACTGATCATTTTGATTGCCATCAGCATGATCTTTTTTGTAGTGCTGGCTTTTTTTAAGGCCCTGATCTATCTCAAATTTCCAGAAGGCGGGGAGGTCATGGGGTATTTTAACGAACATATTCTGAACTATACAGCGCTTTCGCCCAATCCGGGAGCGGCTCTTGTAAAGCCCTGGACCTTTCTGACCTTTGCATTCACACAGGTAAATGTGTGGGAACTGATCGCCAATATGCTCTGGCTTTGGTGCTTTGGTTTTATCTTTATTGACATCACCGGAAATAAAAAACTGGTACCGCTGTTTTTATATGCCGCCTTTTTTTCCGGCCTGGTTTACGTACTGGTTTCAAAAGCCACACATCCGGACACACATGGACTTCCTTATTATTACGGCTGTGGCGCCTGTGTGCTGGCAATAGCGGTTGCGGCAACAACTATTTCGCCCAACTACAAACTGTTCCCCCAATTGAACGGAGGGATATCCCTTTGGATCATCACCTTAATTTATGGCGTTATTGATCTGGCCACAACTCCGGCCGGTGTGCCTGCACTTTATTTTTCGCAGCTCACGGCTGCATTAACGGGTTTTCTGTTTATTTTTTTGTTGCGAAAAGGATACGATGGCAGTGACTGGATGAATCATCTTTACGATTGGTTCTTTAATTTATTTAATCCCGAAAAAACGCTTTCTGCTAAAAAGATAAAAGATACCCAGTTTTATAAAACAACAGGAGCACCCTTTACCAAAACCGCCAGATTTACGCAGCAGCGATTGGATATTATTTTGGATAAGATGAATCAAAAGGGTGGTTATGAGAAGCTTACACAGGAAGAAAAGGATTTTTTGCAGCGCGCCAGTCGCGAAGATCTGAAGGGCAGCTAGGCCTTTTACCCCCCGTATTTTTCATATAACTTAACCTAAGTTTGCTATCTTTCCTCCTGAAAGCGTTTTGCCATGAGCATTTTTGCAAAAGTCAGCAATAAGGTTTTACTCATCATCAATATACTGGTGGTGTTTTTTTTCCTGTTGGCTTGCGTGGCGGCTTACATTAACCCAACCGATTGGCCGGTACTTTATATTTTTAACCTGGGTTTCCCTTTTTTACTGCTGTTTGTTCTTGCCTTCCTGTTATGGTGGCTGTTCATTAAAAGGAGATGGGCGTTGATCTCAGGCATTGCCATCCTTATTGGTGGCGGTGCGATCACCAATTTTTTCTCCTTTCATTTAAAAAGAACTTTCCGGCAGGAAAAAAAAGCAGATCATATCCGGATCGCCACGTGGAATGTAGCCCGGTTTGTAGAAATGATCATTAATAACAATAAAGGCAGCCAAACCCGCTACAAGATGCTGGAGCAGATCCGTTCCGTCAATGCTGATATTTTATGCTTCCAGGAGTTCAGCTCTTCCATAAACCCGGACTGGTACAATAATATTGTGGCCATCAGTAAAGGACTGGGCTATCCCTATTATTATTATTCGCACGATTGGGAGGGCGATCGCCTTTTCAACGGCAGCATTATTTTCAGCAGGTTCCCCATTGCCGATACGGGCATCGTCCGCTATCCCCGGCCCACGCTGCCCGAAGCCCTTTTGTTTGTCGACATCAAAAAAAACAAACAGCGCTTCCGGATCTATACCACCCATTTACAATCGAACCAATTCCGCAAGGAAGACATTTCAAAAATAGAAGCATTGAAAAAAGCAAAGGGCAATATCATCGGCAATGCCTTTTATATTTTTACCAAGCTGCGTACGGCCATACAGCACCGGAGCATCCAGGCCGATATGATCAGCGACATCCTGAAAAACAGCCCCAGTCCCACTATATTCTGCGGCGATCTAAACGATGTTCCCAACTCTTACACCTATCATACCATTCGCGGCAGTATGCAGGATGCCTACCTGAAAAAAGGATTTGGCATCGGACGCACCTTTAATTCGCTTTCGCCTACTTTACGGATCGACTACATTTTTGCAGATAATGATTTTGCCATTGATCAGATCAAACGCGTCACCACCAATTATTCGGATCACTACATGCTGGTTTGCGATTTAAAATTGCAGCCGGCAGATTAATTATTTGGGGTTTAAAATCATATTTTTTCCCTGCAGTTCCCGCAGAATGCGCAGATTATCGCAGATAAATCTATGATTTCGGAAGTCCCGGTCTTTAAGAATCTCAAATCCACCGCAGGACAACAAAAAATGAGCGCTTCAGTGCTTCTGTGGCTTTTCCAAATGAAGCGTTATGCATCATACCAATCAAATTTATCGCTTCCCGCTGAGGCAATATCCGTTATTTTTGCAGCCTGAGTTTAATTAATATGAGCGATTTAAAAATATATAATTCCTATTCCCGACAAAAAGAAGTGTTTGAACCGATTACCCCCGGGTATGTAGGAATGTATGTTTGCGGGCCCACCGTAAGTGGTGAAAGTCACCTGGGCCATGCCCGCCCCTATGTTACGTTTGATGTGGTATTCCGCTACCTGCAGCACCAGGGTTATAAGGTGCGATATGTACGCAATATTACCGATGCCGGGCATTTTGAAGAAGAAGGACGCGAAGCAGAGGATAAAATTTCCAGCAAAGCAGTATTGGAAAAACTGGAACCCATGGAACTGGTACAAAAATATACCAATCTGTTTCATTGGGCCATGAACCTGTTCAATACCATTCCACCTTCGATAGAACCCACCGCCACCGGGCATATTGTGGAGCAGATCGAAATGATCAAACAGATCATTGCCGCGGGCTATGGGTATGAATCCAACGGTTCTGTTTATTTTGACGTGAACAAATATGCCGCCAGCCACGACTATGGAAAGCTGAGCGGACGAAAAATAGAAGAACTGCTGGAATCCACCAGAGATCTGGAAGGCCAGGAAGAAAAAAAGGATGGCGCCGATTTTGCGTTGTGGAAGGCAGCGCCGCCCAAGCATATTATGCGCTGGCAAAGCCCCTGGGGCGAAGGATTTCCGGGCTGGCATATTGAATGCTCGGCTATGGCCACCAAATATCTAGGTGCCCGTTTCGACATTCATGGCGGCGGAATGGACCTGCAGTTCCCGCATCACGAAAGCGAGATCGCGCAAAGCACCATTTGCAATCATACCGCACCGGTAAACTACTGGATGCACAATAACATGATCACCATCAACGGCCGCAAAATGGGCAAAAGCTATAATAACGTTATTAAGTTAACCGAATTGTTCAGCGGCGATCATCCTTTATTAACCCAGGCCTACCACCCCATGGTAGTGCGTTTTTTCATATTACAAAGCCATTACCGCAGCACGCTTGATTTTAGCAATGAGGCGCTGCAGGCTTCCGAAAAAGGGTTAAAACGCCTTTGGGAGGCTTATGAGAACCTGGCAAGGCTGGAAGAAAGAAGTGATGCTTTTACAGACATTGCCGCCGATCCGGAACTGGATGCCCGGGTGCAAAAACTGCTGGCGGAGCTGGATGAATTTATGAACGATGATTTCAATACGGCGAAAGTGCTGGCCAACCTCTTTGAACTGGCACCGGTTATTAATAGTCTGAAGGATAAGCTTATTCCACAGAACAACATCTCCAGAGCAACCTTTGAAGCCTTGCAGGCGCAGCTACATTTGTATATTGAAGACATTCTCGGACTGCAATCGGTTCACGAGGCCGACAATGAAAAGCTGAAGGATGTAATGCAGCTGCTGATCGAGATCCGCAGGGAGGCGCGCAGCCGGAAGGATTTTGTTACTTCGGATAAGATCCGCAACCAGTTAGCAACGATTGGTATTTTATTAAAAGACGAAAAAGACGGGAATATCAGCTGGAGCGCGGAGTAATTTGCCGTTTATCGTTTTTGGTTTCAACCTCAAACAATAAACCTCAAACCATAAACATGTATAGACTTTGGGCAAGCATAAAAAAAGATGGCCGCATTTTAATAAGGGATAAAGTGGGCCTGGCCCTTATGTTCGGGATGCCTATTGTGCTGGCCATTATTATTGCCTCGGTACAAAACAGCACTTACGAGCTGGTCAACAATAAAAAAATTCCGCTGCTGCTATTAAATAAGGACACCGGCGAAGCTTCCCGGGAGCTGGTAACATCGCTTGAAAAAGGCGGCATGTTTACGTTAAAAAAACTCCCTGCTAATGCATCAACAGATCAGCTTAAAAAGAGAATGGAAGGTAAAGAGGCCTTGCTGGGTATGGTTATCCCGCCACAGTACACCCATGATGTGCTGGCCAAGGCAGAGCGCATTTCGGGCGAAGCCCTGAAATCCATCGCCATCTCAGACAGCAGTGTCAATACTACTAAAATAACGGCTAGCCCGCTGTCGCTTTATTATCACCCGGTTTTACAAAAATCCTTCCGCCAGGGTATTGATGGTGCGCTCAACAGTGTACTGCAGATCGTGCAAAGCAAATACATTGTTCGATCGTTATACAGTAGTATCAATAATGAGCCCACCATTCCACAAACACTGGAACAACAGATCCTCACCAATGAAACACCCGTAAACCAGCTGCCGGTTTCAAAAGACAATACGTTGCCGGTTCCCAATGCCACGCAGCACAATATACCGGCGTGGACCCTTTTTGCCATGTTTTTTATTGTGATCTCTTTAGGAAGCAGCCTGGTGCGCGAAAAAACCAGCGGCAGTTTTTTGCGCTTGAAAACCATGCCCACCTCACTGGGCGTTTCTATTATTTCCAAACAGGTTACCTATCTGCTGATAACATTGTTACAGGCCACTGTAATTTTTAGCCTGGGGCGCTGGCTGTTCCCGGTTATTGGCCTGCCTGCGCTAAATATTCCTTCAGATAAATTGGGGCTGCTGCTAGTCACTTTTCTGTGCGGCTGGTGCGCCACCAGTTTTGCCATTTGCATCGGCACTTTTGCCAACACACAGGAGCAAAGCAATGGCATTGGCGCCATCAGCATTGTATTGTTTGCCGCTATTGGTGGATTACTGGTACCTGCTTTTGCTATGCCCGCATCCTTCCAGGGAATAATGCACATTTCGCCTCTTTACTGGTGCCTGGAGGCTTTTTACGGCCTGTTCCTGGAAGGGGGATCGATCGGCGATATTTTCAAAAGCCTAATTCCTGTATTAATCATCATCGCTTTCCTCCAATTAACTAGTTGGGTAGGCATGAAACAGAAGGGGTTGATCTGATTTTTATGGCGTACCCTGCGGGCCGGGCTTTCCGCTGTATCTTTTGCGCCGCGCTGCCTGCCTGGGCATCCGCAAAAGGATGCCGCTTCAATCCCTTACGCGATCTGAAAAAGTATAGTCTTTAGCTTTTTAAGTATTTATTTAAAATAAAACGATAAATATTATTTGTTTTATTTTAAATTTTCATTAGCTTTGTATTTTAAACGAACAAATCATGAAACAACGTTTTAAAGTGCACGAAAGCTCCGTCATTGCATTTATCATCCTTCTACTTTCGGTTTTGGTGAACCTGGTTACGGTGATCATCAATGCACGTTCGTCCGATATGCCGGTTATCGAAAACTACCGGCAACTAGTACTTCCCTTAAACATTCTTGATTTTGCAAAGGCTGCTATTATCTTTTGGATGGCCTGGCTGCTCTTCCGGATCGTAAGAAATGTTTCAAACGGAGTCAAATGGAGCGATACTTATTTCCGTTCCATCAAGCGGATCGGCTGGCTAAGCGTACTGATCGTTATCCTGGACGCCATCACCACCACCGGACGCAACATGTATATTTACCGGAACACACCCATTACAGAAGAGCTTACCAGCGGAAAATTTGCCATAAACGTACTGTCGCAAACCCTGTTTGCATCGCCCATTGCCTGGTTTTTAATACTCTGTGTGTTTTTACTGGCCGACCTGTTGCGTTATGCCGGAGAATTGAAAACAGAAGGTGAATCAATTATTTAATTATGCCTATTATTATTACCCTGGATGTGATGCTGGCAAAGCGCAAAATGTCGCTCACCGAGTTATCAGAGAAAGTAGGCATTACCATTGTCAATCTATCCATCCTGAAAACAGGCAAAGCAAAAGGCCTGCGCTTCGATACGCTGGAAGCAATTTGCAAGGCGCTGGACTGTAAACCGGGGGATATTATTGACCGGGAGCCATCCACATCAAAATCTTTGTAAGAACAAAGAATATTCTATTTTCGTCAATCATAAATCATAAATCATAAATCATAAATCGAACATACTGGTTACCGGCGGAACCGGTTTTCTGGGCGCCTATATTTTAAAAGAACTGGTGCAACAGGGGGCAGCCGTCAGGGCCATTAAACGCAGCGCCTCAAAAATGCCGGAATTTATAGATCCGGATATTCTAAACAAGGTTGATTGGGTAGAGGGCGATATCCTCGATAGTATAGCCCTGGAAGAAGCTATGCAGGGTATTGATACGGTTATTCATACCGCCGCCATCGTTTCCTTTTCTAAAAAGGAGCGAAAAAATATGTATCACGTAAATATTGAGGGAACCGCCAATGTGGTGAATGCCGCACTAGAAACAGGGGTACGACGCCTCATCTACATCAGCTCCGTAGCTGCATTAGGCAGAAAAAAGAACAGCAGCACCGTTGATGAAACGGTAAAATGGGAGGATGGTAAAAACAATACCCATTATGCCATTAGCAAATTCAGAGCGGAACTGGAAGCCTGGCGCGGGTTTGCGGAAGGACTGGAAGGCGTGGTGCTAAACCCCGCCACTATATTGGGTTACGGCAACTGGAATGAAGGCAGCTGCGCTATATTTAAAAATGCGTATAAGGAATTTGGCTGGTACACTAACGGTATCAACGGCTTTACTGATGTGGAAGACGTTGCCAGGGCTGCGGTGTTGCTGGCGCAGTCGGATATTACGGAAGAACGTTTTATTGTTTGTAATGATAACTGGCGATTCAGAAAATTGCTGGACACCATTGCCGATGCCTTTAGCAAAAAAAGGCCTGGCAAAGAAGCCACGCCCTTTTTATCATCCATTGCCTGGCGGGTAGAAAAACTCAAATCCTTGTTCAACGGGGGCAAACCCCTAATTACCAAAGAAAGCGCAAAAGTGGCCAACAGCGCCACCTCTTTTGACGGATCAAAATTGGCAAAAACACTCCCTGGTTTTCAATACCGGCCGCTGGAAGAAACGATCCGGAAGGCGTGTACGCGATATAAGATAGACCTGTGAGGTTTTAAAAACCTCACAGGTCTATTATCTGCCTCCTACCGGCCCCAATTAAAACTCACCCCTCCCTGTACCCACCTGCCGGGCATTGGTGCGCCTAAAAGGTCGCTGTAGCTCCGGTTGAGCAGATTATCCGCCTGCACAAAGGCCGACAATCTGTTTCTGATAACCCGGTAGCTTACCCGGCCATTCAGTAAAAAATAGTCCTTTGTGATAACCGCATCAATCGCGGATGCCTGCTGCGGATTTCGCACTTTATAAATGGCGGTTAAACTTACAGAAACCGGCCCTGCCTCATAGGCTGCCATGGCATTCGCCAAAAACCGGGCATGGGATAAAATATAAAATGAAGGATTCGCTTCGCTGCTTCTACTATACATCCATACAAAACCACTATTTATCATTAAAGAATGATCATCGCTGAATTTGTTTGTAAAAGTGACATCCGTTTCCCACCCGGTTGTATTCACTTCTGCTACATTTTTTGCCAAAGCGTAAACACTTCCTGCCTGCAGGTTGTCTTTCCGCGGCATATCCCCATAAGGTGTGGTTACCCAATCGATCAGCTTCGAATGAAACCGTTGGAAAAAGGAGGAGGAAACTTTCAATTTCGATTGATAAAACCAATCCATTCCCGCCTCATAGGTCCAGGATTTTTCGGCAACAAGATTGGGATTTCCAATGCTGCCGCTTTTTACCAGGGCTTTATTATAGTTGTTGTACAATTCAGTAAAGTCCGCGTTCCGGATGGTTTTACCCCCGCTGGCCCGGAACTGAAGGTTTTTAATTTTATAGGATGTTGTCAGTTGCGGTACCCATTCTGGAGCCAATGCGCCATAAAACTCTGCCCGCAAGGAAGGGTTCAACATAAAATGCTCCCCAAATTTTTGAAACAGGGAAACAAACGGTGCTGCTGTATTTATAGTATGATTTCCTCTGTCGTTAGAACGGATATCCCGGTTTTGCGTATTAAAACCTGCTATAAGCTGGGTATATTCCGTGAAGCGTTGCTGCAGGGTAGCCTGCGCCTGAAACAAATGCGATTTGTTGTCATTAGGGGCAGCGGAGGAGTTGTACGCATACTGATCTTCGAGGCTTTTGTATCCCGCATCCAGGCTTACTTGTGTATTGCCTTTTTCATAGTGCAGTCGTGCCTGGTTCCACCAGGAGCTTACTTTTTCAGAAGCCGTATCAGATGTGTAGGTGGTGTAAAAATTCTGCGCAGCAAAATCGCGCTTGTCGTATGCCGTTCTTAACGACAGATCCCAGTAAGCGTTCAGGCGAATCGTGGCTCCGGCGGACGCTGCCGTATTATGAAAATAACCCCGTGTTCCCCGCTGCAGTACCCCTGATGAATTATTAGAGATGAAACCGGCGTCTATCGTAACGCGATCGCTTTGGTAATATCCCCCCGCATTGGCATTGAACAAACCGTATTCTCCTGTAGCCACCTGCGCCGCTACCTGCGCGCGCTCCGGCTGTTTTTTATTGCTGAACGCTTTTGTGATCACATTGATAACGCCCCCTACTGCATCGGAGCCATAAACCGCCGAGGAAGCGCCTTTTAATACTTCTATCCGTTCTATTTCTGCTGGGCTGATGGGAATATACCCCGTAAAATGTCCGGTGTTGGGGTCGTTCATCCGCAACCCGTCCAGTATCACCAACACCTGCTGAAAGGTTCCTCCGCGTATGGAGATATCCGCCTGCGACCCCTGCGGGCCGCGCATCTGGGCTTCCACACCGGGGATATATTTTAATAGTTCATCCAGTGAATGAACGGGTAACTTTGCGATCGTTTCTCCTTTGATAATGGTGATATTGCGCCCGGTCTCCGAACTTCTTTTTTCAATAAGCGAAGAAGTCACCGTTACAGGATCCAGCAGGGTATCCTGTGCCGCCAGTTTGGTAAAAACACTTCCCAAAACAATAATTCCGATCCAATACAGTTTTCTCATATCTTGTTTTTCTTTAATGATCCTCGTAAATTTTGCGGCGAAACTAGTACCTTCCCGGACGACTAAAGTAGTCCGGTTTTTATATTATGAGTAGTCCGGTTGTATTTCCCTGGCAAACCCTGATCCCCATCGAGCGGAACAGTGCCACGGCGGTTTATCTGCAGATCACACATCAGGTCATCAATGCCATCCAGCGAGGGTATCTACCCGGGAGCGCCCGGTTGCCCGGAACCCGCATGATGAGCGCCTTGCTGGGCGTACACCGCAAAACCATTATTGCCGCCTATGAAGAACTGGATGCTCAGGGGTGGATTTATTCTTTGCCCAACAAAGGCACTTTTATACAATCAGAAAACAAAGAGAGCAGCAAAAAGAGAAAACTGGGGCCTTTTCCACTCAATAGCTATCCTTCCAAAACGGGGTTTCATTTTACAAAAAGCAACTTATTGGATATATCCGCACCGGCAAGCCAGCCTTATGTTTTTACCGATGGACAGCCTGATTCACGGCTGTCGCCGACGGATCAGCTGGCGCGCTATTATACGGCTACATTGCGCCGGAAGATCAATCGCCGGCACCTGGGGTACACGGTCAGTGAAACAGGGACCTTTTACAAGGCACAGCTTTCCAATTATCTGAATCAATCGCGGGGCCTGCATATTGCTCCCAAAAACATACTGACTACCCGGGGCATGGAGATGAGCATGTATGTGGCAGCAAGCACTTTGCTTTCAAAAGAAGATGTGGTACTGGTAGGCGCTTTGGGTTATTATAAAGCCAATATGATCTTTCAGCAGGCAGGAGCGCAATTAAAAGCAGTTCCTATTGATAAGGAAGGGGTTGATGTGGATATTATTGAGCGTCTTTGTAAAAAACAAAACGTGCGCATGCTGTACCTTACACCGCACCATCATTACCCTACCACCGTTACCCTCAGCGCCCGGCGCAGGATCGAGCTATTGCAATTGGCCAATACCTATGGGTTTATCATTCTTGAAGACGATTATGAATATGATTTTCATTACCAAACCAGCCCTATTCTTCCGCTGGCCAGCGCCGATGAAAAAGGGATGGTGGTGTACCTGGGGTCCTTTGGAAAAACGCTGGCGCCGGGTTTCCGGACGGGTTTTTTAGTTGCCCCGGAAAACCTGATCGCTGAAATGCAGAAAGTACAGGCAATTATCGATCAGCAGGGCGATTCCATAACGGAGCAGGTTTTGGGTGAGTTGATCGCCGAAGGAGAAATACACCGGCACCTGAAAAAGACCCAAAAGATCTACCAGCAGCGGAGGGATCATTTCTGTGAAACACTAAAGAGCAACCTCGGCAATACTGTTTCCTTTACAACGCCGCCGGGCGGATTAGCAGTATGGACGGAGTGGGATCCCGCACTGAATTTACTAAGGGTAAGCAAGGCCTGTACAGAGCAAGGCATTCAGCTTCCTTCATTTTTATTATACCAAACACAACAATTAACAGCTGCGCGATTAGGTTTTGGAAACTTTACAACGGCAGAAGCAACGGTGGTGTTAAAGCTATTAAAAACGGCGGCGCAACAGGCATAAGCCACGATTCAGAATATCATGGGGCCGCTACTGCATTCAGCTTTCCTTCCATACGATCTGTATATCCCACACTCCCCAGCCGGAACCGAAGCGAGGTTTTTGTAATCTTTTCCATCTTTACTTCCTGCCGGCACATGAACCCTAAGCGGTCATAATAAACCGTGTTAAGCGATAACGGTTTTACCGAACGGAAAGAACTGTCCGGTGCGGTGAATTTAAACATACTGATGCCCCTTCTGCTATTAAGGGAACTGTGCTGTGCCATTGATTGCAGAGAAAAACAACTTAAGAAAATAAAAAGGAGCGTTTTCATTTATGGTAAAGTTATGATTAAAAGTTTTTGTACTCTTTTTTCGCTTGTATAGATCATTTGTTTACCTTTGGACAGATTTGAAGTTGTACTTCAAATCTGTCCAAAAATGAATAACTCATTCGTTCATAGATTATTAGAAAAGGAGTTGTTACGCACAACTAACTTATTCCCGGTAATTGTGCTTACAGGTCCGCGGCAATCTGGCAAAACAACCCTGTGCAAAAACCTTTTCCCCGGTTATCATTATGTAAATCTTGAACGAACAGATGTTCGGGAACAAATCGCTGTTTCGCCAGAACAATTCCTAAAACAACATTCCAACGGTATTATTATTGACGAAGTTCAACGCTATCCGGAGTTGTTCTCTTATATACAGGTAGTAGCCGATGAAACGCCCAACAGCCATTTTTTACTTACCGGCAGCAGCAATTTTGCTTTAATGGAAAAAGTAACGCAATCTCTTGCCGGAAGAGCAGTAACACTAACCTTACTTCCGTTTTCGATGAAAGAGCTGGGGGAAAGAATTCAGTCAACACCTACAGATACCTTGTTACTAAATGGAGGCTATCCTGCGGTATGGGCAAAAAAAATCCCTGTGCAGGATGTCAGCCGCAATTATTACAATACTTATATTGAACGTGATGTAAGGCAATTACTGGGTATAAAAGATCTTATTAAATTTCAAGCCTTTATTCGTTTGTGTGCCGGACGAGTGGGTGCGGAGTGGAATGGCTCCGCACTTTCCAACGAGGTAGGTGTTTCGGTTCATACGATAAATGAATGGCTAAGCGTTCTGGAAGCTTCTTATATTACTTTCCGATTGCCTCCTTTTTTTCGAAATGTAGGGAAACGATTAATAAAAACACCCAAATTGTATTTTTGTGATACGGGACTAACCTGTTTTTTATTAGGCATTGAGAGCGAAACGCAATTGGCAACCCATCCGCTGCGGGGAGCAATTTTTGAAAATTTAATAGTACTGGAGTTTCTAAAACACCGCTTTAATGAGGGCAAGTTGTCCAATCTTTTTTATTATCGCGATAAATCACAGCACGAAGTCGATATTATACAGGAACAAGGCAACGATCTTTATGCTTATGAAATAAAATCGGCGAAAAATTTCCATAAAGATTTTCTTAATAACCTCACTTACCTGAAGAATCTGTTGGGCAAAAGCCTTGTTTCTTCGCAGCTTATTTATGATGGAGACAGGGATATTTTAAACACTGATAACGGGATGACTAATTTCAGAAATATAAAGCTTGCTTAGAACGCCTCCCTGGTCTTCGACTATTCCAGCAATCAGTTTACGTTTTCGGCTAAATAAAAAGCCTTTAGACAAATTTGAACTACAACTTCAAATTTGTCCAAAGGCTGATATTCTATTCAACAAGGTTGCCTATAAAGCCCCGGCACTTTCTATATCTTATAATAATCTTCCCAGCCCTTACGCGGCGGAATACCGGTTAAGAACGCATCCGCAAAGGCATCATTTTTAAAGCGATGCGTGGCGCGGTCAAAAACAATTTTGCGTCCCAGTCGTTGCGCCATCACACCCAAACAAAATACCTGGCTCAGCGGACCGGCAATCTCAAACGGAGAACGGGTTTTTTCCTTACCCTGGCAGCTCAATAAGTAATTGGCAAAGTGATTGGACGGACTTTTGGGGACTACCGGTAATTTCTTTTCCATTTCCTTCGCTTTTTCCTCGGGGATAATGGAGAGCGTGCTGGCATGTGAACCACCCTTAAACGTAAGTGTTTTGCTATAAATCTCTTTCCCGGGGTTCAGTTTTACCGCCTGGATCTGTTTGCCGCCTACTGTAGGAATGGTAGAATCCAATTTGGAAGCGCCAAATCCTTCGGGCAGTTTGGGAATATTATCCAGCCCATCATACCAGGTAACCACTACCGGTGGCATTTTTCCACGGGCCGGGAATTTAAATTCAATGGTGCTGGCCATGGGATAAAAATAATCGTTATGTCCGTCCAGCCGGGTGGGGTTTACTTCCTCCGGTAAGCCCAGATCCAGGAATTGGTGGGCGGTATCTAAAATATGCGCGCCCCAATCGCCCAGGGCACCCATGCCGAAATCATACCAGCAGCGCCACTGTCCGTAATGGAAGTCTTTATTAAAGTCGTGATACATTTGGGAAGAAAGCCAGGTATCCCAATCCAGCGTTTCAGGAATAGGCTCCGCTGCGGGGAATTTTTTAATATTAGTATCCCAGCCAAACCAGCGGCGGGGGCTGTTCATATGCGCCGTTATAGCGGTAACATCTTTAATAATGCCCGCTTCTACCCAAGCCTTAAACTGGAAATAGTTGCCTTCAGAGTGTCCCTGGTTGCCCATTTGTGTAACCACTTTAGGATATTTCTTTGCCGCTTTGATCATCAGCTCTACTTCATTAAACGTGCGCGCCATGGGCTTTTCGCAGTAAACGTGCTTACCCAGGGCCATTGAATGCACTGTGATCGGGAAATGCGCAAAATCAGGAACGGCAATTGTTACCGCATCAATATCTTTTGCCATTTTATCGTACATTTTCCTGAAATCCTGGAACTGCGGTGCGTTGGGAAATTTTGCAATGGTCGCCTGGGTGTGTTTAGCTCCCATATCCACATCACATAAAGCCACTACATTGGCCAGCTGCGTTTTTGCAAATTCACCAATGATCTCGCCACCACGGTTACCGATGCCAATATGGGCCAGGTTTACCTTGCCGTTAGCACCAATGATACGGTTATAACTGGATGCGCTCACTTTTGTGAACATGCCGCTTAAAGCAACGCCACTTGTGGCCAGTGCCGAATTGCGGATAAAAGTTCTTCTTGTTGTCATAGTTGAAAAATCGTTAAAATATATGGCGCCCGACGGGATGGGTATTCCGCAGCGTAGATAGCGAATTTATGCAATTTAGTTTTTGGGAATTCAGAAGATATCGAAATCGTTTTAGTTGCGATGGTTATTCCAGCTAAAGGGCCATAATATTTTTTCCGGGGCGATAGTTTTTTTAAGGTTGGGCATTAAAAACAAACCCGGTGTTAGTTTGGTCTCCTTATGGGACACAGAAGACTGGGACGACGCGCCGCGGGATTGCATTTGGCTGTCACTCAAGTCTCCCGGTGGCGAGAAAACCGGCAAAGAAGTAAGCGAATAATGATGCAGGTAAAAAGAAACAGCTATGCTCCCCAGCTAAAACAATTCTTCCAGCGGGTTCCAGAACCGGGTTTTAAAATCCACCACTTTATCATTTTTTACTTGCACACCTTCCTTTTCCAGCAGCTCCTGCATGTAATTGGGGGTTTTAAAAGCATGTTTGCCGGAAAGCAGGCCCACGCTGTTTACCACACGATGGGCAGGTACTTTAGGCTTTACGCGGCCGGCATTACTCATGGCCCAGCCAACGATGCGGGCAGACTTTCCTGAGCCAATGGCTTTTGCAATAGCGCCGTATGAAGTAACCCGTCCTTTGGGTATCTGGCGGGCAACAGCATAAATCAGGTCAAAGATCGAATCGTCAGTTTTTCCCGAAGGGCGTACTGGCTTCAATCTTGCTTCATTGTTGCTTTTTTTTGTTGCGCTCATTTAACAACTGCGTTTTCTTTGGTTCAGGAACATTTTCATAATTAAACGGACAATGCAAACAACCGTTGCTACAACAATAGCCGCGCTTTAAATGATACCGGGCTGTAAGCACTACCAGACCCGATTCATTTATATAATAATCCTCCCCTTCAATCAAGCTCATAGCGGATGGCTTCTTTTAGCTCTCTGTCTTTTTCTTCCGGCGCCAAAACATCCGGCAACTGAAAGGAGATATAATGGATGCGATTGCTTTCCGCAATATCCAGGCTTTCGTAGTAGGTTTTTATTTTCAATTCATCTGCCAGTTCTGTCTCTTTGTAAAGATCATCCGTTGCATTGAGCACCGCACAGTCATACATCTCCGCTACTTCTTTTGTAAAGCGGAATAAAGCCGGGCTGTCCGTTTTTAAATGAATGATGCCGCCGGGCTTTAATACCTGTTGATAGATCCTGAGGAACCGCGGATGCGTAAGCCGCTTCTTTGCTTTGGAAAAGCGCAGTTGCGGGTCGGGGAAGGTGATCCACAGCTCGTCCACTTCACCCGGAGCGAAGTACTGGTATAGTTGTTCGATCTGTACCCGTAAAAAAGCAACATTGGTCAGCCCTTCCTTCAGCGCCTTTTTTGCGCCGGCCCAAAGCCGGTTGCCTTTTATGTCCACCCCTATAAAATTTTTACCGGGGTGCAGGCGGCCCAGGCCCAGGGCATATTCGCCTTTGCCGCAAGCCAGTTCCAATACAATGGGATGGTCGTTTTTAAACTGTTTGTTCCAGTTGCCCCGCATTTCCTGCGGAAATTGCAGCACATTATTGAATGTGTTCAGCTCTGCAAAACGTATTAATTTTTTCTGTGCCATTACTGGTTGCTGAATTTATAGGATAAACCAATTCCCAGCATGGATCGTATCTGCGCCCGCGGGGCATCGCTATGGGGACCAAACAACCGCACATCATCGTCATAAATAAGATCCAGGGCATACGTTACCGCAAGGCCTTTTCCTACTTTAATTGCAAGCAGGTTGGTCCAGTAAACATCAATATTCTTAGGGTTATGCAGGTAATTCGAGTAAAAATCTGCGCGGCTTTTAAAGGAAATACTTTTATTGAATTCTTTAAAAAAACGAATGGTTGCAAATGCCCCAAATTCCGTTTTATAATGACTATTGGAATCCACGCCATATGCTCCTTTAGCCGCTAAAGAATCGTCCATTACAATCGTTCCTCTTACGGTAACGGGCGAAAGAAATATTGAAAGACTTTTATCCGGCTTATAGGTAAGCCCCGGGCTAATGAGCCCATATGCAGGGGAAAAGAACTTTGATGTCAGCGTCCTTGAAGAATCCGTATAGTCATATCCATTCAGCATCTGCGAACGAAAGTTTGCCAGTACACCCACATCCCATTTTTTGCTGATATCATAGGCATATTTGGTCACCAGGTCAATACGGTCATCGTTTTTACGCGTTCCCTGTGAAGTGGTATTGATATACCCCAGGTTCAGGTCAAGCGTATTGTCCCAGTGACGCCTTCCCTTTTCATAAAAAGCATAAGTGCTCAGTAATGAGTTTAAGGCCAGTGAAAATTTATCGCCGCCGGCGGCCCAGTTACTTAAAGATCCCTGCGCCACATTAAAATTAAAAATACCACCTGTTTTCCACGTTTTCGGAATAGTGTCATTGGCGTCCTTTTTAAAAGTGTACGTTGCGTCTTCCTGAAGCTTTTTTACCGTTTTATCCTGGGCCCGCGTCGTAAGGCCAACCGTTAATAATAACGCGCATAATAGTAAGTTCCTCATAAAGATTGGGTTTTATTCCGGGCAAAAATAAGCGTATGTTTTTAAAGGAGCATAACAATCAACGCTTCTTTGATCAACGGGAAATAAAAACTTCGGATACCTACCAGTAAATCTTTAACCGATTATCCTATCTTGCACGCATGTCAGACCATTTGAATATTGAAGCATTTTTATCGCCCGTAAACCTTGTAGCAATAGCAGGTGATACTATTTATCAAACGAACCAGATCGGCAGCAGCATTGCTATTTACGATGCGGAGTTTCCGGATCTGGATCGAACAGAATTGGTTCTGGTTGGCTGCGGAGAGCAGCGGGGTAATGGCATATTGGGTGTTCCGGGAGCAGCTCCGGATTATATCCGCAGACAATTCTATTCTTTATTTTTCTGGCACGAAGGCATTAAAATTGCAGATATCGGCGATGTAAAACAAGGCGCTTCCTATACGGATACGGTTGCCGCTTTAAGAACAGTGATCGCGGCATTGATCGAAGAAGGAAAGCTGGTAGTGGTTCTGGGCGGCTCTCATGATCTTACCATGGGCCTGTATGGCGCCTGCGCCCTGCAAAAAAAAGTAATGGATATTTCCGTTGTTGATGCGGTCATCGACCTGGATATGGAATCGCCCTTTCCCAATGATCATTTTCTTATGGAAATGCTTACAGGCGAACCGAATTATATCCGCCATTACAATCATATCGGTTTTCAAAGCTACCTGGTGCACCCGGGGATGCTGCAAACCCTCGATAAACTGAAATTCGATTTTTATCGTGTGGGACATGTTAAAGAAGATATCGAGCAAATGGAGCCCTCCATAAGAGGCAGTCAGGTTTTTTCGTTTGATGTGAATGCGATCGCCAACGCTTATGCACCCGCCAACCTGCTTACTCCCAATGGTTTGAACGGAGAAGAGGCCTGCATCCTGATGCAATATGCGGGGATGAGCCCGGCCATGCAAACAATTGGTGTTTTTGGCTATGATGCCAAAAACGACCGCGATGAATTAACGGCTAAACAGATCAGTCATATGCTTTGGTACGCAATTGATGGCGTGCACCGGAAGAAAAAAGAAGCGGCGCTTGAAGAACGCGAATCTTTTAACGAATACCAGGTGATCTTTTCAGAATCCGCTACCAGTTTTCTGCAGAGCAAAAAAACAGGGCGCTGGTGGATGGAGCTCCCCGGCAAACATTTTGTTCCCTGCAGTTACAAAGACTATCAGTTGGCCGCCAACGGCGAAATTCCCGAAAGATGGTTCCGGGAGCAGCAACGCTGACTATACTTCACAAGGGATCAAGAATGTTTTTTTATCCCTTGCTCAGTATATAACGAATTAGGTACTTTTACATTTCTTTAAATCAAGATCATGAGTCAACCCATCGTCACCGGCATCGCCTCTTTTGGCATGAGTGGAAAACTGTTTCACGCTCCGTTTATTGATGCAAACCCGCATTATGAGCTAAAAGCAATTGTAGAGCGACATAAAGAGGAATCCCGGGAACGGTATCCCAATACAAAACTGTACCGCTCTTTTGAAGAGCTGATCGCCGATCCGGAAATAGAATTGGTGATTGTGAACACTCCCGTGCAAACCCATTTTGAATATTCAAAAAAAGCATTGGAAGCCGGTAAAAATATTGTGGTGGAAAAGCCCTTTATGATCAACGCCGAAGAAGCGGCGGAAATCGACGCGCTGGCAAAGGAAAAGAACCTGTTCCTGAGCGTGTACCAGAACCGCCGGTACGATGGCGATTACAAAGTGATAAAAGATGTAGTGTCTGAAAATATGCTGGGCGAACTAAAGGAGGTAGAGCTCCGCTACGACCGGTACCGGCCGGGACATAGTGGCAAAGCGCATAAAGAGGGCGACCAACCCGGCGCCGGCAATTTGCACGATCTGGGCGCGCACCTGATCGATCAGGCATTGCAGTTGTTCGGTTTTCCCGAAGCCGTTTTTGCTGATGTTTTAACGATGCGGACAGAGCTGATCGCCAACGATTATTTTGAAGTGCT
This sequence comes from Niabella sp., assembly GCA_017744795.1. Taxonomy (GTDB): domain Bacteria; phylum Bacteroidota; class Bacteroidia; order Chitinophagales; family Chitinophagaceae; genus Niabella. The sequence continues at coordinate 2,454 of JAGIAQ010000008.1, read as the reverse complement.
GCTTTTTTACCCCCGGCCATTCCGCGTGCGTATTAAAGGCACCGTTTTTGCCAAAGAATCACCTTATCCATTTGTGCTTCAGGGCGAGAACGGCACTTTTCTACAACAGCGCTCGGACCTGCAGGAAACTAAACTGCTGGAAGGCGTGAAGCCCTCGATTGAACCATGGGTACCAACACCGGAGGGATTTGACGGGGCACTGCACACCACCATCAATGGCCTGGACGTACAGCAGCAAACGCGATCTGAAATGGGGAATTATATGAACTATTATGAAGACGTTTACCGTGCGCTGCGCAATCACGGGCCAAACCCGGTGCCGGCTTCCGATGCGGTTTTGACCATGCGCGTAATCGATGCGGCGCTGCAAAGCAGTAAGGAAAGAAGAGTGGTGGCGTTCTAAACAGCATTTTCTCCATAAATCGGAGTGACCAAAAGCTGTATAACAAAAGATTTTTGAACCATTAAGACTAAGCTCATTAAGAAAACGACTTAATGAGCATCTTAATCCTTAATGTTTTGTCATTCGCCGCTTTGCTGTACAAAAAATACTTTTTAGTTAGCCCCGATGCTATCGATCCACTTCCACCGGAACCACATTTTTGCTATGCTTGCTTTGCCGGAATTTTTCTTCTATGATGACGCGCATCGACTTACCTTCTACCTTGCTCTCCAGCCAGGATATGATGTCCAGATAGGCGAACGACCTCGTTTCAAAACGATTCCCTTCCAGGTGTTTTACTTTGTCCAGGAATTTTGCGAATTCCGGTTTTAATTCATTCCTGGAATAGTGGAAGGCTCCCCTGATAAAGCGGAAGATCTCCTGCTCAATAACCGTAAGGTTTTTCATTTTGGACATATAACGGAATACGGAGCGGGTCAGCGAATCCATCAGTTCCAGGTTGCCCAGTTCATAGTGCGCCAGCAGGTGCACCAGGCGCGAATAGCATTGCAGGTCGGTTCTTAAATCGGACGAATCGTTAATGATCTTCTGCAGGTAATCAATACTGGTGCTATAATCGCCGGAAAGAAAATACAGCATTGCTATTTTATAGTTGATCACCATTACGCGGTGGCGGTCCAGGAATAGCGCATATTCCGAAAGCTTGTCCTCAATATAAGGCACTTCCTTCAGCCCCGCAGCCGTTTGCCCGGTGATCGTAAAATAATTGATCTTAGCGCTGGCGATATACACAAAGGACTGCACCCGGAAGTTCTCGTTACTTTGCACCCGCTTGGTATGACTGAATTCCTCGAACTGGTGCAGATCAATCGTAAATTTCTCATAGTTCCTCAGGTCAAAATGGGCGTTGAGCAAGTTATGATAACCGCGTATAAAATGCCCGGTTTCTGCCCGCTGCATGCCGGGTTTCTCATAAAACAGGTCTACCCATTTTTGCACGTACCGATAGTACAGTAAAAAATCCTGACGAATAAACGCATACCAGGTATAGCTCTGGTAATAATACAGCCGTTCATAAAAACCTTCCTGCTGCGCCGATCCGGAGGGAAGGTTTTGCCGGAAAAACTTTTTTACCTTGTCCTCTTCTGCTTCGTTCCGCGCATGCCCGTTGGCTATAAAAAAGCCGTACATCTGCAGGGAAAGATTGGAAAGCCGGGTGATCATGTTCAGCTTGGTATTGGCTTCGTTCGACTCATCTGCCAGCTCATCCATGCGGCTCACGAAACTATTGGTAACGTTGAGCGCTTCGATCCGTTTTTCCAATGACAGCAATTGCGGTAAAAAGAAAAATTTCTGATTTAGCTTGGCCGTTTCCTTTGCCTTATCGATCACCCGCAAACTTTGATAAAACAATCCTTTTTTATAAAGAATATGGGCCGTATCAAATAGTTCATTTAATTGAAGGTCAAGACTTTCACTGCTTTTCAACAGGCGCAGGCCCGCTAAGATCTCCCGGTACAGGTGCGATTTAAGATTGGACAGCTGTGGTTTGGTAACCTCTTTTAATTTTTTTAGCAACGCTTTTTCATCATACTGCGGCATTTTGTCCATCGCATCAAAAAGTTTGATCACTTTAAGGTCCTCATTCCCTGAGCTCCGGGTAATGTAAAGCTTAAAATGCCTTTTCTCAGATTTCTCTAAGGATTTGATCAGCTGAAATAATATGTCACCAGGCTTGCTTGGCATAATGCGCAAATTTAACGGCAATCATTACATAAACAATATTATCCCACAAAATAGCCTTGGGCGTCTGTACCAGAACCGCTTCAAACGTAGTGCAGTAAAGGCTTTTAGCGTTTTTATAACGCTTTAGGCATACTAAAAAGACTAAATTGTTGGTTTGGAGGCAGCTCTTCAAAAGAGCTATCTTTGTGTAGCAATTGAGGGAATGAATAAGTGAGACAAAAGCTGTAGGCAGCACCAGTTGAATTTTACCTTTTTTCATATGGCAAGCAATCGTTAGAGGTCAGTCCGTTTCTACGGAAGGACCT